>NZ_CAHJWH010000022.1 GCF_903642205.1 Caulobacter sp. S45 | reverse complement strand
CCCGCCTTCCTCTGCCGCCAGACCGACCTGCTGCTGGCCGCGGCCGCCACGGGCAAGCCCGTCAACGTGAAGAAGGGCCAATTCCTGGCGCCCTGGGACATGAAGAACGTGGTCGCCAAGATCACCCAGGCCGGCAATCCCAACGTTCTGGCCTGCGAGCGCGGCGTCTCCTTCGGCTACAACACGCTGGTGTCCGACATGCGAGCCCTGCCGGAGCTGGCGCGGATCGGCTGCCCGGTGGTGTTCGACGCCACCCACTCCGCCCAGCAGCCGGGCGGCCAGGGCGCAAGCTCCGGCGGCCAGCGGGAGTACGTGCCGGTGCTGGCCCGGGCGGCGGTTGCGGTGGGCGTGGCCTGCGTCTTCCTGGAAACCCACCCCGATCCCGAACATGCGCCTTCGGACGGTCCGAACATGGTGCCGCTGAGGGATTTCGAGCCCCTCATGGCCGAGCTGTTAGCCTTCGACACTCTGGCCAAACGGCGTGCGGCCTGAGGCCGGTGAGGCCGGCCGCCAGCACCGCCGGACGGCGGGTCAAGGCGGGTGCGGCTCTGCTCGCCACCCTGGCGGCCGGAGTGCTCGTGCTTTGCGCCTACGTCTGGCGCGGCGAGATCTGGCGCACCATGCTGGACCCCAAGCAGCCCTATCCGACCTACAGGCCGCCGCCTGCGCCGGACTATGCCGCGCCCTCCGCTTGGCTGCTGCGGCCCGCAAATTCCGCCCACGCGGCGGCGACAGATCCTGCGGCGGACATCTTCTTCATCCATCCCACCGCCTATGCGGGCGGGCGGGAGTGGAACGCGCCGATCCGTGACCCTGAGGCGGAGGCGCTGTTGCAGCGGGTGGTGCTGCCCAACTATGCCGGGCCGTTCCAGCGGGTAGGGCGGCTGTTCGCGCCGCGCTACCGGGCCGCCAGCCTGTTCGCCTACCTGACGCTGCGCGACGACGCCCGCGACGCCCGCCGCTTCGCCTATGGCGACGTGCGCCGCGCTTTCGACGCCATGCTGGCGCAGGACGCAGCCGACCGGCCGATCCTGATAGCTGGCGTAGGGCAGGGGGGAAGCCTGGCGCTTCGCCTGCTGCAGGAGCGCGTGCTGCGCGATCCCGCCGTGGTGAAGCGCATCGCCGGAGTATATTTGATGGACACGATCGTGGCCGCCGACGCTCTGCCGGCGACCGGCCCTATGGCGGCATGCCGCGAACGGGCGGAGGCCGGGTGCACCGTGGCCTGGGCCTCGGTCCCGGCCGCCGATCCGAGAAGAGGGGAGCGGCGGCTCGCTCGCGCTCTGACCTGGACGCCCGATGGACGGCTTACCGACCTGCGTGGCCGGCCGACCGTATGTGTGAACCCCCTGACCGGGGGGACCGACCAGCCCGCAGCCACTGCGAAGGTGAGCCGCGGGGCCGCCAACGCCACGGGGCTGGAATGGGGCGCCCGGCCGGCCTTCCTCGCGCATGAGATTTCCGCCGCGTGCCACGCCGGCCTGCTCCACGTGACTGCGCCCCTGGCTCCGTCGCTCCAGCCGACAGGCGGCCTCTTCCGCCGAAGAAGGCTCGCGCCGTTCAACCTCTTCTACGCCGATGTGGAGGCTGACGCGCAGGCGCGGGTCGCGGCCTGGGGCGGCGGGGCGCCCCTCCGGACGGCCGCGCCGCCAATCGTAACTTCTCAGGCGGTTGGGGGCGTCGCGGTGCACCGCATCGACTAGGCCTCCGTCGCCAGCCGTAATGCGCTATCCCGCTGCCGACCAGTCGCCGTCCGGTTGCCAGTCGAACAGGTGCTGCAGCACCCGCGCCGCCTGCCCGCGTGCGCTCTCCAGCTTCGGGTCGCGGGCGAGCAGGGCGCGGGCGTCCTTGGCGGCCAGCGGCAGCAGGTCACGGTGGGCGGCGGGGTCGGCGAAGCGGTAGTCGGGCAGGCCGCTCTGGCGCGCGCCGAGCAGGTCGCCGCCGCCGCGCAGCTCCAAGTCCTTCTCCGCGATCAGGAAACCGTCCTCCGTCTCGCGGAGAACCTCAAGCCGCGCCTGGCCCGTGGCGCTCAGCGGCGGATCATAGAGCAGGAGGCACGCGCTGGCGTCCGCACCCCGTCCAACCCGCCCGCGGAGCTGGTGAAGCTGGGCGAGGCCAAAGCGCTCGGCGTGCTCGATGACCATGATGGTGGCGGCGGGCACGTTGACGCCGACCTCCACCACCGTCGTCGCCACCAGCACCGACACCTCGCCGGCGGCGAAGGCGGCCATCACCGCGTCCTTCTCACCTGGCGGCATGCGGCCGTGCACCAGGGCGACGCCGGGACCCAGGGCCCGGGTCAGGTCTTCCGCCCGCCCCTCGGCGGCCGTCACGTCTAGCGCTTCGGAGTCGCTCACGAGAGGACATATCCAGAAGGCCTGGGCGCCGGAGCCTATGGCGCGGCGCAGCCGGCCCACGACCTCGCCGATCCGCGAGGTGGGGGCGGCGGTGGTGACCACCGGCTTGCGGCCCGGCGGCTTCTCGTCCAGGCGCGAGACGTCGAGATCGCCGTGGAGGGTTAGCTCCAGGGTGCGCGGAATCGGCGTGGCGGACAGGGCCAGCAGATGGACCGCATCGCCCTTGGCCTGCAGCCGTTTGCGTTCGGACACGCCGAAGCGGTGCTGCTCATCGATCACTGCGAGCTGGAGGCCGCCGAAAGCGACTTCGTCCTGGAACAGGGCGTGGGTGCCTACCGCCACCTGAACCTCGCCCGAGGCCAAGGCCGCGAGCTTGGAGCGCCGCTCCGCCCCCTTGTCGCGTCCGGTCAGCAGGAGCACACCGATCCCGGCGTCGCTGAGCGGCCGCTGCAACGTCTCATAGTGCTGGCGGGCGAGGATTTCGGTCGGCGCCATCAGCACTGACTGGCCGCCCGCCGCCGCCACGTCGGCCATGGCCAGCATGGCCACCACCGTCTTGCCCGAGCCTACGTCGCCCTGGACCAGGCGCGACATGCGCTGGCCGAGCGCCAGATCGCCGCCGATCTCGGCCAGGGTGCGCGCCTGCGCGCCGGTGAGCCGGTAGGGCAGGGCGGCCTGCATCCGTTGCGACATCTCGCTGGCGGGAACGGCTGGTGCGGGCTCGGCACGTCGCTCGGCCTTGCGCTGGACCATGGCGAGCTGATGGGCGAACAGCTCGTCATAGGCGAGCCGCCGTCGGGCCGGAGCGTCCGGCAGCAGGTCTGCGCCCATCGTCGGCGCATGCAGGGCTTCCAGAGCGGTGCGCCAAGCCGGCCAGCCTTCGCGGGCCAGCAGGTGGGGGTCGATCCACTCCTCCAGCTCAGGCGCACGCTCCAGCGCCGCCAGAGCCAGCCGGCGCACCGTGCGCGCAGCCAGGCCCGCGGTGGCGGGATAGACGGCCTCGTGCAGCGGCACCTCGCCGGCGCGCTCCGGGGGCACGAGGTAGTCGGGATGGACCAGCTGCAGCTCGGTGTTGAACCGCTCCGCCTTGCCGCTGGCGATGCGGTCGGCGCCCACTGGATGGCTGCGCTGAAGACTGTCGCCGAACACTTTGAACCAGCTCAGGAAAGCAAAGCCGGTCTCATCGGCCACCCGGATACGGTAGGGGTGACCGGCCCGGCCCGGCGGCTGGTGTCCATCAATGCGCACGCGCAGGGTGGCGACCTCGCCCTCCTGCACCTCGTCGATCCGCCGCACGCGCCGGTCCACCAGGCCCGTGGGCGACAGGAACAGCAGGTCGCGCACCCGCTCGCCCGCGAGCCTGGCCACCAGCGGGCGGAGCTTGGGGCCAAGGCCCTTAAGCACGTCAACGTCGGCGAACAGGGGGAACAGGATTTCCGGGCGCATAACGGGTGGGGTTTGAACCTGGTCCTTCGACGGGCTCAGGATGAGGTTTTCAGGGAGACGGGGCTGAGGGAGCAGGACCCTCTCCCCGGAGCTGTGTGCACCCGCTTCATTCGCCTCATCCTAAGCCTGTCGAAGGTCGAGGCGTGCCTCGCCGCGGCACACGGCTACGGCTTACCGCCCCAGGCGGCAAGGTCGCTGGCGTGCTTCCACGCGCAGCCTTATATCGCGCCCATGCCGGACACCGACGCCCACGCCGCACGCCTGCGAAAGCTGACGTTCCGCGCCAGCCGGCGGGGCTTCCTGGAGGCCGACCTCATCCTGGGACCGTTCGCACGGAACCACATCGCCGAGCTGGAGCCGGCAACCCTTGATGAATTCGAGCGCCTGCTCGACGTGCCGGACCAGGACCTCTACGGCTGGATCGTGGGGCTGAAGCCCACGCCTGACGAGTGGGAGACGCCGCTGGTGCAGCGACTGCGCGCCTTCCGCCTCGAAGCCTTCGCGGCTCGCACCGCCACCGCCTGATCTCGGAGTTTTCGTTGGACCTGTCACGGATCGCCACCGCCAAGGGGCGGCTCGATCTCGCCAGCGCGCCGGAGGGCTTCGACGCCCTGGTGATCGCCGAGCTGGCCCGCACCCGCAAGGATGCGACGCTGTTCGTCGCCCGAGACGCCTCGCGCGCCGACGCCTTCCTGGGCGCGCTGAGCTTCTTCGAGCCGGGCCTGAGCGTGCTGCGCTTCCCCGCCTGGGACTGCCTGCCCTACGACCGCATCAGCCCGTCGCCCAGCGTTGCGGCGGCGCGGATGGCGGCCTTGTCCCAGCTCGCCGCCCGCAAGCCCGCCGAGGGGCCGCTGCTGGTGGTGGCGACGCTGCCGGCGGTGCTGCAGCGCGTGCCGCCTCGGGAGGCCATCCGCCAGGCCAGCTACCAGGCGCGCACGGGCCGGGATGTGAACGTGGCGGAGCTGGAGCGTTACTTCGCCGTGAACGGGTATGTGCGCGCTTCGACCGTGTCCGAGCGTGGGGAATTCGCCATTCGTGGCGGAGTCATCGACGTGTTTGCGCCGGGCGCCGAGGAGCCGGTGCGGCTCGACCTGTTCGGCGACACGCTGGAAAGCATTCGAGCCTTCGACCCGGAGACCCAGCGCTCCACCCGCCAGCTTCACGCGATCGACCTGCTGCCGGTGTCTGAGGCCCTGATCGACCCGGACTCGATCTCCCGTTTCCGCAAGGGTTACGTCTACGCCTTCGGCAATCCGGGAGACGACCCGCTGTATGCTTCCATCAGCGAGGGCTCGCGCCGCGCGGGGATGGAGCACTGGCTGCCGCTGTTCTATCCGCAGCTTGAGACGTTGCTCGACTACCTAGGCCCTAACGCCCTAGTCGCGCTGGACAACCTGGCCGAAGAGTCGCTGGACGAGCGCTCGGCCCTGGTGACCGACGCCTACGAGGCCCGGGCCGAACAGGCCAAGGGCAAGGGCGGCGGGGTCTACAAGCCGCTGGAGCCTTCGAACCTCTACATGGACCGCGCCGATTGGGACGCGGCCCTGGAGGTGCGGGCGGTGCGCCGCTTCAGCGCCTTCAAGCGCGAGGCCTCGCCGGCTGTCGTGGACATGGGGGCCGCGGCCGGTCGCAGCTTCGCGCCCGAGCGGGCCCAGGACAGCGTCAACCTGTTCGAGGCGGTTGCAGCCCACGCCCTTGCTCTTGGCAGGGTGGGAAAACGTGTGCTGTTCGCCTCCTGGTCCGACGGATCGTCGGAGCGGCTGGGGACCATGCTGGCCGACCATGGCCTGAAGTCGGTCCGCTTCGCCAAGGACTATGCCGACGCCAAGGCCTATGGCGTGCCAGGCGCCAAGGGCAAGCCGCCCCAGCGCGTCGTGCTGCCGGTGGAGGCCGGCTTCGAGACCGCCGACCTGGCGGTGATCTCCGAGACCGACATCTTGGGCGACCGGCTGGCGCGGCCGCGCAAGCGCCGTCGCGCGTCCAACTTCCTGGCCGAGGCGACCTCGCTCTCGCCGGGCGACCTGGTGGTCCACATCGACCACGGCATCGGCCGCTACGAGGGGCTGAAGACGCTGCAGGTGGCCGACGCGCCGCACGACTGCCTGGACCTGACCTACGCCGGCGAGACACGGCTCTACCTGCCCGTGGAGAACATCGACCTGCTCACCCGCTACGGCTCGGAGAGCGAGGGCGTGCAGCTCGATCGTCTCGGCGGCGCGGCGTGGCAGTCGCGCAAGGCCCGCGCCAAGCAGCGCCTGCGCGACATGGCCGAGGGGCTGATCAAGATCGCGGCGCTCCGCGAGATGAACACCACCGAGGAGGTGGACCCGCCCGCCGGCGTGTTCGACGAGTTCTGCGCCCGCTTTCCCTATGAGGAAACCGACGACCAGCTGAACGCCATCGCCGACGTGCTGGGCGACCTCGGCTCCGGCAAGCCCATGGACCGGCTGATCTGCGGCGACGTGGGCTTCGGTAAGACCGAGGTGGCGCTCCGCGCCGCCTTCGTCATGGCCATGAGCGGGCGGCAGGTGGCGATCATCGGGCCGACGACGCTTCTGGCGCGCCAGCACTTCAAGACCTTCTCCGACCGCTTCGCCGGCTGGCCGGTCAAGGTGCGCCAGCTCTCCCGCATGGTGCCGGCCAAGGAGGCCGCCGAAGCCCGCGCCAAGTTGGCGACGGGCGAGGTGGAGATCGTGGTCGGCACCCACGCCATCCTCTCAGAGCAGGTGAAGTTCAAAGACTTGGGCCTTGTGATCGTTGACGAAGAGCAGCACTTCGGCGTCAAGCACAAGGAGCGGCTGAAGGCGCTCCGGGCCGGCGTGCACATGCTGACGCTGACCGCGACGCCAATCCCCCGCACCCTGCAGATGGCGCTGACCGGCATCCGCGAGATGTCGATCATCGCCACCCCGCCGGTGGATCGCCTGGCGGTACGCACCTACGTCACACCCCACGACCCGGTGACCATCCGGGAAGCCCTGTTGCGAGAGAAATACCGCGGCGGCCAGGCCTACTACGTGGTCCCGCGCCTGTCGGACCTGCCGGACATCGAGAAGTTCCTGCGCGAGCAGGTGCCCGAAACGAAGTTCATCGTCGGCCACGGCCAGATGGCGGCCATCCAGCTCGAGGAGGTGATGAGCGCCTTCTACGACGGCCGCTACGACGTGCTGCTCTCCACCACTATCGTGGAATCAGGGCTGGACGTGCCCACCGCCAACACCCTGATCGTGCACCGGGCCGACATGTTCGGCCTGTCGCAGCTCTACCAGATCCGCGGCCGGGTTGGCCGGGCCAAGGCGCGGGCCTACGCCTACCTGACCACGCCGGTGGAGAAGCCGCTGACGCCTGCCGCCGAGAAGCGCCTGAAGGTGCTGCAATCGCTGGACAGCCTGGGCGCCGGGTTCCAGCTCGCCAGCCACGACCTGGACATCCGCGGCGGCGGCAACCTGCTCGGCGAGGAGCAGTCCGGCCACATCAAGGAGGTGGGCGTCGAGCTCTACCAGCAGATGCTGGAGGACGCCGTCAGCGAGCTGCGCACCACCGGCGGCGCGTCGGAGCTGGTGGCCGGCCGCGGCTGGTCGCCCCAGATCAACACCGGCGCCTCGGTGCTGATCCCGGAGGCCTACGTGCCGGACCTGAACGTGCGCCTGGCGCTGTACCGCCGCCTGTCGGATGCCGAGAAGCTGGAGGACCGCGAGGCCCTGGCCGCCGAACTGATCGACCGCTTCGGGCCGCTGCCGCAGGAGGCCGACCACCTGCTGAAGGTCGTGGGCATCAAGGGCCTGTGCCGCCAGGCCAACGTGTCGAAGGTGGACGTCGGGCCCAAGGGCGCGGTGATCACCTTCCGCGAAGACACCTTCCCCAATCCCGCGGGGCTGGTCGCGCAGATGCAGAAGCGGGTGGGGGATTGGAAGCTGCGGCCGGATCAGAAGCTGGTGGTCAAGGGCGACTGGTCGAACGCCGATGCGCGGCTGGGGACGGCTGAGCGGATACTGGGCGAGCTGGCCAAGGTGGCGCTGGCAGCGTGAGTCTGTCTCCACGTCTAAACGCAGTTCGAGCGCCCGAGGCTGCGGGTTCTCATCTCCCCCTGCGAAGCGGGGGGAGGGGACCAGGCGAAGCCTGGTGAGGGGGCTCGTTGGCCGCCACGCGGAGATCGCGGCGCGCCGCGAGCCCCCTCCACCACGCTGCGCGTGGTCCCCCTCCCCCGCTGCGCAGGGGAGGATAAGGTACGTTGCGATCTTAAGGTGCGCTTTTCGCCTGCACCGGCGCCCCTGCGACCGCGGCCGGCTCCACCTGGAACCGCCAAGCGTTCGCGTCAATCAGGTAGGTCTGCGCCGCGGCCTGCACGTCCTCCACCGTCATCTTCCGGTATCCAGGGATCGAGCTCCGGATCAGCTCCAGCCGTCGGGGATCGTCCTGGGCGTCGTGGAGCATGGCGGACCAGTAGCCGTTGGTCTGCTGGGCGCGCTCGATGGACTCGATGCGGGGCTTCACCGCCCGCTGGAGCTCGTCGGCCGTGATCGGATGGGCTCGCAGGTCGGCTGTGATCTTGGCCACGTCGGCATAGAAGCCCGCGACCTTGGAGGGCGGCGTCTCCACCGCGGCGTAGATGTGGCCATAGCCCGGGAACACGTCGGACTCGCTGGCGCCCGCGGCCGGCGAATAGCTGGCGCCCTCGGCGATGCGCACCTGGTCCGTCAGCCGCAGCTGCAGCACCTGCGCGGCGATGTTGATGCGCCGGGCGCGCTGGGCGTCGGAGAGCAGGTCCGTGGCCGGCCAGCCCATATAGGCGATGGCCTGGTCGGCGCGCCCGTGATGCTCGCGGGTCACCGGCGCGGGGCTGGCGGTTGGGAAACGTACCTGGTCCTCGCCGGGCGGCACGGCCTCGGGCAGGCGGGGCGGAAGCGCCCCGAACGTCGCGCCGATGGCCTTGACCGCGGCGTCCACGGTGACGTCGCCTGTGACCACCACCTCGAGCGGACCGCGGATCAGCGCCGGACCGAGGAGCGCCTTGAGTTGGTCCAAGCGGGTAGCGCGCACCTCCGCCGGTTCGGGATAGCGCCAGCGGGCGTCTCCGTCGTGGGTCAGCGCGGGGAGATCCCGCGCCTCGACCCCTTGCGGCGTTGACGACAGCTGAGCCAGGGCCACGTTCAAGAGGCCCTGTGTGCGGGTGAAGGCCTCGGGCCGCCAGCCGGGCGAGGTCATGTAGGCGGCCAGCAGCTGCGCCTGCACATCCAGGTCCTGCGGGCGCGTGGCGCCGACCAGGGTGTAGGCGTCGTCGCCGACGCTCAGCCCCACCGCCGCAGTGCGGTCGGCCAGCACCTGCTGCACGTCCTCATAGGTCAGGTCGTCGAGGCCGCCGGTCACGAAGGCCGAGGTCGCCCAGTCCGGCGCGAGGCGGTCGCGCGGCAGCTCCAGCCGGCCGTGGCCGAAGTTGACGCTGACCTGCACTTGGTCCTTGCGGAAGGCGGTGGGCTTCACCGTCAGCTTCACGCCGTTGGCGAAGCGGACGAAGGTGACGCCGAGGTCCGCGACCGCGCGGGTCTCCACCACCCAGCCCGGCGCACCGAAGCGGGTGTGGGACCAGCTCAGCGTCCGGATCGCCGCGGGTGGGGAGGCGGGCTCGGTCTCAGCGACGTGGAAGGCGGAGGCCAGGCCGCCCTCGCCGCCGTCGATCGGCTCCGGCGTGGCCAGCGACACCAGCGGACCCGAGCCCTTGAAGGCGTCGCGGAGCGCCTGGCTCACCTCGGCTGCGGTGAGACCCTGGGTGAACCGGCCGAACAGGCGCAGATCCTCGTCCGGAGAGGTCGCCACCTCCTGGTTGTCGACGGAGCGGATCAGGTCCTCGGCGATGGCGGGGGTGCGTCGGGTCGCGGCGCCGGCGACGGCGTTGCGCAGCGTCACGCCGGTCTCGGTGACCTCGCGGTCCACCTCGGCCTGGCTGAAGCCGTACTGCAGCGCCTGACGCTGCATGATGGCGGCGGCCTGCAGCGCCTGGCGCCAGCGGGCAGGGCGGAACATCACCTGGACCTCGGCCAGCCGGGCGGAACGCTCCTGGTCGCTGCGGCCGGACGAGGCCCCCAGGAACGGCGGATCGGCCGAGTGCGCCGCCCGCTCGTAGCGCCGGTTCAGGGCGGCGAAGGCCAGGTTCTCCACGAAACCGCGGCGCTCCTTGGCGAGACTGTCAGGGGCGTCGTCGTGCGGGCTGGCCCAGGTGATCACCAGGGAAGGGGAGGCGCCGGGGCGCACGATCACCTGGATCGCCTCGCCGCGCTGCGCCACCTCCCCCAGATCAGGCGGCGGCGTCTCGGCGCCCACGCCGCGCCAGCCGCCGAACAGCCGC
Source organism: Caulobacter sp. S45 (assembly GCF_903642205.1). Lineage (GTDB taxonomy): Bacteria > Pseudomonadota > Alphaproteobacteria > Caulobacterales > Caulobacteraceae > CAHJWH01. The sequence continues at coordinate 18,684 of NZ_CAHJWH010000022.1, read as the reverse complement.
CGGATGTCGCCGCCCATGGCCACGGGATCGAAGTCGCCTACGGCGATCAGAGTCGCCCGGTCGGGACGGTAATTGGCGGCATAGAAGGCGCGAACCAGGGCCGGCGACGCGGTCTGGATGACAGACACCTTGCCTATCGGCAGCCGGTCGGCGATGAGCTGGCCCTTCAGCTCGAAGGCCAGGCGCTGCTTGGTCACCTCGTAGTCCGGGGTGTCGCGCAGCCGCTCCTCGGACAGCACTACGCCCCGCTCGGAGTCCAGCGCCTTGGGCTGAAGCAGCAGGCCGCTCCCGACATCGCTCAGCAGCGTCAGGCCGACGTCCAGGGTCTTCGGATCGCCCTGGGGCAGATCCAGTTGGTAGACGGTGTCGGTGAAGCCGGTGCGCGCATTGGTGTCGCCGCCGAAGCTCAGGCCCACCCGCTCCAGCATCTTGACCATCTCGCCGTTGGGCGCGTGGACCGAGCCCTTGAAGGCCATGTGCTCCAGCATGTGGGCCAGCCCCTGCTGGGCGTCGCTCTCCTCCAGCGAGCCCGAGCCGATTCGCAGGCGCAGCGACACCTGCCCCCTGGGCGTCTCGTTGTGCATCAGCGCATAGCGCATGCCGTTCGGCAGCACGCCGAAGCGCACCGACGGATCGGCCGGCAGGTCGCTGTAGCCCTGTGGCCAGACCTTGTCGCGCAGGGCGGGCGGGGGTGCGGGCGCTGCGGGAGCGCCGGAACTCTGGAGAAGCACCAGGGCGGCGCCGGCGGCGAGCGACCGGCGAAAGGTTCGGGGCATGCAGGACCTGGACTGGATGGCGGCGTGCGATCAGGAAGCGCCTGGGGGGCGCCACAAACGCTTAGGCGCGCCATTCCGGCTTTTTGACGTTGCAGCGGCGCGGGGGGCTCAGCCTTTGCCCGCCAGCCGTTCGATCTGGCGCTGCATCGCGTCCAGACGGCTCTTCATCTCGGCCAGCGTCTCCACGCCTCCATCTTCGGGCGCTGTCGAAGGGGTCGGAGGAGCAGGAGGTGCGGCGGCTCGGCCGGTTGTCTCCTCAGGCCGGACGTAAGAGAATGGCGTGAAGATCTTCATGGCCCTGTCGAACAGCAGCATGTTCTGGCGCACCTGTTCCTCGAACAGGCGGTAGCCGTCGCCGCCGGGGAAGGACGGCTTGGCGAAGCCGCTGCCGACCGCGCCGCCCACCCGGTCGCGCAGGGTGTCCTGCTGCTTGGCGAAGGCGTCCAGCGACATCTCCAGATAGCCCGGCACGAAGGCCTGGACCTGATGGCCGTAGAGCTTGATCAGCTGGCGCAGGAACTGGATCGGCAGCATGTTCTGGCCGGAGTTCTCGGCCTCGAAGATGATCTGGGTCAGCACCTGGCGGGTGATGTCGTCGTTGGTGCGCGCGTCGTAGACCACAAAGTCCACGCCCTGCTTCACCATCTCGGCCAGGTGCTCCAGGGTCACGTAGGAGCTGGAGCCGGTGTTGTAGAGACGCCGGTTGGCGTACTTCTTGATGACGATCTGACCGCTGTCGCCCCTCGGCTGGGGGGGCGGCGCAGGTTGATCCAGCCTGTCGTCGTTTGGGCCAGTCTCCGCCAAGCTCACCTCCACTGATCGCCGTCTGTCTGAGCCATCTGCCTGGCGCGGCGCTAGGATCACTATAGTGACCAACGCGGCGTGTCCGCCAGCGCTCTCCTCCACTATGGGCGGGTTCAAACAGGGCGTGACCCTGCCTGCCGCCTATGCGAGACAAAGACAAACGGCCGCAGCCCTGAAGTCTCGGCCAGCCGGAGACCTCTTCAATGCCTGACATCGTCATCGCCTCGGCGGCGCGCACGCCGGTTGGCTCCTTCAACGGCGCGCTCTCCGGCCTGCCGGCGCACGACCTCGGCGCCCTGGCCATCAAGGCGGCGTTGCAGCGTGCGGGCGTCGAGGCCGCCGAGGTGAACGAGGTGATCCTGGGCCAGGTGCTGCAGGCGGGCGCGGGGCAGGGGCCGGCGCGTCAGGCGTCCATCAAGGCCGGCGTGCCGGTGGAGGCGCCGGCCTGGAGCCTGAACCAGCTCTGCGGCTCCGGGCTGCGGGCGGTCGCGCTGGCCTACCAGCAGGTCGCCGGCGGCGACGCGGACGTGGTGGTGGCCGGCGGCCAGGAGAGCATGAGCCAGTCGCCTCACGCCGCGCACCTGCGCAACGGCCGCAAGATGGGCGACCTCAGCATGGTTGACACCATGATCAAGGACGGCCTGTGGGACGCCTTTCACGGCTACCACATGGGCAACACGGCGGAGAACATCGCCTCGCGCTGGCAGATCACCCGCGAGGACCAGGACCGGTTCGCCTCAACCTCCCAGAACCGCGCCGAGGCTGCCCAGAAGGCCGGCCGCTTCGCCGACGAGATCGCGCCGGTCACCATCGCCGGGCGCAAGGGCGACACGGTGGTCGACAAGGATGAGTACATCCGTCCCGGCTCGACCTACGAGGCCATGGCCGGGCTCAAACCCGCCTTCGACAAGCAGGGCTCGGTGACGGCGGGCAACGCCTCTGGCCTGAACGACGGCGCCGCCGCTCTGGTGATCATGACGGCGGAGGAGGCCAGCCGGCGCGGCATCACCCCGCTCGCCCGCATCGCCAGCTGGGCCAACGCCGGCGTGGACCCCGAGATCATGGGCACCGGTCCCATCCCGGCCAGCCGCATGGCGCTGAAGAAGGCCGGCTGGTCGTTCGAGGAGCTGGACCTGATCGAGTCCAACGAGGCCTTCGCCGCCCAGTCGCTCTGCGTCGTTCGCGAGCTCGGGCTCGATCCCGCCAAGGTCAATGTGAACGGCGGCGCCATCGCCATCGGCCACCCGATCGGCGCTTCGGGCGCACGCATCCTGACGACCCTGCTCTACGAGATGAAGCGCCGCGACGCCGCCAAGGGCCTGGCCACCCTTTGCGTGGGCGGCGGAATGGGCGTGGCGGTCTGCGTCGAAAGACCTTGATCGCGCGTTGAGCGGTCACACGCGGGCGCCAGACCCGCTGCAAACGACTGGGATTGGAAGAGAGATGGCCAGAACGGCATTCGTCACCGGGGGCACGCGCGGCATAGGCCGGGCGATCGCCGAACGCCTGAAGGCGGACGGTTTCCGGGTGGCGGTGGGCTATGCGGGCAACGAGGAGGCCGCCAAGGCCTGCGCCGATGAGGTCGGCGCCGTGGTGGTCAAGGGCAATGTCGGCAACTTCGACGATTGCGTGCGCGCGGTGAAGGAGGTCGAAGACAAGATCGGGCCGATCGAGGTGCTGGTGAACAACGCCGGCATCACCCGCGACGCCATGCTGCACAAGATGACGCCGCAGCAGTGGAACGAGGTCATCTATGTCAACCTCGCCTCGATCTTCAACATGAGCCGGCAAGTCATCGAGGGCATGCGCGAGCGAGGCTATGGCCGCATCATCAACGTCTCCTCCGTCAACGGGCAGAAGGGCCAGATGGGGCAGACCAACTACTCCGCCGCCAAGGCCGGGGTGATCGGCTTCACCAAGGCCCTGGCCCAGGAGACGGCCAACAAGGGGATCACCGTCAACGCCGTGGCGCCGGGCTACATCGACACCGAGATGATGTCCGGCATCCCCCAGACTGTGCTGGACAAGATCGTGGGCTCCATCCCTGTCGGCCGGCTCGGGCGGGCCGAGGAGATCGCCGCCTGCGTCGCCTTCCTGGCCCGCGAGGACGCCGCCTTCATCACCGGGTCGACGGTGACGGCGAATGGCGGTCAGTACATGCTGGGCTGAGGGCGTAGCGGCTTGGACACAAGGCGCCGTACGGCCTAAACGCCGCACGCCCCTGTCCCAAATCCGCCCCAGTCTGCTCCCATCCGGACGGTGATGTTTTCGCGTGTAAGGGTCGTGTCCGGCGCCTGCTTCGGCCTGGCGCTCTGTTGCCATGCTTCCGCCAGTGCGGCTGAGCCGGCCAGCCTGCGGGACTTCCTGTTCGGTCCGGCCGCCAAGCTGGGGGCCGACATCTCCCTGCCGGCCGTCGCCCGCTATGAGTCCGAGCGTGGGGAAGGGTTCGTGCTTGATCGGTCTGGAGGGCGCCGTGCGGTCCTCAAGTTCGACGACAGCGGCGAGCTTTGGGCCCTGACCGCCTCGCCGGGGCCTCGCGGGGACGTGATCTACCGCAACGACGTGGGGGAGGCGGTGCTGCGCGCCACGCGCCTGGGGGGCCTGACCTTGTTCACTCCCGACGTTCCCGCCGGCACGGCCGCCGCGCCCCTGGGCGCGGTGCAGTCGCTGCGGCCCGCCCAGATCTATGGCCCGGAGGCGCTGTTCCAGGTGCTGCTGCAGGCGGAGGCGAGGGCCAATCGCGCCGTCCAGCACATCATCGTCTTCGACGCCGCCGACGCCAATGTCTCTCCAGGTTCAGAGCCGCTGTTCGCCGACGCCTTCATCCTCACCGCCGACGCCATCGTGCACGTGAGCGGCCGTGGCCCTCCCGGTCATGCGGCGGCTTCGCACGTGGTGAAGGTGCGCTTCGTGCAGGGGCCGGGCGCCGCGGCCGTGCTGGTCGGCCGGATGGTGCAGATCACCGTGGCGCCGGACATGGGCGTGGCAGGCCGCCCTTCCTCGGAACGGATCGCGGCGGCGATCTGGCGTCATTGACGACGTTCAAGAGGCGCTAAGCTCCAGGTTGTCGGCCCGACCCGGATGGCGCGCTTCCGTTATGCACGGGCTGGCCCTAGGACGAGATCGTCAGCCTGGAGAACTCCGATGACGGGCATGGGTCGCATCCTCATCCTTCGTGTGGCCGGCGGACTGCTGAGCAGCGCGGCGGCGCTCGCCGGGCCGACGGCGGCGCTGGCCTGGGGCGCGACGGGCCACCGGCTGATCGGGGAGGCGGCGATGCAGATGCTGCCGCCTGACCTGCCCGCCTTCCTGCGCTCGCCGGACGCGGTGCAGGCGGTGGGCGAGATCGCGCGCGAGCCGGACCGCTCCAAGGGGTCCGGCCAGCCACACGACCACGATCTCGATCCGGGCCATTTCCTGGATCTCGACGACCAGGGAAGGGTGAACGGCGGCCCGCTGCTCTCCGCCATGCCTGTGGATCGGGAGGCCTATGACCTGGCCCTGCAGGCGGTTGCAACGGACGCCTACCGGTCAGGCTACCTGCCCTACAACATCGAGGACGGCTTCGAGCAGGTGGTCAAGGACCTGGCCTACTGGCGCGTCGAGACCGCCGCCTTGAAAAGCGACGCCAGCACCGACGACCGGGCCTGGATCGCGCGCGACCTGCAGACGCGGGTGGGCCTGACGATCCGTGACATCGGCTATTGGGCGCACTTCGTCGGAGACGCCAGCCAGCCGCTGCACGTGAGCGTGCATCACAACGGCTGGGGCGCCTATCCCAACCCGCACGGCTACAGCGACGACAAATTGCACGCGCCTTTCGAGGGCGCCTTCGTGCACGACCACCTGACCCTGGCGAGCGTCGAGGCCGCCATGCGGGCGCCTCGGCCTTGCGCGCCCATCGCCGATTGCACCCTCGCCTACCTGGCCGCCACCGGCGCGGAGGTTGAGCCTCTCTACGCCATGTGGGGGGCAGGCGATTTCGCCCGTGCCGACCCGAAGGCCGTGGCCTTCGCCACCGCCAGGGTGGCCGAAGGGGCGGCGAAGCTGCGCGACATGGTGGCGGCGGCCTGGCGCGCCAGCAACAGCGCCACGGTCGGCTACAAGCCGGACATCGGCGTCAAGGCCGCTGAGGCGGGCCAGCCCGTGCCCATCGGGGTGTTCTATGGCAGCGACTGAGATGACGCAGTCCGAGGGCCAGCTGCAGTTCGGCCGCCGGGCGCCGGGGCTCGACTATCCCGATCGCCCCGCCGCCTTCGGGATCGTCCCGCGCGAGGGCCGGATCGCCGTGGTGCGGATCACCCGGCCCGACATCGCGCCCTATCACGATCTGCCCGGCGGCGCATTGGACCCTGGCGAGGACGACGCCACCGCCCTGGTGCGTGAATTTGGGGAGGAGACCGGCCTGAAGGTGCGGCCTGTCCGCCGCCTCGGTCATGCCCGCCAGTACCTGGTCAAGACCGACGGCCAGGCGGCCAACAACCTCTGCGCCCTGTTCGAGGCGGCGGGGGTGGACGAGGACCCCGCCCTGAAGATCGAGGCGGACCACGAACTCGTCTGGCTGGAGCCGCTGTCCGCCCTGCGCCGGCTCCGCCACGACGCCCATGCCTGGGCGGTGGCGGCGTGGCTGCGCCTGACGGCGGATTGAACGATGTGGAGGCGCCGCAGTTGTACGGGAAAGGAGCCCGGCCATGGCCAACGACGACCACAACGAGATCGCCAAGGATTTCGACACGGCTGTGAACATGACGCCCTCGGAGCTGGAGGGCTGGCTGGAGACCGACGAGTCCAAGTCGGTGGGTTGGGCCGGCGGCGAGCCGAAGTCGGATCCGGGCGGCAAGGAGTCGGTCGGGCACAAGTCCGGCGAGCTTATCGTGGCCATCAAGCGCAAGAAGAAGGCCGCGCTGACCGAGGCCGACTACGCCCACATGAAGAAGGTGGTCGGCTATGTGCATCGCCACTTGGCCCAGAAGCCCTCCGGCGACGTGGAGCACAGCCGCTGGCGCCAGTCCCTGATGAACTGGGGCCATGACCCGATGAAGCGCTAGCGTCCCGGCCTAGTCGCCGCGCCGGAAGATGAACTCGTGGTCGCGCCACTCGCCCACGGGGAACTCGTAGTCCCCCACCCGGCGGAAGCCGCGGCGGGCGTAGAGCGACTGGGCCTTCAGATTGCCGGACCACACGCCGAGCCACAGCGGCCCCGGCCCCTGTTCCTCCATCCAGTCCAGCGCCGTGTCCAGCAGCCGCCGGCCGAGCCCGAGGCCCTGGGCGAAGCACAGGACATAGAGCCTGTTCAGCTCGAGATGGCCGGGCCGGACGTCGGGGTGGGGCAGGTGGCAGGGGCCGGCGTTGGCATAGGCCAGGGCGCCGCCGTCGCCTTCCGCGATCCAGGTGGCCTGGAGGGGGTCCGCCAGCTTCCGCTCGAACACCGCCGGCGTGTAGTTCGCCGCCAGGAAGGCCTCCAGGTCCGCAGCAGGATAGGGGATGGCGAAGCCTTCGAGGAAGGTCTCGCGGAACGTCTGCAGGCCGAGCTGGGCCAGCCGTTCGGCGTCCGCCGGACCGGCCCGCCGCAGGATGATCTCTGGCATGGGTCGGCTTTAGCGAGGCGGCCGGCGGCGTGCTAGGCTTCGCCTGCGCCCTGCCGGAGTGTACGCGTGAGTCTGCAGGTCCTGACGCACCCCGACATGCAGGGCCACTTTCCGGGCGCAGGGCATCCGGAACGCCCGCAGCGCCTGGCCGCCGTCATCGACGCCCTGACCGACAGCGACTTGGATCTTCACTGGTCCGGAGCGCCGCTGGCCTCGCGTGCGGAGCTGGAGCGGGTGCATCCAGCCGCCTATGTGGACCGCATCTTCTCAGCCGCCCCCTCGCGGGGGACCGTCGCGCTGGACGCCGACACCACCCTGTCGCCCGGCAGCCTTCCCGCCGCGCTCCGGGCGGCGGGCGCCGTCGCGGAGGCGGCCCGCCGCGTCGTGGCCGGCGAGATCGGGCGGGCCTTCTGCGCGGTGCGCCCGCCGGGCCACCATGCCGAGCCCGACCGGGCCATGGGGTTCTGCCTGTTCTCCTCGGTTGCGGTGGCCGCCCGAGCCGCCCAGGCCGCGGGCGCGGGCCGCGTCGCGGTGGTGGACTTCGACGTGCACCATGGTAACGGCACCCAGGCGGTGGTCGAGGTGGACGACACCCTGTTCCTGGCCTCGGCCCATCAGTGGCCGCTTTATCCCGGGACCGGAGCGCCGTCGGAGACCGGGCTCGGCAACGTCGCCAACGCCATCGTGGCGCCGGGGGCGCCGCGGGAGACCTGGCGGGCGGCTTGGGCCGACCTGATGCAGAGGGTGCACGCCTTCGCCCCGGACCTGATCCTGATCTCCGCCGGCTTCGACGCCCACCGACGCGACCCGCTCGCCCATCAGCTGTTGGAAGCGGAGGACTTCGCCTGGGCGACCCGGGCCGTGCTGGAGGTGGCCCGGGCGCGTTGCCGCGGGCGGGTTGTGTCCTCCCTGGAGGGCGGTTACGACCTTGAAGCGCTCGGTCAGTCGGCCGTGGCGCACGTGCGGGCCTTGGCGGAGGTTTAGGGGCGTGTCTTCCGCGGCGCTGTACTTGTCGCGCCGGCGTCGGCCCCGAGGCAGATGAGCGACGCCGACCAGCCCGCCGCAGCCGACCGCTCGCGCCTCGCCCATCCCCCGCCAGCCGTGGCGAATACGCAGCCGCCCGGGTCCATCGTACTGGCCCGCCACGGCGAACCGGCCCTGTCCCGCAAGATCAAGCTGGACGCGCGCGCCTATGACCGCTGGTGGGCGGCCTATGAGGTCGGAGGCATCCTGCCGGGCCAGACCCCGCCGGAGCCCCTCGTGCAGGCGGCGAAGGAGGCGGACGTGCTCTTCTGCTCCACCCGGCGCCGGGCCATCGAGACGGCGGAGGCCCTGGCCCTCGGCCGGACGTTCGTCCGCGACGCCATGTTCGTGGAGGCGCCTCTGCCGGCGCCGCACGCGCCCGCCTTCCTGCGCCTGGGCCCCAAGGCCTGGGGCGTGATCACCCGCTTCCTCTGGTATTGCGGTCACAGCGCAGGCCAGGAAAGCCGGCGGACGGCCTGGGCTCGCGCCCGCACCGTGGCCGACAGGCTGGTGGGCGAGGCCGAGGCGGGCAGGCACGTGCTGGTGGTGGCGCACGGCTTCTTCAACGGCATGGTGGGCGTGGAGCTGACCCGCCGCGGCTGGCGCTGCGTGCACGACCGCGGCTTCAAGTACTGGTCCACGCGACGCTTCGAGCGACGATAAGGCTTGCGGATGGCGCCGGGCCAGACTCGTCATCATGGTTGGCGACCTCACCCGCGCCCGCTAGGAAGGGTCGATGAGCGCCGCGCCCCCCATCCCGCCGGACCTCTCGAGCCTCAGCTTCGAGCAGGCGCTCGAACAGCTGGAGAAGATCGTGTCGGAGCTCGAGTCCGGCCAGGCGCCGCTTGAACGCTCCATCGAGATCTACGAACGCGGCGCGGCTCTGAAGGCGCATTGCGAGGCGCGGCTCGCCGCCGCCCGCCTGAGGGTCGAGAAGATCGTCGTGGGACCGCAGGGCGAGGCCATCCGCGCCGAACCGGCGGATTTCAGTTGAGCGGGAGCCAGGGCGGGGAGGGGTAAAGGCGCTGGACCAGCTCGACACCACCATCCGGCAGCGCATGGTCGAGGCCTCGGACCTGGTCACCGTGGCCCTGGATCAGCTGCTGCCTCGCACGGATGGGCCGGAAAGCCGGCTGACGGAGGCCATGCGCTATGCCGTGCTGGGTCCAGGCCGCCGCATCCGGCCCTACTTCACCCTCGAGACGGCGCGGATGCTGGACGTGGAGGAGCGAGCGGTCCTGCGAACCGCCTGCGCCCTGGAGTGCATCCACGCCCACAGCCTGATCCACGACGACCTGCCGGCTCTCGACGACGACGACATCCGGGGCGGGCGGCCCACCGTGCACCGCGCCTATGACGAGGCGACGGCGGTGCTGGCGGGCGACGCGCTGCAGTCCATCGCCTTCGAGATCATGGCCCACCCCGACACCCACCCGGACGCGCAGCTCCGCTGCGAGCTGGTGCGCAAGCTGGCGCTCGCCGCCGGCGCCAAGGGGCTGGCGGGCGGACAGATGCTCGACCTGCTGGGCCTGGGAGCCGATCTTCGTACTGTTGCCAGGATGCAACGTATGAAGACAGGCGCGCTGATCGCCTTCTCGGTGGAAGCGCCGCTGGTGCTCGCCCGGGCGCCGGAACCGGAGCGTCACGCCCTGCTCGGCTTCGCCCAGGACTTCGGCCTGGCCTACCAGATCCTGGACGATCTGACCGATCATGAGCACGACCTAAAGCCTCGCGAGCCGTTGGCCAGCAAGGGATCGTCGCCGCCTTTGCCGCCCAAGGCCAACTTCGTGACCCTGCTCGGCCGCGAGGCGGCGGGGAAGCGAGTGGACATGCTCATCAGCCAGTGCCACGCCCACCTGGATGTTTTCGGGAGCGCCGGCGCCTATCTTCGAGCCAGCGTGGATTTCGTGCTAGACCGGAGCACTTGAGTCCGCGACTAACGTCGCTCGTCTTCGGCCCAGAGATCCTATGCCGCCGCATACGCCCTTGCTTGATACGGTCCATTTCCCCACCGACACGCGCAAGCTGACGGCGCCGGAGCTTCGTCAACTCGCCGATGAAGTCCGCGCCGAGATGATCGACGCGGTGTCCACCACCGGCGGGCACCTGGGATCGGGCCTGGGCGTGGTGGAGCTGACGGTCGCGCTGCACCATGTGTTCGAGACACCCAGGGACGTGCTGATCTGGGACGTCGGGCACCAGGTCTACCCGCACAAGATCGTCACCGGCCGCCGCGACCGCATCCGCACGCTTCGTCAGGGCGGTGGCTTGTCCGGCTTCACCAAGCGGGCGGAGAGCGAGTATGACCCCTTCGGTGCTGCGCACGCCGCCACCTCGATCTCCGCCGCGCTCGGCTTCTGCGCCGCCCGCGACGCCAAGGGCGAGGATAATAAGGTCATCGCCGTGATCGGCGACGGCTCCATGAGCGCGGGCATGGCCTACGAGGCCATGAACAACGCGGCCGAGACCACCAAGCAGCTGATCGTAATCCTGAACGACAACGACATGTCCATCGCGCCCCCCGTCGGCGGGATGAGCGCCTATCTGGCCGGGCTGGCCTCGGGCGGCGCCTACCGCACCATCCGCCGCTTCGGCAAAGGCGTGGCCGAGCACCTGCCGCGCCCGTTCAAGGAGGCCGCGCGCAAGGCCGAGGAGTACGGCCGCGGCATGGTCACCGGCGGCACCTTCTTCGAGGAGCTGGGCTTCTATTACGTGGGCCCGATCGACGGCCACAACATGGACCAGCTGGTCCCCATCCTGAAGAACGTGCGCGACATCACCGACCAGCCGGTGCTGGTCCATGTCGTCACCCAGAAGGGCAAGGGCTATACCCACGCCGAGAACAGCGCCGACAAGCTGCACGCCGTGGTCAAGTTCGACGTGGTCACCGGCCAGCAGGGCAAGGCCAAGGCCAACGCGCCGAGCTACACCAAGGTGTTCGGGACCGAGCTCGTCAAGCAGGCGCAGAAGGACGAGCGCGTCGTGGCCATCACCGCGGCCATGCCGTCGGGCACAGGGCTCGACATCTTCGCCAAGGCCTTTCCCAAGCGAATCTTCGACGTGGGCATCGCCGAGCAGCACGCGGTGACCTTTGCGGCCGGCATGGCGGCCGATGGCATGAAGCCGTTCGCGGCCATCTACTCCACCTTCCTGCAGCGCGGCTACGACCAGGTCGTGCACGACGTGGCGATCCAGAAGCTGCCCGTGCGCTTCGCCATGGACCGGGCGGGGCTGGTGGGCGCCGACGGCCCGACCCACGCCGGCTCCTTCGACATCGGCTTCATGGGCGCACTGCCCAACATGGTGCTGATGGCCGCCGCCGACGAGGCGGAGCTGGCGCGCATGGTCGCCACCGCCGTCGCCATCGACGACCGCCCGAGCGCCTTCCGTTATCCCCGGGGCGACGGCGTGGGCGTGGAGATGCCCGAGGTGGCCGAGCCGCTGGAGATCGGCCGCGGGCGAGTCGTGCGCGAGGGCTCCGCCATCGCCATCCTCTCCTTCGGCACCCGCCTGCAGGAGAGCCTGATGGCCGCCGAGCAGCTGGCGACGCGCGGCCTGTCCGCCACCGTCGCCGACGCCCGCTTCGCCAAGCCGCTGGACGAGGAGATGATCCTGCGCCTGGCCCGCAGCCACGAGGCTCTGATCACCATCGAGGAAGGCGCGGTGGGCGGCTTCGGCGCCTTCGTGCTGCAGATGCTGGCCGAGCGCGGCGCCCTGGACCGCGGCCTGAAGGTCCGCACCATGACCCTGCCGGACCGCTTCCAGGACCAGGACAAGCCGGAGCTGATGTATAGCGCCGCCGGGCTGGATGCGGACGGCATTGTCAAGGTGGCGCTCAACGCGCTGAGCCTGGATCGGCCTAAGGCGGGACTGCGGGCCTAGAGCGTTTGCGGTCTGCTTAATCTTTACTCCGCTCATCCCGGCGAATGCCGGGACCCAGATTGCAGGGCGACTCGTTTTGAAGGTTGGTCGTGCTCGATCGATGAGGACACGAGCCATACGATCTGGGTCCTGGCATCCGCCGGGATGAGCGGATCATAGAGCCGTTCACATTAGCGCGTAGGCCTCGCCGAGATCGCGCACGAAGCGCTCGAACTCCGCGGCCTTGCTCGCCTCGTCCGGCAGGCGGAGCAGGAAGGAGGGATGGACGGTGAGGAAGCCCAGCGCTCCGCCCTCTACCTCGCCCATCACGCCCCGCTCCCGCGTCACCGCCACCGAGCGGCCGAACACCGACAGCCCCGCGGTGGCTCCCAGGGCCACGATCACCTTGGGCTTGACGAGCGTGCGCTCGGTCTCAAGCCACCAGCGGCAGGCCTTGACCTCGCCGGCATTGGGCTTGGCGTGGATGCGGCGTTTGCCGCGCGGCTCGTGCTTGAAGTGCTTCACCGCGTTGGTGACGTAGGCCGCCTCCCGCGGCACGCCCGCTTCGGCCAGGGCGCGGTTGAACAGTTGGCCGGCGGGTCCGATGAAGGGGCGGCCCTTCAGGTCCTCCATGTCGCCCGGCTGCTCGCCCACGAACATCAGCGGCGCATCGCCCGGCCCCTCGCCCGGCACCCCTTGCGTGGCGTCTCGCCAGAGATCGCAGCGTCGGCAGGCCTGCAGCGCCGCGGCCACTTGGGTCAGGTCCGCCGGCGCATCGCCCGGCGCGACGGGAACCTCCGCCGGTGCAGCTTTACGGCGCACGCGGGCTGAGGGAACGGTGGGGGGCGCCTGCACCATGGCTTCGGTCCGTCCTTTCGCGCGGGAGACCAGCTCCGGGATCAGCCGGGCCTCGGGCATGTTCTTCCAGTAGCGGCGCGGCATGTGCTGGGCCATCAGCTCGGCGTTCACCCGCGCGGGGTTGAAGATCGAGGCGAAGTAGACGCGCCAGTCCTCCTCCAGAGCATCCTCGGGCGGGGCCTGGCTCCCGTCCACGCCGGGGGAAAACGACAGGGTCCCGTTCCAGTGAGCGCAGACCTCCGGTGTCAGGATGGAGAAGCGCAGGTTGGCCATGCGGTGGACGAAGAAATCGACGCCGCGCTCCACAATGTGGTGCGCCGGCTCGAACCAGGCGACGTAGGTCTCCACCGCTTCCGGGTCGTCAGGCTCGTCCACCCGGCGGAAACGCAGGAAGGCGTGCATCTTGTGCTCCGCGTCGCGGACCTGCTTGCGCATCAATTGGGCGGCAGCCACGTCGGCGTCGGTGGCCACCGCCATCAGCTCCGGCTCGGCCTTCAGCCGCCAGAGCAGGCGATAGAGCAGTTCGAAGCGCGCCGGGTCGCGATGCAGGATCACGCCCTGCGCCAGCTCCACGAAGGCGCGCGGCGCGGAGAAGCCCGTGTCCGGCGGCGGGGGCGGAGGTTCGGCCCCGTCGAACAGTCCGGCCTCCTCGCCGACGCGCCAGACGACCTGAGGAGGCTCGATGTCTGCGAGGCGCAGCCTGCGGGCGGCCTGGCGCCAGCCCTCGAAGTCGATCTCGGAGGCAAGGCGGACGGCGTACATCAGCGACCAGCGCCCCCTGATCCGCTCATCTCGCCCAATGCCGGGACCCAGATCGGAGCGTGGGTCGCTGGACCGTAGGATTGCAGGACGTTGGCCTGAACGCAGCGTTTTGTAATCTGGGCCCCGCCATTCGGCGGGAAGAGCGGTTCAAAGGAGATCATCAGAACAGGCTGAGCTGCACCGGCTTCACCACCGGTGGCGCGACTTCCGCCAGCCGCTCGTCCACGGCGCCCGGCCGCCAATCGGCGGTGATGACGAAGGGCTGCAGCCGCTTCACGGAGCGGGCCAGCCGCTGCAGGTCCTCCAGCCGGATGGCCTTCACCCGGCGCACGCCGATCAGCGTGTCCACCGAGCGGGCGCCCAGCCCCGGGATGCGCAGAAGCATCTCCCGCTCCGCCCGGTTCACGTCCACAGGGAAGCGGTCGCGGTTGGCCAGCGCCCACATCAGCTTGGGGTCGCGCTCCAGGTCCAGCATGCCGTCCGGCGCAGCCGAGGCGATCTCGGTGCGGGAGAAGCCGTAGTAGCGCATCAGCCAGTCGGCCTGGTACAGGCGATGCTCCCGCATCAGGGGCGGCCGGCTCAGCGGCAGGGCCTGGCTGGCGTCCGGGATGGGGCTGAAGGCGGAGTAGTAGACCCGCTTCAACCCATAGCCGCCGTAGAGACTCTCCGACCGCGTAAGGATGTCGGCGTCGGTGCAGGCGTCGGCGCCCACGATCATCTGGGTGCTCTGGCCGGCAGGCGAGAACTTCGCGGCCTTCCGACCGGTGTGGGTCTGGTCCTTGGAGTCGTCGATGCCGAGGCGCACCGCACCCATGGCCCGCTTGATGTCCTCGCCGCTCTTTTCGGGCGCCAGCCGCTTCAGCGTGTCGTCGCTCGGCAGCTCGATGTTCACCGAGAGGCGGTCGGCGTAGAGCCCTGCGGCCACGGCCAGCTCAGGGCTGCACCCGGCCACCAACTTCAGGTGGATGTAGCCGCGGAAGTCGTGGACCTCGCGCAGCGTCTTGGCCACGCGGTTCAGCTCCTCCTGCGTGAAGTCGGCCGACCGGATGACGCCGGAGGAGAGGAACAGGCCTTCGATATAGTTGCGCTTGTAGAAGTCGAGGGTGAGCTGGACCACCTCTTCCACGGAGAACCTAGCCCGGGCCACGTTGCTGGAGACCCGGTTCACGCAGTAGGCGCAATCAAAGACGCAGAAGTTGGTCAGCAGGATCTTCAGCAGGGAGACGCACCGCCCGTCCGGGGTGAAGGCGTGGCAGACCCCCATGCCGGAGTCGGTCGAGCCAATCCCTCGCCCGTCCTTGGAGCTGCGCTTGGCGCCTCCGCTCGACGCACAGGACGCGTCGTACTTGGCCGCATCGCTGAGGATTTCGAGCTTACGCCTGAGAGGGATGCTGGCCACGAGTCAGGGGTAGCGTTCCATCTATGTTCCGTCCAGCCTGGCCTCGGCTGAAACGTCGCGGAGGCGGGCGATGCGAGCGGCAGGCGGCTGTGAACTTGCCTCCCGCCTCGGGCTCGCCGTAAGCAGGGAACCGACACTCTGGCGTTCGAAGAAGCGGGCAGCGTTCGCCACTTGCTGTCGCCCGCCTGCGGCGGATCGATCGCCATCGAGGAAGCTCTGATCCCTTTTTGCCTGGCCCTGCGGCCGTCGCCATCGGCCGGCCGATGACAGCTTCGGCCAGCGCCTCCGCCCGCACCTGGGCTGAGCTCGAACTCGCGCCCTGGCGCGGACGGGGCCTCACTCACCAGGAGGTCAGTGCGGCGATCGACATCGCGGCGGCCGAGCACGGAGCGCTGTTCCGCTACGACGTTCGCGACGGGCGGGTGTTCTGCCGGCGCAAGACCAACGACGAGATCGGCCCTGACGCCAATCGAGCGATTGTCGACATGGTCAACCGGCGGGCGCGGACCTATGGCGAGCTGCTGCAGGCCAGCCTGCGTCGGAGCCGGGTGAGCGGGAACTTCGCTCTGGGGATAGACGTCAGCGACCTCCCGTCCAGCGTCGAAGGCCTGCCTCTGTTTTCTTTCCAGAAGCGGCGACATGCGGCCAACCTTCTGCTTCCGGACATAGACCTGCTGGAGTTCGGCTACTTCGAACATGCGCATTGGCGCGACAGGACCCGTTACCGTCAGAAGCGCAACCAGGCGATCTTCGTCGGCTCGACGACGGGTGAGACCCTGACCCTGGACACGGTGAGACGGCTCGCCACCCCGCGCCTTCGCGCCGCCCAGGCCTTCCGGAATAGCCGGCGAGTCATTTTCCAGCTGCCCAACGTGGTCCAGTGCGATTCCGAGGAGACCGCGGCTGCGGCGAGGGCGCTGGGCTTTGGGGAGACTTTCGTCTCGTGGCCGGAACAGATGCGCTACCGCCACATCCTCTCGATCGACGGCAACGGCGCGACCTGCTCGCGCGTGGCCGTCGCCCTGCACAGCAACGGCACGCTGGTCCGATACGAGTCGGACTACGAGCTCTTCTACTTCAAGGGCCTGCAGCCCTGGGTGCACTTCGTGCCTGTCGCCCAGGACGCGGACGTGGAGGCGGTGGTGGCGGACAGCGAGGCCTATCCGCGCCGCTATGCCAAGATCGCGCGTGCAGGCCGGAGCTTTTTCAGCCGTCACCTGCGCCGGGGGCCGTGCCAACGCTACGTCGCGGCGCTTTTGCAGGGCTATGTCGACATGCTCGATGGCCGGTGAGGCGGCCTTAGGCGGCCGGTCACGCGTGCAGCCGGTCCCATGCCTTCAACTCATAGGCGATGCAGAGCTCCATCAGCACGCGCCACAGAGGCTCAGCGATGACGTCGGCGAGGCCCTGCTGTCGGGCTGAGGCCTTCACCTTGGCCACCACGTCCTCGATCCGGTCTGCGTCGTAGACCTTTCCCCGGTCGGTCTTGATGCGGGCGGCGGCGTCCATATAGCCCTGGCGGATCGCCAGCAGGGCGACCAGGCGCTGGTCCAGCGCGTCCACGCCGGCGCGGACCTCGGCCATGTCTCGGCAGTCCTGCGGCGGAAGGGGATCGGACATCGCGGGCTCCCGGTGGGTTCGGACCATCTGCGTCTGGACGCGTGCGTCTGAACGCGTGCGTTTGGACCGGCCCGCCGATCCGGTATAAGGCGGCCATGGTCAACCTCCTTCTGGTGTTCGTCGGCGGTGGGACGGGCGCCGTCTGCCGTTATCTGACCGGCGTCGGTTACGGGCGTGCGTTCGGCCTGGTGCGCGGCTGGCTGGCCATCGGCGGGATCAACGTGCTGGGCGGGCTGCTGATGGGCTGCCTGGTCGGGGTGCTGGCGCTCCGGGGCGGCATGGGTCAGGAACGGTGGCGGCTGCTGCTGGGCGTCGGGGCGCTGGGCGGCTTCACCACCTTCTCCTCCTTCTCGCTGGACACCGTGCTGCTGCTGCAGCGGCGAGAGTACGCGACGGCGGCGGGCTATGTCAGCGGGTCGGTGGCGC
The DNA here is from genome assembly GCF_903642205.1 of Caulobacter sp. S45. Lineage (GTDB taxonomy): Bacteria > Pseudomonadota > Alphaproteobacteria > Caulobacterales > Caulobacteraceae > CAHJWH01. The sequence continues at coordinate 1,567 of NZ_CAHJWH010000022.1, read as the reverse complement.
TCTCCATCCTGGCGGTGATGCTAGGCCTGTTCGTCACGCGGCGGGCGCTGGCGTGAGCGAGGGGTCCCGCGCGGTCCTGACCCTCACCGTGGACGCGGCGGAGGAGGGCGTGCGGCTGGACCGTTGGTTCAAGCGCCGCTGGCCCCACCTGAACCATATCCAGATCAACCGCTTGGTGCGCACCGGCCAGGTCCGCGTGGACGGCGGCCGCGCCAAGGTGGACACGCGACTGGCGGCCGGTCACCAGGTGCGCGTGCCGCCCATCCCGGACGCGCTCACGCCCGAGGCGCAAAAGGCCGGCCTGTCGCCCCGAGACATCGCCTTCGCGCACTCCCTGGTGCTCTACGAGGACGACGAGGTGCTGGCCCTGAACAAGCCCTCAGGGCTTGCGGTGCAGGGCGGCACCAAGACCACCAAGCACGTCGACCGGCTGCTCTCCGCCTGGGGTGAGGGGATGGACCGTCCGCGCCTGGTGCACCGGCTCGACCGCGATACCTCGGGCGTCCTGCTGCTGGGCAAGACCCCCGCGGCGGCGGCGAGCCTGTCGGGCGCCTTCGCCAAGCGGCGCGCGAAGAAGATCTACTGGGCCATCGTCGCCGGCGAACCCAAGCCGCACGAGGGGATCATCGAGCTGCACCTGATGAAGAAGGGCGTGGGCGACCGCGAGATGGTCGTGCCGGCCGATCCCAAAGACTTCGGCGCGGAGACGGCGGAGACGGAATACGTGACCGTCAACCGCGCCGCCCACCGGGCCGCCTGGATGGCCCTGCAGCCCCATACCGGCCGCACCCACCAGCTGCGCGCCCACATGAAGGCCATCGGCCATCCCATCCTGGGCGATCCCAAATACTGCGACGAGGCGTCCGCCGCCCTCTCAGCCGGACTGAAGCTGCAGCTGCACGCCCGTCGGCTGGAGCTGCCGCATCCGTCTCGGGACCAGCTGGTGCTGGAGGCGCCGCTCAGCGCCGAGATGAAGGAGGGCTTCGCCCGCTTCGGCTTCGACGAACGCGAGGCGCCGGCCGATCCCTTTGCCCGCCAGCGCAGGCCGCCCTCTCCGGCGAAGACGCGCAAGCCATGAAGCTGGTGGTGTTCGATGTCGACGGCACGCTGGTGGACAGCCGCGCCATCCTCAAGCAGGCGTCCGACGCCGCCTTTCACACCGTCGGGCTCACGCCGCCACCCTACGACGCGCTCCGCCAGATCGTGGGCCTGAACCTTGCCGAAGGTCTCGCCCAGCTCGCGCCGGAGCAGCCGCCCGAGGTGTTCGACCAGCTGGTGTCCTGCTACAAGTCGAGCTTCGGCGACCTGCATCGCCAGCCGGGCTTCACCGAACCGCTCTATGCCGGCGCGGCCGAGCTGCTGGACCGCTTGAAGGGCGAGGGCTGGCGCATCGCCATGGCCACCGGCAAGTCCCGCCGCGGGGTGGAGATGATCATGGCAATGCACGCCTGGGCCGACCTGTTCGACAGCACCCACTGCGGCGACGACGGTCCCGGCAAGCCCCATCCCGCCATGTTGCTGGACGCCATGCGCGCCCTGGATGCGGAGCCCGCCTGCACGGTCATGG
>NZ_CAHJWH010000021.1 GCF_903642205.1 Caulobacter sp. S45 | reverse complement strand
TGGACCCGCCGCAGGCGCCGCCGCACCGCCGGCGGCCGCCTCGCCCGCCAAGTCCAACCGCAGGCGGCTGTTCGGCCTGTTCGCCGCGGTGCTGCTGGTCGGCGCGGTTGGCTACATCCTCTATGACGTGCTCGTGCTCTCCCATGTCGTCTCCACCGACGACGCCTATGTCGGGGCCGACATGGCGCAGATCACCCCCCAGGTGAACGGTCAGGTGCTGCAGGTGAACGTAGCCGACACCCAGGTTGTCCGCGCCGGCCAGGTGCTGGTGGTGATCGACCCTGCCGACGCCAGGCTGGCCCTGGCCCAGGCTCAGGCGGACTACGAGCGCGCGGTGCGGCGGGTGCAGCAGTACATGGCCAACGACCAGGCCGCCGGCGCCCAGATCCAGGCTCGCGACGCCGACCTGCTGCGCTCCAGGGCGCAGGTCGCCGCCGCCCAGAGCGATGTGGACCGCACCTCCCTCGACCTGAAGCGGCGCGAAGCCTTGTCCGCCTCGGGCGCGGTCTCCGGCGAGGAGCTGAGCACGGCGCGCAACGCCTACCAGACCGCGGTCGCCAACCTGGACGCCGTCAAGGCCGCCGGCGCCCAGGGCGCGGCCAACAAGATGGTGGCCCAGGGCCAGCTCGCCTCATCCCTGGCCCTGACCCAGGGCTCCAGCCTGGATGATAACCCCGAGGTCGCCGCCGCCAGGGCCGCGGTGGACGTGGCCAAGCTGAACCTGTCGCGCACGGTGCTGCGCGCGCCCTTCGACGGGGTGGTCTCCCAGCGCAACGTGCAGCTCGGCCAGCGCGTGGCCATCGGCGCCCAGCTGATGACCGTGGTGCCGATCTCCCAGGTCTATGTGAACGCCAACTTCAAGGAGGTTCAGCTGCGCAAGGTCGAGGTCGGCCAGCCGGCCGAGCTGACCGCCGACCGCTACGGCAAGGGCGTGGTGTTCCACGGCCGGGTGGAGGGGCTGTCCGGCGGCACGGGCTCCGCCATGGCGCTGATCCCGGCCCAGAACGCCACGGGCAACTGGATCAAGGTGGTGCAGCGCCTGCCGGTGCGCATCCGGCTCGACCCGCGCGAACTGGAGCGCCACCCCTTGCGGGTCGGCCTCTCAATGGACGTGAAGGTGGACGTCGCCGGGCCTGGAGCCCCCTCTCCGGCGCCCGGACGAGCCCGTGCGGCGACCGCCTCCGCCGCCACCGACCTCTGAGCGGACGGCCATGGCCGATCTTCCCATAGCCGCCCAAGGCTCCGGCGAGGGCATGGCGCCGGTGGTCGCCCGCGGCGAGAGCGCCGCCCAGGCCGCGCGCGAGGCCCGCGCCAACGAGGCGCTTCAGCCCCCGCCACCCCTGGTGGGCGCGGCGCTCTGGGGCGGCTGCATCCTGCTCTCGCTCGCTAACTTCGTCGTGCTGCTGGACACCACCATCGCCAACGTCTCGGTGCCCACCATCGCCGGCGGCCTGGGCGTCTCGGCCAACGAGGGCACCTGGGTCATCACCTCCTATGCGGTGGCCGAGGCGATCACCGTGCCCCTGACCGGCTGGCTGTCGCAGCGGTTCGGGTCGGTGCGGGTGTTCGTCACGGCGATGGGTCTGTTCGGGGTGTGCTCGGCGCTCTGCGGGTTTGCGCCGTCGCTCGGCGTGCTGGTGGTCTGCCGGGTGCTGCAGGGCTTGGCCGGCGGCCCGATGATCCCGCTGTCCCAGACGCTGCTGCTGCGCATCTTCTCCAAGGAGCAGGCGGGCCAGGCGCTCGGCCTGTGGGCCATGACCACGGTGGTGGCGCCCATCGCGGGCCCGATCCTAGGGGGGCTGATCTGCGACAACGCCCACTGGTCGTGGATCTTCTTCATCAACGTGCCGGTGGCGCTGGTCACCGCCGCGCTGGCTTGGCGGCTGCTCCGCGCCCAGGAGGACGCGCGGGTGAAGCGCCCGCTGGACCTGGTGGGCCTGGGGCTGATGGTGGTCTGGATCGCCGCCCTGCAGATCCTGCTCGACAAGGGTGAGGACGAGGACTGGTTCAACTCCGCCTTCATCGTGCAACTGGCCCTGGTCGCGGGGGTTGGCTTCGTCGCCTTCCTGATCTGGGAGCTGACCGACGCCAACCCGATCATCAACCTTCGGGTGTTCCGCTCCCGCAGCTACACGATCTGCCTCGGCGTGCTGTGCCTGTGCTACGGCGCCTACTTCTCCGCCACGGTGATCCAGCCGCTGTGGCTGCAGACCAACCTCGGCTACACCGCCACCTGGGCCGGCTATGCGGTGGCGCCGCTAGGGGTCCTCGCCATCGTCATGTCGCCGATCGTGGGGCGGCTGATGCGGAGCGCGGACCCGCGGCTGCTGGTCTTCATCGGCGTGATGGGCATCGCCGCCCTGATGTTCTGGCGCAGCCACTTCAACTCCGACATCAACTACGCCCAGATCGTGCTGCCCCAGGCCCTGCAGGGCGCCTGCATGCCCTTGTTCTTCGTGCCGGTCTTCAGCCTGGGCCTCTCGTCGATCAGGCCCCAGGAAATGGCGGGCGCCGCGGGCATCCTCAGCTTCGCGCGCACCATGGCCGGCGCTTTCGCCACCTCTCTGGCCACAACAGCCTGGGCCAACGGTGGCCGCGCCAGCCGGGTGCAGCTGCTGAACCAGACCGACACCGGGGGGGCGGTGCGGAGCCTCATGCACGCCGGCCTGAGCCAGGGCCAGGCGCTGCGCCAATTCGAGGCCATGGTCTCGGGCCAGGCGGTCATGCTGGCCACCGACAAGCTGTTCCTGACCATCTCTGTGCTCCTGGCCATCGCCGCCTGCAGCATCTGGCTGGTGGCCAAGCCCGCCGGACGGGTCGCCTCCAGCAACTCGCACTAGGTTCCGCATGTCGATCCAGACCGTGCCGCTGCAGGGTTATGACGGCGATTTCGACGGCTTCGCCCACCGCCTCGGCGCGGCCTTCGAACGCTACGGCTTCGCGGTGATCAGCGACCATGGCCTGGCCCAGCCCATGCTGGAAGAGTCGCTGCATCAGACCAGGGCCCTCTTCGCCCTGCCGGAGGCGCGCAAGCTCGCCTACGCCGTGCCGGGCGGCGCCGGCCAACGCGGCTACACCCCGTTCGGACGCGAGGCGGCCAAGGGGGCGGCGGCCTCCGACCTGAAGGAGTTCTGGCACATCGGCCGCGACCTCCCGCCCGGCCATCCATTCGGCGCTGTCATGCCGGACAACCTGTGGCCCTTGGAGCTTCCAGGCTTCCGGCCAGCCCTCTCAGCCCTGTACGCAGAGCTGGACCGACTCGGTGCTCGCGTGCTGCGCGCCATCGCTCGCTATCTGAACCTCCCTGAGCATGCTTTCGAGGACCCCATCCGCGACGGCAACAGCATCCTGCGCCTGCTCCACTACCCGCCCGTGCCAGCGGATGCGCCCGGCGTGCGGGCCGGGGCGCATGAGGACATCAACGCCGTCACCCTGCTGCTGGGGGCAGAGGAGGCGGGGCTGGAGCTGCTCGACCGCGACGGCCGCTGGTTGGCCGTGCAGCCCCCGCCGGGTTCTGTGGTCTGCAACATCGGCGACATGCTGCAGCGGCTGACCAACCACGTCCTGCCCTCGACCACCCACCGGGTGGCGAACCCGCCGCCGGAGCGGCGGGGCTTGGCGCGCTATTCCACGCCCTTCTTTCTGCACTTCCGCCCGGACTTCGTGATCCGCACCCTTCCAGGCTGCGTGAGCGCGGCGAGGCCGGACCGCTACCCCGAGTCGATCACCGCCGACGCCTACCTCCAGGAGCGCCTGCGGGAGATCAAGCTGGCCTGAGCGGCGGCCTGGCCGGGCTCATCCGGTTATGGTGGTTTCTTCGGAGACGATGAAGTCGCACCCATGCAGATCAAGGAAGCGCTCCTCGTCGGGCCTGATGCGCTCCATGTACTCGGCGTCTCCGAAGACGGCGGCGATGTCGGCGGCCTCGTCAAACCATAGCTCGGTGATCCCGTCATACTTGGCAGGCGGCAGGCCGGGCAGCTCGACGGGAAGGGCGTGCTGCTGCACGTAGCGCCGCACATGGGCCTTGACCGCCGGGATCGACATGAAGAGCGGGGCGTGGACGGTCCTGTGATGCTCGGCGAAGTCGGCGGGGCTCATCGCCGGATTGCGCCGCAGCAGGATGGTGAACTTGACCAATGGGGTCCCTTGTCTGCACCCGACGGGGCAACCGCGGTGAGGGCCTTGTAGGCTCAGGTCCTGGCTTCAGCCAGTCGTGTGGTGCGGACGGCGGGGGTCGAACCCGCACTCCAGGGGAAACGGATTTTAAGTCCGTCGCGTCTACCAGTTTCGCCACGTCCGCATCGCTGTCTATCTGCAACGCCGCCGCCGCCGAGGCCAGCCGGCGCAAGCGGCCTTAACTGCGTTTAAGGAGTTTATGCGCCATGTCTGGATCTCGACCCGAAAGGGAAGGGATTGGACATGAAGGCGTTTCTGCGCGCAGGCCTTGCGACCGCCGCCATGTTCGCCGGCTACGCGCCCGCCGTGGTGGCCCACGCCGGCGGGTCCGGCTCCAAGGGGAGCAGCTGCAACTGCACCGTGCCCACGCCGCCGCCCTGCAACTGCACCGTCCCCACCGGCCACAACGTCAACGTGCCGGGAGTGAACATCACCCCACCTTCGGTCACGGTGAACTCACCCAACATCTGGATCTCGACGCCGAACATCGAGGTGCAGTCCTCGGCGGTCTCCTACGCACAGTCCCAGGCCAGCGCGTCCAGCAGTGCGGAGGCTTCCTCGCAGGCGAGCGGCAACGCTTACGCGAACGGCAGCGCCAACTCGAACGTCCTGTCCAACGCCCTGGCCCAGTCCAATGCGGCCAGCTATGCCCTTGGCGGCGGCTCCAGCTTCTCGGCCGGCGAGGGCTCCAGCAGCGTCATCCCGAACCTTGCGGTCGAAGGCGTGGAGACGCCCGAGGCGCGCCGCGTTTGCGCCGAGTACCGCTCGGTGGCCAAGGTGGTGGCGGTCCAGGCGGTGTGCCTGGACGACAAGGCCATCCCGCACCCGGCCTCCCAGGTTATCCCCGACCGCGACCTGCTGCCCTCCTATGAGGGCGAGGTGTTCCGCTGCATCGCGGGCACCCGCATGCAGTACACCCTTGCCGACTACGCGGGCTCCGCCGACTTCGGCCGCGGCCAGAGCATCCCGTGCCTGAAGGGCGAGGCGCTCTACCACTCGGCCACTGGCCAGCTCGCCTGCCGGCCACAGCGCCCGGCGCGCGACTGCAACGAGCGCTCGCTGCTCCGTCGCTACGGCGCGGGCTTTAAGGTGATCCGCGCAGGCGCCCAGCAGTGCGTGGCCTACCGCACGGAGACCGCTGCGGTCGGATCTGGCGCGATAGAGTCCATGGTGGTCGACGGCGGCGTCGGCGGCGTCGTGCGCTAGAGCCCGGCCTGCTCTCTCCCGCAATGGAAAGGGGTCACTCCGCGGTCCAGCCGCCGTCGATGGAGAGGTTGGCGCCGGTGATCTGGGCGGCGGCGTCGGAGCATAGGAATACGGCAAGCGCCGCGACCTCTTCCGGCTTCACGAACTCCTTGGTGGGCTGGGCGTCGAGCAGGACGTCGTTGATGACCTGATCCCGAGTCAGGCCCCGGGCCTTCATGGTGTCGGGGATCTGGCTCTCCACCAGCGGCGTCCACACGTATCCCGGGGATATGCAGTTCACCGTGATCTTGTGGGTGGCCACCTCGAGCGCAGCGGTCTTGGTCAGGCCCGCCAGTCCGTGCTTGGCGGTGACATAGGCTGATTTGAACGGGCTCGCCGCCTTGGAGTGGGCGGACGCGGTGGAGATGATCCGGCCCCAGCCTTGCGCCTTCATCAGCGGGATCGCCGCCTTCATCGCGTGGAAGGCGGAGGACAGGTTGATGGCGATGATCTGGTCCCACTTCTCCACCGGGAAGTCTTCGATGGCCGAGACGTACTGGATGCCGGCATTGTTGATCAGGATGTCGACGGACCCCAAGGTCGTGTGCGCCTGGGCGATCATGGCGGCGATCTGGTCCGGCTTGGTCATGTCGGCGGCCGAATAAATCCCCGTCACCCCGAACTCGCTCTCGATGGCCGCGCGTTCCTTCTCGATGGCGGCGGCGTCGCCGAAGCCGTTGATCATGACGTTGGCGCCCTCGGCCGCGAGCGCGCGGGCGTAGGAGAGGCCTATGCCGCTGGTCGATCCAGTGACCACGGCGTTGCGGGACTTCAGGCTCATGGGAGTGTCCTTGGAGCTTCGAGGGGGTCAGGCGGTCGGAGAGGTGGCGTCGTCCTGCAGGTGGCCGGCGTCGATCACCTGCACGCCGGGCTTCAACGGCTGTGTAAGCAGCTCGGTGTGTCGTTCCAGTGTCTGCTGCACGTCGGCGACGCCGCTGGCCCAGTGCTCAGCCATGGTCTGGCGGGAGAACTCGAAGTCTTTGGAGCCACCTTCGTAGGGCTGCTTGCGATAGATCAGCTGCACCACGGTCACGTCGTTCTCCTTGGCGGTCTCGTGCAGGATGGCGAGCTCGGGGTCGTCAGCCCGCTCTTCCGGCAGGCTGTCGAGCAGGGCGCGCAAGGCGGACTTCACCTTATGGATGCGCAGGCTGGCGTCGGTGTTCAGCCGCGTGCGGCTGGAATAGCGGATGTCCTTTTCGCGCTCGTCCACCTCCAGCATGTTGCGGGGCATGGGGCCGTGGCCGTTGAACAGGTCCACCTGGAAGATCAGCAGGTCCTCGTGCTGGTCGTCATCGAGCACGAACTGCAGAGGCGTGTTGGAGACCAGGCCACCGTCCCAGTAGGCCTCGCCTTCGATCCACACGGGCGCAAACCCTGGCGGCAGGGCGCCGGACGCCATGATGTGCTCCGGTCCGATCTTCTGGTGCGCGCTGTCGAACACGACCGAGTTGCCGGTCTGAACGTTCACCGCGCCCACGCTAAGCCGCGTCTTCCCCGCATTTATCCGATCGAAGTCCACCAGCTTCTCCAGCGTCCCCCGCAGCGGGTCGGTGTCGTAATAGCTGATCGCCTCGGTTGCGCCCGGCGGCCAGAACATGGACGAAGGCACCCGCGGCTTGAAGAAGCCCGGTGCGCCGAAGGTGGCTACGGTGGCCGCGCTGATCTGGTTCACGAAGCTGCGGAACGGATCGAAGTCGATCGGGCCGGGCGAGAAGAACGGACCCGAGCTCGCCTGCTCCCAGAAGGTGCGCATCCGCTCCATGCGCCGTTCGGGCGGGTTGCCGGCGATGAGCGCCGCGTTGATGGCGCCGATGGAAATGCCGGCGACCCAGTTTGGATCGACCTCCGCAGCCTGCAAGGCTTCACAGACACCGGCCTGGTAGGAGCCCAGCGCGCCCCCGCCCTGGAGCACCAGTACACGTCGGGGGCGGGGCGGAGCGGTGTCGGAGGGCGAGGGAAGGGGCCGGTCGGACAAAGACGAAGGCGCGTCTGTCTGCCACTCGGTATCCAGCACTGCGGGCTGCCCCTCTAATCGTCAGCGGTTGGATCGCTATAGCACGTCTCGCCTTCCCATCCCGCAGCGAGACAGAGAGCTCAGCTGAACCGCCACGCCTCTTCGGCGGCGCGCCTCAGCGCCCGGGACTTGTGCAGGGTCTCGTCGTATTCGGCGTTCGGATCGCTGTCGGCGACCACGCCGCCGCCGGCCTGGACGTACATCATGCCGTCCTTGAACAGCGCGGTGCGCAGCACGATGCAGGTGTCCACCTGGCCCGTGGCCGAGACGTAGCCGGCGGCTCCGGCATAGGCCATGCCGCGCTTCTCGGTCTCCAGCTCGTCGATGATCTGCATCGCCCGCACCTTGGGCGCGCCTGAGAGCGTGCCGGCAGGCAAGGCGGTCAGGATCACGTCCACCGGGTCCGGAGAACCGGATACGTCGCCTTCCACGTTGGAGACGATGTGCATGACATGGCTGTAGCGCTCCACCTTGAAGCTTTCCGTCACCCGCACCCGCGGCGCGCCCGTTGGCGGCGTGTTGCGGCCTTCGTCACCGAGCTTGACGATCCGGCCCACGTCGTTCCGGCCGAGGTCGAGCAGCATCAGGTGCTCCGACCGTTCCTTTGGATCGGCGAGGAGTTCGCGCTCCAACGCCAAGTCCTGCTCTGGAGTGCCGCCGCGGGGCCGGGTGCCGGCAATGGGACGGATCACAGCCTTGCCGTCGCGCAGGCGCACCAGGATCTCGGGGCTCGAGCCCGCGAGCTGGAAGTCCCCGAAGTCCAGGAAGAACAGGAAGGGCGAGGGGTTCAGCCGCCGCAGCGCCCGGTAGCAGGCGAAGGGCGGCAGCGCGAAGGGCGCTCTGAAGCGGTGGCTCGGCACCACCTGGAAGACATCGCCGGCTTCGATGTAGCGCTTGGCCCGGTCCACCACCTGGACGTAGTCGGCGCGCGTCACGGGCGAGGCGAAGGGCTCAGTGGCCGGAGCGGGCCGGCCGGGCGCCCTGATCGGCAAGGGCGCCGCCAAGCGCAGCTGCACAGCCTGCAGTCGCTCGATAGCCGCCGCACGCACCGCCTCGGCTGTGCGGCCGTCCGGACGTACGGGCGTGATCAGCACGATCTCCTGGGCGATGGCGTCGAACACCGCGACGATCGAGGGGCGGGTCATGATGGCGTCGGGCAGGCCGAGTGCGTCCCGCTTGGCTGGACCGAGCGGCTCGGCGAGGCGGATCATGTCATAGCCCAATGCACCGAACAGCCCCGCCGCCATGGGCGGGAGCTCGGCCGGAAGTTCGATGCGGGCCGCCTCGATCGTGGCGCGCAGTGAGGCGAGCGCGGGCCTTGCGTCCGGCGCGTAGAGGCCTTCGGCTACGTTGGCGCCCCGGGCGATCTCCGCCCGGTCGCCATGACAACGCCAGACCAGGTCAGGATCCAGCGTGATGACCGAGTAGCGGCCGCGCCAGGCGCCGCCCTCAACCGATTCGAACAGGAAGGCGAAAGGCCGGCCGAGCCCTATCTTGAGATAGGCCGAGACCGGGGTCTCCAGGTCGTCCACCACGCGGGTCCAGACGACCTGGGCGCAGCCTGCCTCATAGGTGGCGGCGAACGCGTCGGCCGAGGGCAGGACGTCCATGGCGGCCGACCTACTGGCCGGCGCCTGCACCCTGGTCCACGCCCAACGCCTGGCGGGCCTTGGCGTAGTCCACCCTGGGCTTGATGATGTCACGCGCGCCGTTGCGGACGGCTGCGGCGAAGTCCTGCACCATGCTCTGGTTGGTGGCTTGGCGTTGGTCGGCGGCGGCCTGGGCCGCGGTCTGGGCGGTGGCGGGGACCACCGCCTGCAGCTTGGCGATCACCACGCCGATCTTCAGGTCGGGCCCGGTGACCACGTCGCCCGGCTTGGCCAGGAAGAGGTGGCCCATCAGCTCATTGCTGTAGGTCTTGCCGGCGGCCGTTCTGAGCACGTCCTCGCCATGCGCGACGGTCGCCTTGTTGGCGGCCGCGGCGGCCTGCAGCGTTTCGCCCTTGCTGACCGCGGCGGCGATGCCGTCGGCCTTGGCCTGCAGGCGCTTGAACAGGTCCTGCTGCATCATGAAGCGGGTCAGCAGCGGGCGCACCTCGTCCAAGGCCGGCGGCGCCGGCGCGATCACCTTGTCGAGGCGCAGGGCCGCGTACTCTCCCTGACCCAGGTCCACGATATCGCTGTCCTGGCCGGGCTGCAGCGCGAAGCCCGCCTGCAGCAGCTTGGGCGGAATGCCGACCTTCTGACGCTGCAGCGTGGTTCCCTGGGCGGTGATCGGAGGCAGAGTGGTGGTCTGGGCGCCGGCGGCCTTGGCCGCGTCGGCGAGGTTGGATCCGCCGGAGCGGGCGTTCTCGTAACTCTGCACCTGCTTGGTGATGAGGTTCAGCGCCGTGGCGCCTTTCACTTCCTGTTCGATGTGGGTCCGGGCTTCGTCGAGGGTCGCCACATGTCCGGGCGTAACCTTGGACAGCTTCACCACGGCCAGTCCGAGATCGCCCTGCACCGGTCCCTGCACCTGGCCCACACTCATGCCGAAGGCCACGTCGGCGAGCTTCCTGTCGGCCACTGCGGTCTTGGGACTGTCGGTATAGACGATCGGCTGGACATGGAGGCTGGCCGCCACCGCCTGCGGGTCCTCGCCCTTGCTGAGCCGGGCCGCCACCGCCCGGCCCTGTCCAGCGTCGCGGACGGGAACCTCCACCAGGGAACGCTTCTCCGGAACCGACAGCGAATCCTTTTCGAAGTCGAAGCGCTTCTGCACCAGGGCCGGGTCTGCGGTCGTCTGGGCCGCCAGCGCCTGGGTGGAGAAGGCGGCTACGGTGAAGACACGGCTTTCGGGGCGCATCAGCTGGGCCGCGTTCTGCTTAATGAAGCCATTCATGGCGGCGTCGGTCGGCTGGGCGGGCAGGGGCACCGCGGTCGGCGGCAGGACGAAGTCGTCGAAGCTGCGGCCCTCGCCCGTGTAGGCGGCCTGGAGCGCAGAGAACAGCAGCGGCGCGCTCAGCCCGGCGGCGACGCCGGAGACGAACTGGGTCTGGGCCAGCTCGTCTCGGAGCACGCCTTCGAATTCCGTGTCGGTCATCCCGATCTGCTGCACGAAGGCCTCGTAGGCCTGGCGGTCGAAACGGCCGGAGACGGCGTTGAAGAAGCGGGGCGCCTTGGCGATCTCGGCCACGATCTGCTTGTCCCCGGGCCGGATGCCGATCCGGTCGATGTAGGCGGCCAGGGCCTCGTCCGCGGCGATGGCGTCAGCCACCTGGTGGTCGATGTTGTGGCTGATGGCGTCCTGGACGGTGACGGTCTGGCCGCTCTGCTGGCCGTACTGCTTGAGCTCGTCCTGAAACATCTGGCGGAAGCGGGCCGAAGTGACGGTGCGCGCCCCGGCGGTGATGACCGCATCGCTCGCCATGCCATTGCGGAACACGTCTCGAATGCCCCAGATCAGGAAGCTGGCGGCCAGCACCCCCAGCAGCAGCTTGGCGACCGTTGTCTTGGCGAAAGATCGGAACTGGGTGAGCATCGAGGACGACAGCCTTTGGAAGAGCCGCTCCGCGCGCGCACCTCGTGGCGTGCGGAGCCCGCTCGCAGGCCATCGGCCGCGAGGCGAGCCCGCCCTATAGGGGCCAAGCCGCCGGGCGGGCAAGGGTGAGCAGCCGCGCCGCGTCAGCGTGACGTGATCGCGCCTGCGGCCGCGGCGACGGCTTCACAGCCACCGGTGCTTGGCTTAGGCGCATTGGCGAAGCAGGTGGGAGCAAGGATTTTGAGCCAACCAACGCGACTGGTCGCGGGCAACTGGAAGATGAACGGGGCTGCGGGTGCTCTGCGTGAAGCCCACGCCCTCGCTGAGTCGCTCGCCAAGGAGCCTGCACGCGCGCGGGTGGCCTTGTTCCCGCCTGCAATTCTGATCCATCGCATGGCTGAGCAGGTGAAGGGTTCAGGTGTCCAGGTCGGCGCCCAGGACTGCCACCCCGAGTCGAGCGGCGCCTATACCGGCGATCTCAGCGCCGAGATGCTGCACGAGGCAGGCGCGCGGCTGGTGATCCTCGGCCACTCCGAACGCCGCACTGGCTATCGCGAGAGCGACGCTGATGTGGCCGCGAAGGTCCAGGCCGCCCTGCGCGCCGGCCTGGAGCCGGTTGTCTGCGCAGGGGAGAGCCTCACGCAGCGTGATGCGGGTCAGGCGCTGGAGGTGGTGGCTGCCCAGCTGCAGGGCTCGCTGCCCGACAGCCTTGATGGCCTCCCCTTCGCCATCGCCTACGAGCCGGTCTGGGCGATCGGCACCGGCCGCACGCCGACGGTGGAGCAGGTGGAGGCGGTGCATGGACGCATCCACGATTTGCTGACCGCCCGCTTCTCCAACGGTGCGTCGGTCCCGGTGCTGTATGGCGGCTCGGTGAAGCCCTCCAACGCCGCCGAGCTGCTGCACGCCCGGGGCGTGGACGGGGCGCTGGTCGGCGGCGCCTCGCTCAAGGCCCACGACTTCCTGCCCATCATCCGCGCGGCTTGATCCGATCCTCCTCTCCCTGCGAAGCGATGGAGGGAAACCCGTCACGGCGTACCGGGCCGCGCCAGCTCCCCCTCCGCGCAGGAGAGGATAAGAGGTTTACCCCTTCGCCTTCTCGAACGCCGCGCTGATGATCAGGCGGGTGTCATCGCCGACCAGGGGCACGTACTTGGACACGCCGAATTCGCTGCGCTTGACCACTCCGCTGACTTCGAAGCCCGTGGTGTAGCTGTGGTCCAGCGGGTTCACACCCGCGCCGTTGAAGTGGGCGTGCAGCACCACGGGCCGGGTCACCCCGTGCAGGGTGAGGGCGCCGGCCACCTCCGCGTCGGTCGGTCCGGTCAGGGTGATGTGGGTCGAGTGGAACATCGCCGTGGGGAAGCGACCCGCGTCAAGCCAGTCGGCGCTGCGCAGGTCCTCGCCCAGCTTGGCGTTGGTGGTGGAGACGCCGGCGATTGGCACCATGACATCCAGCCGGCTGGCGGCGGGATGGGCGGCGTCGAGTACCAGCTGTCCCGAGGCGCCCGGGAAGTCGCCGCACCAGGTGGTGAAGCCCATGTGCGAGACGCTGAACAGCCCCCGCGTGTGCGAGGGCTCGATGACATAGGCCCCCCGCCTCACAGCGGCCGGATTGGGGTTGGCCGGACCGGGGCTGGCCGGACCGGGGCTGGCCGGACCGGGGCTGGCCGGACCCTGGGCCAGGGCCGATGGGACCAGCGCCGGATTGGCCAGGAAGACGGCAAGGCAAGCCGATAAGGCGGCGCGGCGAAGTAGCATGGGCGGATGATCCTGAGGAGATCAATGCAGCCGATCTCGGCAAGCCGCCTGTACCACGCCAACAACCATATGCAACCGATATGGTTACAGTTTTCGCGTCAGCCAAGGCGGTCTGGCGCGCGGAACGAGGCGGTGTTACACGCCTGCAGGATCCGGCGCGCGTCCGCGTTGATCCCGTTCCACCGCCACCGAAGACTGCGTTCCGCCATGCTGCTCGGCTCCCTGCTCGTATTGTTGGTGCTGGTGTGCATCGCCCTTGGCGCGGTGATCCTGCTGCAGCGCTCCGAGGGTGGGGCGCTGGGCATGGGCGGCGGACCCTCGGGCTTCATGACGGCACGCGGGGCCGGCGACCTGCTGACCCGCACCACCGCTGTCCTGGCGGCGATCTTCTTCGGTCTCTGCCTGCTGCTGACGGTGCTGTCCGGACGCATGCACTCGGGCGGTTCCGTGGTGGACCGACTGAAGATCGACAATATGAATCCCGACGCCTTGAACCACGCCATGCGCCCGGCCCGGCCTGCGACCGCGCCTGCCGCCGCAGGCGGCGACAGCGCCGCGAATATCGGCGTGGTGACCCCTGCGCCGGGTGCGCCTGCACCAGGAGCACCGTCGTCTGGAGCGAGTTTCGAGGCGCCGCGGCCAGAGGTGCACACCGCCCCTGCTGTCAGGCCGACCACGCCTCCTACGGCCGCTGATAGCGGCGCCAGCCGCCGGTCATCAAGCCTGCTTGGCGTACAGACCGCCCCGCAGTCCACGCCCACCGTCGCCCCGCTGGCCCGTCCCTTCCCGACTGGCGGGGCCCTGAGCGCCCCTGCGCCGGCTGCTCCCGCTCCCGCGGCTTCGGGCAACACCTCAGGCGGTCAATAGGGCGTGCATCCCGCTTGGAGGGCGAATCGGCGCAAAGCTGTCCTCCTCCAAGCTGGGCTGGCATGACGCGGTACATCTTCATCACCGGCGGCGTGGTCTCCTCCCTGGGCAAGGGCCTCGCCTCGGCGGCTCTCGGCGCTCTGCTGCAGGCGCGCGGCTACAAGGTCCGCCTGCGGAAGCTCGACCCCTATCTCAACGTCGATCCCGGGACGATGAGCCCCTACCAGCATGGGGAAGTGTTCGTCACCGACGATGGAGCGGAAACGGACCTGGACCTCGGCCACTACGAGCGCTTCACCGGCGTCTCCGCCAACCGAGGCGACAACATCACCACCGGGCAAATCTACAAGACCATCATCGAGAAGGAGCGACGCGGCGATTATCTGGGCGCGACCGTTCAGGTGATCCCGCACGTTACCAACGAGATCAAGAGCTTCGTGCTTTCAGATGCGGGCGAGGCTGACTTCGTGCTGGTGGAGATCGGCGGTACGGTCGGCGACATCGAGGGCCTGCCCTTCTTCGAGGCGATCCGGCAGCTGGGCCAAGAACTGCCCCGGGGCGCCTGCGTCTTCGTGCACCTGACGCTGCTGCCCTTCGTGAAGACGGCGGGCGAGATGAAGACCAAGCCCACTCAGCATTCAGTCCGAGAGCTCCGCGCCATCGGCATCCAGCCCGACATCCTGCTCTGCCGCTGCGAGCAGCCGATCCCCCCGGACGAGAAGCGCAAGATCGCCTTGTTCTGCAACGTGCGCGAGGGCGCGGTCATCCAGGCCATGGACAGCGACAGCATCTACGCCGTGCCGCTGGACTACCACCGCGAGGGGCTGGACCGCGAAATCCTGGACGCATTCGCCATCCACGACGCACCAGCGCCCGACCTGTCACGATGGCAGGGCATCGCCGAGCACCTCCGCCAGCCGGATGGCGAGGTCACCGTCGCCGTAGTGGGCAAGTACACGGTGCTGAAGGACGCCTACAAGAGCCTCATCGAGGCCCTGGTGCACGGCGGTCTGGCCAACAACGTCAAGGTGAACCTCGACTGGGTCGAGTCGGAGGCCTTCGAGGGCGAGCCCGGCGCCGCCGCCGCCCGGCTCGAAGGCGTGCACGCTATCCTGGTTCCCGGCGGCTTCGGCGAGCGGGGAGCGGAGGGCAAGATCCGCGCGGTGCAGTTCGCCCGGGAGCGTGGCGTGCCCTATTTCGGCATCTGCTTCGGCATGCAGATGGCGGTGATCGAGGCGGCCCGGAACGTGGCGGGCATAGCAGGCGCCAGCTCCAGCGAGTTCGGCCCTACCGACGAGCCGGTCGTAGGCCTTATGACCGAGTGGCTCAGCGGCAATCAGCTGGTCAAACGCCGGGCCGGCGGCGACCTTGGCGGCTCCATGCGGCTGGGCGCCTATGACGCCACCCTCGTCCCTGGGTCCAAGGTCGGCGACATCTATGGCTCCGCCTGTGTGGCCGAGCGCCACCGTCACCGCTATGAAGTCAACATCGGCTATCGCGAGGCGATAGAGGGCGCAGGCCTGCGCTTCACCGGCCTGTCGCCGGACGGCCTGCTGCCCGAAATCGTGGAGCGCGACGACCATCCGTGGTTCGTCGGCGTGCAGTTCCACCCCGAACTGAAGAGCCGCCCGTTCCAGCCGCACCCCTTGTTCGCCAGCTTCGTGGCGGCTGCATTGGAGCAGAGTCGTCTGGTCTGAAGCGGGTTCCCGACGGCCCACCAGTGCGGAAGCCGTGACGGCGGACGCCGCCCAAGGGGCGACCGTCGAGCCGCAGGGCTTGAACGCCGGACGGGTTTACGGCATAAGCACAGCTTCCCACGGCGGCTCATCGGCCGCCTTTTCCGTTTTCTCGCGCGCGCTGCGCCGAGCCGCACCACGAGTTTGCTCCATGGCTGTTCCGAAGCGAAAAACCTCGCCCTCCCGCCGGGGCATGCGCCGTTCGCACCACGCGCTGGAGTCCAACGCCTACGTGGAAGACAAGGACACCGGCGAACTGCGCCGTCCCCATCACCTCGACCTGAAGACCGGCATGTATCGGGGCCGTCAGGTCATGACGGTCAAGGAGGAGTAGTCCTTTCCATCCCGACGGAGCCAGAGGGGCCTCCGCAGCGACTGCGGAGGCCTTTTTCGTTGCTCCTCCCCTGCGAAGCGGGGGGGAGGAGCACAGCCTTAGTGCCGTTGCTGGCCGGGATCGTAATCCTGGGGCAGGGCGCCGGTGTTGCCGTGGCCGATGTTGCCGAGCAACTGCTCGATCCAGTTCAGCTGGCGCCCGCGGGTGGGGGTGGCGTTGCGATCGTAGGCGATCTGGTAGCCATCCTTCAGCGCCAGGTCCTTCACCGCACTCACCTTCTCGTCCTTGTCGAAGGTGATGGCCACGACTTCTCGCTTCTGAACCCGAGGCAGGTAGTAGGCGTAACGTTCTGTCTGCTGGGAGATGTAATACCAGACGTTCGGGTCGAACGTCCCCTGGGTCGACGGCGAGCCGAGCCGCAGCAGCACGCTGGACCGAGTGTCGCCGACCTTGACGTCCTTCGGCTTGACGTCGACAGCCTGGAAGCCGTTGGTCGCTATGGTGGGGGCGCAGGCGTTCACGCCCGCCAGGCAGACGGCGAGGCTGACGGCGAGTGCGGCTCGGCTGCGGGCCTCACGGGTGCGGTTCACGAGATACGCTCCACGCGCCGCAAAACCCTGCGGCGAAGGACCCTTGACCTAGCCCGCCTGGAGACCGAGTTCAACGCGGCGAACGGCCTGCCGATTGTCGCGGCCGTCGAGAGGCGCAGGGATGCTGCAGCGTTTGTTCAAGCCGAGGCCTGCTGCGCAGGCCGGACGCGCCCTGTTCAAGGCGCTCTCCGCCCAGGCGCGCCATCCGATCTTCTACGAACGGCTGGCCGTGGCCGATACGGTCGAGGGCCGCTTCGAGCTTTACGTCCTGCATCTGGTGCTGGTGCTGCATCGGCTGAAAGGGCAGGGGGTGCAGGCGGCGGAGACTTCGCAGTCCGTGTTCGACACCTTCTTGAGGAACCTGGACGAAGGACTCCGCGACATGGGCGTTGGCGACCTTTCAGTGGGCAAGAAGATGCGCAAGCTTGGCGAGGCCGTCTACGGCCGCATCAAGTCCTATGACCGAGCGTTCGCGGATGCCGACCAAGTGGGTGCGTTGCAGGCCTTGATCGCGCGTACGGTCTACCAAGACAGGCCCGATGCGACCTCGGCCAAACTCCTTGCCGTCTACGCCGCCGCTGTGGTCGGCCGTCTGGCGGCCGAGCCCCTCGACGATGTGCTTCAGGCCCGGCTCGACTGGCCGGAGGCGCCTCTTGACTGATCCTGACGCCCTCTGGCCTGTCCGCCTCCGCCTGTCGGACGTGCAGCGCAGGACGGCGGCCCTCGAGCTGGAGGCCGATGACGGACGCCGCGTCGCCATCGCCAGGGCGCTCGACCTGCTCGCCTTGGCCTGCTTCACCGCCCGCGTGGAGGTCAGGCCCTGGCTGGATGGGCTGGAGATTACCGCGTGCTGGGACGCGGACTTCACCCAGACCTGCGGCGTGTCGCTGGACCCGTTCAAGACCACAGTGTCCGGCGAGTTCATCGTTCGGGCTGTGCCGGAGGGGAGTCCCGCGGCCGGGGCTCCAGCCAGCGAGATCACCGTGGATCCGAACGCCGAAGACCCACCCGACCTGCTTGAGGGCGAGGAGGTGGATGTCGGCGCATATCTGGTCGAGCACCTGGCGCTGGAGGTTGATCCCTTCCCGCGCAAGCCTGGAGCCGAGTTCGAACCGCCGCCGTCCGAAGACCCGGCCTCCCCCTTCGCCGTGCTCAAGGTGCTGAAACCAGAACCGCCGAAGGAATAGCGCTTCGACGCGGCCCCGGCTTGCATCGCGAGGAACCCACGCTATCGTCCCGGCCGCTTCGGGCCGCCGGCCCATCCAGGAATTTGCGTCCGCCCGTGCCCAGTCCGCCTGTGATCTCGATCGATGCGATGGGCGGGGATCATGGCGCTTCCGTGGTCGTGGCCGGCTTAGACATCGCCCTCCAGCGACTGGAGGGTCGCGACGTGCGATTCCTGCTGCATGGAGATGAGGCGAGGATCGCACCCGAGATGGTCAGGCGTGCGGCGGTGCGCGCCGTCAGCGAAATCCGCCACACCGACCACGTCATCACCAGCGAGGAGAAGCCGGCTCAGGCGCTTCGTCGCGGCAAGGGCTCCAGCCTCTGGAACTGCGTCGAGGCGGTGAAGCGGGGCGATGCCGTGGCCGCCGTGTCCGGCGGCAACACCGGCGCATTGATGGCTATCTCCAAGCTGCTGTTGCGCATGGCGGGGGGGCTGGAGCGTCCAGCCGCGGTGGCGAGCTGGCCGACCCTTCGCGGCGTCACCGCCGTACTCGACGTCGGCGCCAACATCGAGAGCGACGCGGCCCAGCTGCTGGAGTTCGCCGTGATGGGCGCCGCCTTCCATTGCGCCGTGCACGGCCAGCCAGGCTGCCGCGCCACGGTTGGCCTGCTGAACGTCGGTTCTGAGGATCAGAAGGGTCACGAGGAGGTTCGCGAGGCGCACAGGCTGCTGCGTGAGGCCAAGCTCGAACTGGACTACAAGGGTTTCGTGGAAGGCAATGATATCGCCTTGGGCGCTGTCGACGTGGTCGTCACGGACGGCTTCACCGGCAACGCTGTGCTCAAGACCGGGGAGGGCATGGCGCGCTTCTTCACCGCGACCCTGCGCGAGGTCCTCTCATCCTCGGTCATGGCCAGGGCCGGCGCCCTGGTCGCCTCGGGCGCCCTGAATGAGATGAAGGCGCGGCTGGACCCTAGCTCGGTGAATGGCGGCCCGCTCCTGGGCCTGAACGGCACGGTCGTGAAGAGCCACGGCGGCGCCGACGCCAAGGGCTACGCCAACGCCATAAAGATGGCCGCCGATCTGGCCGCCAGCAACTACGTCGTCAGGATGTCCGCAGACATGGAACGTCTGTCCGACTCTCTGGACGCGCTGCGTCAGCCGCCTTCGGCCGTGCGGACGGCTCCCGCTGGAGCGTCATCTTGAATGTGCTGCGCACCGCCGTCACCGGCGTAGGCGCCTACCTGCCGGAACGGATCGTCACCAACGCCGAGCTGGCCCAGCGGGTCGACACCAGCGACGCCTGGATCCGCGAGCGAACGGGCATCGCCGAGCGCCGCCAGGTCGCCGACGGCCAAGCCACCTCCGACCTCGCCTTGGAGGCGGCGAATGGGGCGCTGACCGCCGCCGGGCGCACGGCTGCCGAACTCGACCTGATCATCGTGGCCACCACCACTCCGGACCTGACCTTCCCCTCTACGGCTGCGATCGTGCAGCGCAAGCTGGGCTGTCCCATCCTGGTGGCGTTCGACATCCAAGCTGTCTGCTCCGGCTTCGTCTACGCCCTTTCGGTGGCCGACGGTTTCGTGGCGCGAGGCTTGTCCAAGTGCGCCCTGGTCATCGGTGCGGAGTCGATGACCAAGCTGATGGACTACGACGACCGTGGCACCTGCATCCTCTTCGGCGACGGAGCGGGTGCGGTGGTCATGGAGCCCGTGGAGGGTCGAGGTGATGTGACCGACCGCGGCCTGCTGGGATTCGCCCTCCGCTGCGACGGCGCCAAGCAGGACCTGCTCTATGTGGATGGCGGCCCGTCCACCACGGGTACCGTGGGCCACCTGCGCATGGCCGGCCAGCAGGTCTTCCGTCACGCCGTGGTCAACATCACCGAAGGGGTGGAAGCCGCGGCTCGCATCGCCGGCGTCGCCGTGCCGGATGTGGACTGGTTCATCCCTCACCAGGCCAATATGCGCATCCTCCAGGGCGTGGCTCATCGGCTGGGCGTGGCCGAGGACAAGGTGATCTGCACCGTGGATCGGCACGCCAACACCTCCGCCGCCTCCATTCCCCTGGCCATGGCCGAGGCCATCGCCGATGGCCGCATCAAGCCCGGCCAGCTGCTGTTGCTGGAGGCCATGGGTGGTGGCCTGACTTGGGGCGCCTGCGTTCTCAGGCTCTGACCCTCTCCTGCAGGAGGAGGGTGCGCCTGTGACGCCGAGGCCAAGTCCCATGAGAAGTCGTTGACTTGACGCCCTTTCACCGTCGTGCGCGAATGCTGGGCTGAACCGTTTGGGGGCGGAGGCTATGAAGGGTGGCGCGCTCACGCGAGCGGACCTCGCCGAGACGGTGCACCGGGAGGTGGGGCTGACCCGCCAGGACTGCGCCGACCTGGTGGAGAGGACCTTGGAGCTGATCGCGGAGTCGCTGCAGCAGGGCGATGTCGTCAAGCTGTCTGGTTTCGGCGTCTTCCAGGTGCGCGACAAGCGGGCCCGCATGGGCCGCAACCCCAAGACCGGCGAGCCTGCCGCGATTGATCCGCGGCGCGTCATCACCTTTCGCGCCTCGCAGGTGATGAAGGCCAGGGTCGAGGACGCCCACCGTCTCGATGGCGCAGGTTGATGGGGCCGGCGTGCTGAAGGGACCGGACGCCTTCCGCACCATCTCCGAGGCGGCGGACGAGCTGGGCGTACCCCAGCACGTGCTGCGCTTCTGGGAGACCAAGTTCTCTTTCATCCGACCGATGAAGCGCGCTGGCGGGCGGCGCTTCTACCGCCGCCAGGACCTGGACGTGCTACGCGGCGTACGCTCCCTGCTGCACGAGGAGGGCTACACCATCAAGGGCGTGCAGCGGCTCCATAAGGAGCAGGGCGTGCGCCGCCTGATGGCCGCCGCGGGGGGAGAGGTCGACCCGGGCCTGTTGGCGGAGCTCGAAGCCGCGGAAGCCGACGCTCAGCGCACCGTTGACCTGCTCGACACCGATCTTCCGGCCGCGGAGGCCGCAGGCCCTGCCGGCATGACGCCTGAGACCCGGGCGCGCCTGAAGGCGGCGCTGGATGAGATGCGGGCGGTCAAGACCAGGCTGGACGCCCTGTTGGCCCAAACCCCGTCCGCCGATTCCTGATTGCGCGAAGCGCCCGCACCCTTATAAGAACGGCCTTCGTCGGAGCGTGGCGCAGCCTGGTAGCGCACTTGACTGGGGGTCAAGGGGTCGCAGGTTCGAATCCTGTCGCTCCGACCACTTCTGCCCTCCGAGCCGACTGTCGGCCCGCCTTTCGCCTGATCCTTCATCGATGTTCGCCTTGAGGCCACGCCGCGGGCCTGGGCGGTTGACCTGGGCGGGCGCTTTCGCCACTTAGGCCTTGCTCTCGCGGGAGAGACCGGGCGGCCGTTTTTGGCTGGCTCGGCGCCGAAGGCGTAACCACCCCGGAAACGCTCAGGTATCAGGGACCGCGCGGGCGACGAAACGCTGGAAAGCAGTCCGGAAGGGCTCGCCGAAGGAGCAGGGTCGGGCGCGGTGCTTCCGCGACGGCCGAAATCTCTCAGGCTCCATGACAGCGGGGGTGACGCGGGCGGCGCGAAGGCGTGGCCCGGCGTTGATCCCTCTGTTGGCGAGACCCAAGCGTTGGACAGCTCCGCTCCTTTGAACCGCACGGCCCTGCACGCGGCCCACGGGTTGGCCGGCGGCAAGCTGGCGCCCTTCGGCGGCTACGACATGCCGGTGCAGTACCCTCTGGGCGTGCTCGGCGAGCACCGCTGGACGCGCGAGCACGCCGGGCTGTTCGACGTCTCCCACATGGGACCGTCCTTCCTGCGGCTGAAGGGGCCCACCGGCGACGCGCACGCCGACCACAGGGCGGTGGCGGCCTTGGTCGAGCCCCTGGTGTGCGGCGACATCGCGGGGCTGAAGCCCGGTCAGAACCGCTACACCCTGCTGCTGAATCCTGACGGCGGCATAGCCGACGACCTGATGATCGGCCGCCCGATCGAGCCGGAAGGGCAGGGCTCGCTCTACATAGTCGTCAACGCCGGGACCAAGGACGCCGACTTCGCCCGCATCGCCGCAGCCGCAGGCGAGCACGCCACCCTGGAGCGGGCCGACGAGGGCGGCCTGCTGGCCCTGCAGGGGCCAGAGGCGGCTGCTGTGGCCGTCGGCCTGTTCCCCGGGGTTCAGGACCTCGGCTTCATGGCGCTGAAGACCTTCGACTACGAGGGGGCGACGGCGGTGGTCTCCCGCTCCGGCTACACCGGCGAAGACGGGTTCGAAATCCTGGTCCCTCAGGCGGCCGCGTTAAAGCTCTGGGACGCCCTGCTGGCTGACGATCGCGTCCGACCCATAGGGCTTGGCGCGCGCGACTCGCTGCGGCTTGAAGCCGGCCTGCCGCTCTACGGCCACGACCTGGATGACACCGTCAGCCCGCTGGAGGCGGACCTGGGCTTCGCCGTCTCCAAGAAGCGGCGCGAGCGGGGCGACATTCCCGGTGCGGCGCGGATTGAAGCGGAAGCCGTGGGCGGCCTGTCCAGGGTTCGTGTAGGCCTTCGGGTGCTGACCGGGGCTCCGGCTCGTGAAGGTTCCCAGATCGCAGACGGCGGCCGGGTGATCGGCCGCGTCACCAGCGGCGGCTTCGGGCCGACCCTCGCAGCCCCCATAGCGCTGGGCTTCGTGCCACCCCAGTATCGCGCGCCGGGCACCGCGCTGCAGGTGGTGGTGCGCGGTCGCGCGCTTCCGGCTGAGGTGGTCGCCACACCCTTCGTGCCCCACCGCTACGTTCGCAAGCCCATCCCGGCGAAGAGCTGAGGACCCCAGTCATGCGTTATCTACCCCTGACCGAAGCAGATCGGACCGACATGCTGGCCGCCATCGGCGCGCCGTCCATCGACGCCCTGTTCGATTCCGTTCCGCGCGAGGTGCTCTTGACTGAGCCCGTCGATTTGCCCCCACACCAGGGTGAACTCGCCGTGGAGCGTGCGCTCTCGCGGCTGGCGGGCAAGAACACCTCGGCCGGCTCGGTCCCCTTCTTCTGTGGCGCGGGCGCCTACCGCCATCATGTGCCGGCCACGGTGGACCACCTGATCCAGCGCTCGGAGTTCCTGACCAGCTACACGCCCTACCAGCCCGAGATCACCCAGGGCACGCTGCAGGCGGTGTTCGAGTTCCAGACCCAGGTGGCCGCGCTCACCGGCATGGAGGTGGCCAACGCCTCCATGTACGACGGCTCCACCGCGGCGGCCGAGGCCGTGCTGATGGCGGCGCGCATCACGCGCCGGGCCAAGGCGGTGCTGTCGCCGGGCCTGCACCCGCACTACGCCGACACCATCTCCACCCTGGCGCACCACGCCGGCATCAGGACCGATCCGCTGCCGCTGTCGGTGGACGATGAGGCGGCGGTGCTGACCCACCTGGACTCCGACACGGCGTGCGTGGTGGTGCAGACCCCCAACCTTTTCGGCACAGCCACCGACGTGTCGAAGATCGCCGAGGCCGCGCATGCCGCGGGCGCCCTGCTGATCGTGGTGGTGACCGAGGCGGTGTCGCTGGGCCTGCTGAAGTCGCCGGGGGAGATGGGTGCAGATATGGTGGTGGGCGAGGGCCAGTCGATCGGCAATGGCCTGAACTATGGCGGCCCCTATGTCGGCCTGTTCGCCACCCGGGACAAGTACGTGCGCCAGATGCCCGGTCGGGTCTGCGGCCAGACGGTGGACGCGGCGGGCGCCAGAGGCTTCGTGCTGACCCTGTCCACCCGCGAACAGCACATCCGCCGCGACAAGGCGACATCGAACATCTGCACCAACTCAGGGCTTTGTGCGCTGGCGTTCACCATCCACATGAGCCTGCTGGGCCAGGTCGGACTGCAACGGCTCGCCAAGCTGAACCACCAGCAGGCGCGCAAGCTGAAGGCTGCGGTGGAAGGCGTCGCTGGCGTCGAGGTGTTGACGCCTCGCTTCTTCAACGAGATCGCCGTCCGCCTGCCCACGGCCGCAGGGCCGCTGGTCGACAAGCTTGCCACCAGCGGCTTGATCGCCGGCGTGCCGGTCAGCCGGTTGGCACCTATGGCCGGGATGGACGACGTGCTGCTGCTCGCCGCCACCGAGACAACCCCCGACGAAGACATTGCCGCGCTTACCGCCGCGCTGAAGGAGGCCTTCTGATGAGCGCCAGCCCCGGACCCATCCGCCCCGCCGGCCGCCCTGAGGCCCCAGTCGGGACCGCCGTCCACCTCGCCACCGACAAGCCCGCGAGCCTCACGGGCGCGCGCGGGCTGCTGCAGGACGAGCGCCTGATCTTCGAGCTCGGCGGCTGGGATAAGACCGGCGTCGACATGCCGGAGCCCGATAGGGGCGCCGAGTTCGACACCTCAGACCTTGGCGGCCTCGTGCGCGTCGAGCCCATCGGCCTGCCGGGCCTCTCCGAGCCCGAGACGGTGCGCCACTACGTGCGCCTGAGCCAGAAGAACCACGCCATCGACCTGGCGCTCTATCCGCTGGGCTCGTGCACCATGAAGCACAACCCGCGCCTGAACGAGCGCATGGCGCGGCTTCCCGGCTTCGCCGACATCCACCCGCTGCAGCCGCTCTCCACCGTCCAGGGCGCCCTGGAGCTTATGGACGCGCTCAGCCACTGGCTGGTGACCCTGACCGGCATGACTTCGGTCGCGCTGTCGCCCAAGGCCGGGGCGCACGGGGAGCTCTGCGGCCTGCTGGCCATCCGCGCGGCGCACGAGGCCCGCGGCGACGCCCGGCGCAAGGTGCTGGTGCCCACCTCCGCCCACGGCACCAACCCCGCCACAGCCGCTCAGGTCGGCTACGCGGTGGAGGAGATCGCCCAGACGCCGGACGGACGCGTCGACCTGAAGGACCTGGAGGCCAAGCTCGGCCCGGAAGTGGCGGCCATCATGGTCACCAACCCCAATACCTGCGGCCTATTCGAGAGCGAGATCGTGGAGATCGCTCGCCTGACGCACGCCGCCGGGGCCTACTTCTACTGCGACGGCGCCAACTTCAACGCCATCGTGGGGCGGGTGCGGCCGGGGGACCTCGGCGTCGACGCCATGCACATCAACCTGCACAAGACCTTTTCCACGCCCCATGGCGGCGGCGGCCCCGGCGCGGGACCGGTGGTGCTCTCGGCGGCGCTCGCGCCCTTTGCGCCGCTGCCCTGGGTGGTGCACACCGAAGGCGGCTACGGGTTGCGCGAGCACGAGGAGCGTGGGGCGGATTGCCCCCAGAGCTTCGGCCGCATGTGCGCCTTCCACGGCCAGATGGGCATGTTCGTGCGCGCCTACGCCTACATGCTGAGCCACGGCTCCGACGGGCTGCGCCAGGTCTCCAGCGACGCGGTGCTCAACGCCAACTACCTCAAGGCCCGCCTGCAGGACGTGATGACCCCGGCCTTCGAGGGCTATTGCATGCACGAGGCCCTGTTCGACGACCGCTGGCTGGCCGACACGGGCGTGAGCACGCTGGATGTGGCCAAGGCGATGATCGACGAGGGCTTCCACCCCATGACCATGTACTTCCCCCTCGTCGTCCACGGCGCCATGCTGGTGGAGCCCACCGAGACGGAGTCCAAGGCCGAGCTGGACCGCTTCGTGGAGGCCATGCGCGCCCTGGCGTCGGCGGCCAGGGCGGGCGATACGGAACGCTTCAAGGGCGCGCCCTTCCACGCGCCGCTCCGCCGCCTCGACGAGACGGCGGCGGCCAGGAAGCCCAAGCTGAAATGGACGGCGGCGAGATCTTGATCCTCCCCTCTGGGGGAGGGGGACCAGCGAAGCTGGTGGAGGGGGCTGCGCCGCGTCGTCAAGCGTGGCAAGCCCCCTCAGTCGGCTTCGCCGACAGCTCCCCCTGAGGGGGAGCATCTATGACGGAGGAATCCAATGTCTCTCTCGATGTACCAGGCGTCCGCGCCCGTGTTCGCCCACATGCTGGGCAACCTGTCCGCAATCCTCGGCAAGGCGGAGGCGGAGGTGGACGCCGGCCGGCTGGACGAGGCGGCGCTGATGGAGGCGCGGCTGGCGCCGGACATGTTCGCCTTCCCGCGCCAGGTGCAGATCGCGAGCGACTCGGCCAAGGGCGTCTCGCGCCTCGCCGGCCGCGAAGCGCCGTCGATGCCCGACACCGAGACCACCCTGGCGCAGCTCCGCGACCGGATCGCCCGCACGGTGGAGTTCCTGAACACCCTCACCGCCGCCGAGATCGACGGCAGCGAGGACCGCGACATCGAGCTGAAGATGCGCGACCGCACCTTGAACCTGAAGGGCCAGCCCTACCTGTTGAACTTCGTGACGCCCAACTTCTACTTCCACGTCACCGCCGCCTACGCCATCCTGCGCAGCAAGGGCGTCCCCATCGGCAAGCCGGACTATCTCGGCGGCGCGTGAGCGGAAGCGACTTCCTGCGTCGAGGCGTAGCGAGCTAAGGTGTGTCCCTATCCTCCCTACGCTCTTGCGTGGGGAGGTGGCGGCGAAGCCGTCGGAGGGGCCGCGCGACAGCGCGGAAACCGCTTCGCTGCGTTTTCCGACCGGCGAGCCGGTCGGCCCCCTCCCGGCCTTCGGCCGTACTCCCCCATCTGACGATGGGGGAGATGTGCGCACCTTAGGATGCCCCATGCCCCATCTTCCCCTGCCCAAGCCGATCACCACCGCCCTCGACCTGATCGGCCACACTCCCATGCTGGAGCTGCACGGCTTCGACACCGGCCCCTGCACGCTGTTCCTGAAGCTCGAGAACACCAATCCCGGCGGCTCCATCAAGGACCGCATCGCGCTGACCATGATCGAGGCGGCGGAGCAGGACGGGCGGCTCAAACCCGGCGGGACGATCATCGAGGCCACCGCCGGCAACACCGGCCTGGGCCTCGCCCAGGTTGGCATCCTGAAGGGCTACCGCCTGATCCTGGTGGTGCCAGACAAGATGAGCCGGGAGAAGATCCAGCACCTGCGCGGGCTCGGCGTCGACGTGCGCCTGACCCGCTCCGACGTCGGCAAGGGGCATCCGGAATACTACCAGGACATCGCCGAGCGGATCGCCGCCGACACCGACAACTCCGTCTTCATCAACCAGTTCGCCAACCCCGCCAACCCGCTGGCGCACGAGACCACCACCGGCCCCGAGATCCTGGAGCAGATGGACGGCGACCTGGACGCCATGGTGGTGGGGGTGGGCTCCGGCGGCACCCTGACGGGCCTCGGCCGCTTCTTCGCCAAGGCCTCGCCCAAGACGAAGATGATCGTCGCCGATCCCGTCGGCTCCATCCTCGCCCCGCTGATCAACGACGGCCTGAACGTGGAGCCCGGTTCGTGGGTCGTCGAGGGTATCGGCGAGGATTTCATCCCGCCCAACTGCGATCTCTCACTCACCCACAAGGCCTATGCGGTCAGCGACAGCGACAGCATGGCGGCGGCGCGGGAGCTGCTGCGGGTGGCGGGCGTGCTCGGCGGCTCCTCCTCCGGCACGCTGCTGGCGGCGGCGCTGCGCTACTGCCGCGACCAGACCGAGCCGCAGCGGGTGTGCACCTTCGTCTGCGACACGGGCTCCAAGTATCTCTCCAAGATGTTCAACGACTACTGGCTGGCCGACCAGGGCCTGGCCCAGCGCCCCATGCACGACAACCTCGGCGACCTGATCTCGCGCCACGCCCAGGAGGGCGGGGTGGTCACCGTCAGCCCCGAGGACACCCTGCTCACCGCCTACAACCGCATGCGCGCCGCCGACGTCTCCCAGCTGCCGGTGCTCAAGGACGGCCGCCTGGTGGGCCTGCTGGACGAGAGCGACATCCTGTTCGCCGCCGAGCGCGAGAACGAACGCAAGGAACGCTTCGCCCGCCCGGTCTACTCCGCCATGGCGACGCGGCTGAACACCATCCAGGTCCGCGAGCCGCTGGAGGCCCTGCTCCCGGTGTTCGAGCGCGACGAGGTGGCCCTGGTGATGGAAGGCCGCGAGTTCCTGGGCGTGATCACCCGGATCGACCTAATCAACCACCTGCGGCGGGCATAGGGCGGTTGCGCTGTGTAGCACTAAGTGCTACATGCCTGCCATGATCGGGGCCGAGAGAACCGCACGGGTCTTCAAGACCCGTTGGTTCTCCAAGGCGGCGAGGAAGGCCCTCATCAAGGATGATGAACTCTGTGACGCCATCGCGGAGGTGGTCAAGGGGCAGGCCGACGACCTGGGTGGAGGCGTCTTCAAGAAACGCCTTAACAGAAACAGGCATCGCAGCATCATCCTGGCGCGGGGCCGAAGCTATTGGGTCTACACCTACCTGTTCGCCAAGAAGGACAGGGAGAACATAGACGAGGACGAACTGAGGGCCTTCCGCAATCTGGCCGATCTCTACGCCGCCAAGACCGACACGGAGATCGCCATTGAACTCGCGGCCAAGGAGCTGGTGGAGATATGCCATGAGCCGGACGCCTAAGTACAAGAGCGACGCCTTCGAGGCGATCCACAGCAGCGCCGCGGGCATGTTTCGCGCCGGCACGATCGACAAGGCGACGATGCGCCGCTTCGACGAGTCCTGCCTGACGGCGCCCTCTCCATTGGAGCCGGCCCAGATCAAACAGCTCCGCGAGGCGAACCACGTCAGCCAGCCCGTCTTCGCCCGCTACCTCAACACGAGCGAAAGCACCGTCGAGAAGTGGGAGACCGGCGCCAAGAAGCCCAGCGGCCTCGCGCTCAAGCTCCTCTCCCTGGTGCAGAAGCACGGCCTGCAGCACCTCGCATAGGCGCGGCGGCGCCACGTCGGGGTGCAGCGACATCCTGTTTGCCGCCGAGCGCGAGAGCGAGCGCAAGGAACGCTTCGCCCGCCCGGTCTACTCCGCCATGGCGACGCGGCTCAACACCATCCAGGTCCGCGAGCCGCTGGAGGCCCTGCTCCCGGTGTTCGAGCGCGACGAGGTGGCCCTGGTGATGGAAGGCCGCGAGTTCCTGGGCGTCATCACGAGGATCGACCTGATCAACCACCTGCGGCGGGCGTAGCCGAGAGGGGATTATGGCCCTCGTGGAGGGCTGACTGAGGGGCGGCTTTCGGCCGGAGACTGATGTCTCAGAAGGGTGGCGAGCGCGTATTGGCACAGACTCGGACACTCGCCCTTCTACCCGCAATACCTTTTACCCAGAAGAGGACGTCCAAACTGACCTGGCAAGGTAGACTGCGCTCGAAGCACTTGACAAGAAAAATCGTCGCCATTCATTTTGAGAACTCAGACTGTATTCGCTCGAGGCTAAGTTTAGCGGCCTCCCGAGAAGCTTGGGCTCGCAGGGAAAGAAGGTGGTCAACCTCGCGATAATACGCAGTATTTCTATGATGAGCAAGCGACACAAGTTCTTGAGTGGAGAGTCGAGAGGAGCACACAAGAGAAACGGGCTCGCCGCGACTGGCGATCCAACTATCTTGCCACGCGGTTGAACCAGCTGTTCCGGCCGGGCCTCCACAAGGGTCGTACCAGACGAGGTCTACACCATCAGAGTCCACCTCATCCTCCCCAGGATCGCACAACACCTTTGCGTCTTCGTCCGTTGATGGCTGTCCATACCGTAACTCGCCAGCCGGAAGATTCTCGTGTTCAATGCTTCCGGGGAACCCACCGAATACATGATGTCCGGGCGGCCCAAATGTGTGACTTATGACCTTGAAGAATGGGTGATAGCCATCGTAGGCACCGTAGCTGTTTTTGGCATTTACCTTGCCACAAACAAGCTCAAGTTTTCCGCCCATACTTGTTTTTACATGTCTAATTTGCACATCCTCGAATTTTGCACTATCCCCATCCTTGAGAGCATCCCTAACATCTTTGATGGCGGTGGACGTAGGTCCAGCGCAACCCACCAGCATTAGTGAGATAACGTAAGAAATGCCTGAGATATTTCTGTGCGACATATCCTACACCCGATCTTATACTTGCGGCCACATCCCTGGTGTGTGCCAGTGACCCATTGTACCGCAACAGCAGACCTTTCCAGAGTCTCAGAAGGGTCGATTGTCCTCGTTCAAAGAGTCCGCTAGTCGGCCATTCCCATCCTTGGCCTAAGCTCCCTTGATCGTCCAACCCCGGGCGGTGGAAGCTGGCGCCGGTCACGGCGGTGCGAAGCGCGCCTGCAGCGCCTCGGCCGCCGACTCCAGCACGGGAGCCCACGCTCCGAACCGCTCCGCGGCGAAGCTGCGCGCCTGGGGATACCAGGGGTAGCCGTCGGTCCCGAGCCTCGGCCAGGCGTTGGGGGCGGTGAGGAACCAGGTCTGCGCGCCGCAGGCGGCGGCCAGGGCCGCGGTGGCGTTGGGCACGCTGACCACCAGATCGAGGGCGATGCAGAGGGCGGCGAGGTCGTCCAGGTCTTGGCGCAGGTCGATGTCCGGCGGCCGGAGCAGGGGCGTGGCGGACAGGGCGTCCAGCGCCGCCAGCTCTTCCTCCTGGGCGCCGTACTGGAGGTGCACGACGCGCACGCCGGCTTGGAGCAGGGGCGCGAAGGCGGCGAGCTCCGGCGCATGGCGCCCGCGCCGCCCGCCCTGCAGGCCGCTGCGCCA
>NZ_CAHJWH010000020.1 GCF_903642205.1 Caulobacter sp. S45 | reverse complement strand
CCCCCGCCGGAAGCTCCTCCGCCGCCGCCGGTCGAACAAGCGCAGCCGCGTGAGTTCGTCGTGTACTTCCCCTTCGACAAGTCGGTCCTTACGAGCGACGCCCAAGCGGTTGTGCAGCAGGCGGCCCAGTACGCCCAGGCAGGCGGCGCGGCCCAGGTCACCGTGGTCGGCCACACCGACACGTCTGGCTCGGTGAAGTACAACCTGCGCCTCTCGGAGCGCCGTGCGAAGGCCGTGGCCGACGCCCTGGTGGGTCTGGGCGTGCAGCAGGGTGCGCTGAACGTCAGCTGGGTCGGCAAGACCGATCTGGCCGTGCCGACGCCGGATGGGGTGAAGGAGCCTCTGAACCGTCGCACGACCATCAACATCGTGCCGTCGCAAGCCGCGGCTCCGATGGCGCCGGCTCCCGCCGACGCCTCGGCGCCTCCGCCGCCGAGCGACGGGTCGGCTCCGCCGCCCCCGCCGCCGCAACAGTAAGCGGACCTACACTACGCCTAGGAGAGCCCGGCTTCGGCCGGGCTCTTTTTTTGTGTTTGCATTGGCCATCGGCGACTACATGGATATCCACGTCGTCGACTTGATGTAGAGTTCGCTAAAGCATTTGTGAGGCTCGGGTAGGGGCAATCGGCTGTGCGGCTGGCATCCTCTTTGGCATCGCCGCCGGCTGCAGGCCGGCGCCTCCCAGGTGCGAGATCACGCCCGACGCAGTCGCTGCCCAGAGGGCCTACCTTGACTGCGCATCTGCCGCTTCATTGAAGCTTAAGCCGTCGGGCGAGACCGCGCCGGTGGTTGCGCAAGCGGCCGTTACGCAATGCATACCCGCGCTTGATCGCTTCAGGCTGAGCCTGTCCAGCCAGCCGTGCCCGGCCGGTCCCACGACCGACGAGGTAGATCAGCTTGAGCGCTCGACCGAGCAGATGGCCGTTTCAAGCGTCGTCGAAATCCGGGCGATGGAACATAGGCCTTAACCAGTCTTCGTGTGAGGCTTTGAGGCATTGGCCGTGCCAGCCACAGCGGCCTTCGTGTCGGCTCTTAAGGTGCAGGGTTGCAGCGCAAGAGCGAGCAGCCGCACCGGATTGGTCGTCTAAAGGACCTTTCAGGAAAAGGAGGAAGGGACCTTCTGCAAGTCCGTTAGTTGGCTGGGCAGACTCGACAATGCGCTCAGGCGGCGGCGTGGAGCGTCACATTGGACATGGCGCGCAGACTGCGCTTGCGAGCGGCGGCGTAGAGGTTGGCCTGATCCAGGCCCTCGCGCCCCGCCCGCAGCGGGGCGAGATCGATGACCCGCACCATCTCGCACTCCGCCTCGTCCCAGATGATGCTGATGTCGCGGGCGCGGACGCAGGCTTCCCCCAGCAGCAGGGCCATGTCCTCGCGTGCGAGCCGGGCGGCGGTGAAGCGGAGCGTGACGCGGCCGTCGTCATGCTCCTCGCGCACGTCTGCGTACTGCAGCACGGCGGCGACCACCTGCTCCGAGGGCGGCGCGACGATGAGGGGTGCGGAGAAGAGGCTGATCGCACCCTTGGCGGCGGTGAAGGGACGGGACGGCGTCAGCTTGGCCATGGCGTGATCCTGCAAAGGTCTGAAAGCCGCTTGCCTGCGGCTGCATTCCACCCTTGACTGGCCGCTACGACAAACCTGGACGTGAGTGAGGATGCGCCACGACAAGGCCCGTGTGCTGCTGGAGCTGGCGCGGAGCTTGGCGGGCTCGGCGGAAGGCATGACGCTCGACGAGATGGCCCAGGCGGCCGGCGTCGACCGCCGCACCGCCGAACGCATGCGTGACCGCCTTCAGGACCTGTTTCCTCAGCTGGAGGCGGTGGCGGACCCGCCGACAAAACGCTTCCGCATCCCTGCGGGGCTCGATGGCTTCATGCAGGCGCCCACCGCCGACGAGCTGGCCGCCCTGGCCTCGGCCGCCAGTGAACTCGCCGCCGCGGGCGCCGTGGTCAGGTCCGCCCAGCTGCGCGCGCTGGAGACCAAGATGCTGTCCGCCCTACGCGCGCCGGCCCGCCGCCGCATCGCTCCGGACCTGGAGGCGCTGCTCCAGGCCGAGGCGATCGCGGTGCAGGCCGGCCCCCGTCCGTTCGAGGACGAGATCGTGCTCGGCGCCATCCGCGAGGCGCTGAAGGCCGGCGTGGCCCTGCGCTTCAGCTATGGCGGCGGCTCCTCGCCCGGCCGGGCGCGCGAGGTGATCCCCTACGGCCTGCTCTTCGCCCGCAGCAATTATCTGGTGGCGGCGGAAGGCGAGGGGGCGCCGCCGCGGAACTGGAGGCTGGATCGCATCTCAGACATCCACGCGCTAGGGCGGGCGGCGCATCGCCCTGATGGATTCTCGCTTCAGGCCTATGCCGACCAGAGCTTCGGCATCTACCAGGACGATACCGAGGATGTCGTCCTGCGCCTCTCGCCGCACGCCGCGGCCTCGGCGCGCAAGTGGCGCTTCCAGGTGGGCCAGAGGCTGCAGGAGGAGCCGGACGGCTCGGTGACGGTGAGCTTCCGGGCGAGCGGGATGCGCGAGCTCGCCTGGCACCTGTTCACCTGGGGCGGCGACGTCGAGATCGTGCAACCGGAGCGGCTGCGCCAGCTGCTGGTCGCCCAGCTGGAGACCGCCCTGACGGCCCACGCCGGCGCCCCTCGCGCGACGGACGACTGAGCGGCGCGCCGGGGTCCGTCCGAGCCCTGCCGTGACTCGGTCAGGCGCGTCTAGATCGACGGATCGGCGGCCGCGGCGTCGCCGTTCCGCTCTGGCTGACGCAGGTGCAGCTGTGAGGCGCGCTGCATGGCCTCCGCGCCGTCCTGCATGTGCAGCACCGCTCCGTCCCGCACGGCTTCGGCATAGAAACGGACGCCGTCGTCGAAGGCGCGGCGCACGTCAGGCGACATCCAGCTCAGATCCAGCTCTTGCATGGCGTACTCCGACCCTGCAGCCAACGCAGAAGCCTGTCGGCCGCTCCGTCAGAAGGGCGGCGGCTGGGGGACCTGCTCCCCGGGCTCGCCGTCGCGCGCGGCGTCGCCATCCCCCGCCGCCTGCCCGAAGTCATCCGCCAGACCCGAATAGAAGGCGCGGCGGGAGTCCACCGGCGGGCCGTGTCCGTCGGAACCAGGATCGGCATCCTCGCGCCCTGGGCGAGACGGCGGGGCGTCTGGCTCATCGGCCTCATCAATGTGGGCGGCGGGAGCGGCCTGCGCTTCTAGCGGCGAGGGGAGCGTCGCCTCGGGAACGGGGAATTCGCTCACCGGCAGGCCCTGGTGGGCGGCGACCATGAAGCGCCGCCATATCTCGGCCGGCAGCTCGCCGCCCGCGACCTTGGCCATGGGGCGGGAGCGGTCGTCGCCGACCCAGACGCCGGCGATCCAGTCGGGCGTGAAGCCCACGAACCAGGCGTCGCGCCAGTTCTGGCTGGTGCCGGTCTTGCCGGCGGCGGGGCGATTCAGCGCCGCCTTCTTGCCGGTGCCGTGCGCGATCACGCCCTGCATCATGCGCACCATCAGCCGGTTCTTCTGCGTGTCGAACACGGGCGTGCGGGGGCTTTCGGGATGCTGGTAGAGCACATCGCCGTGGGCGTTGGTGATGATGGTGATCAGGTAGGGCTCCACCCTGTGGCCGTCCTGCTGGAAGACCTGGTAGGCCGAGGTGAGGTCCAGCAGGTCCACCTCGTAGGCGCCCAGCGCCACCGACAGGTCCGGTTTGGCCGGGATCATGCTGAGGCCGAAGCGCTGGGCGATCTCAGCCACCTTGGGCGCGCCCACCTGATGGGCCAGCCGCACGGCCACGGTGTTGATGGAGCGGGCCAGGGCGTCCGCCACGGTGACCGCGCCTGAGAAGTGGCCGCCATAATTGGCCGGCGACCATCCGCCGAAGCGCACGGGCGAGTCGGTACGCAGGTCGTCCGGCTTGACCCCGGCTTCAAGCGCTGCGGCGTAGACGAAGGGCTTGAAGGCCGAGCCGGGCTGGCGCATCGCCTGGGTGGCCCGGTCGTAGGAGCTGGCGCGGTGGTCGCGGCCGCCGACGAGGGCGCGGATGCCGCCGTCCGGCGCCAGGGCCACCAGGGCCGCCTGGTTGGCGCCCAGCCTGCGACCCTCGGCCACGCCGTCGCGCACGACCTTCGAGGCTACGGCCTGCAAGTGCGGGTCCACGGTCAGCCGCACCACCAGGTCGGGGGCCCGGTTCTGGGCCAGGTCACGGGCGCGCGACGCCGCGAGGTCCAGCACATAGCCGAAGTCGCCGTCCGCGGGCTTTTCCGCAACGAGCACCGGCGGGTGGGCGGCGGCGTCCGCCTGCTGGGCCGGGGTGATCCAGCCGTCCGCCTGCATCTCGCCCAGAATCACCTTGGAGCGGTCGATGGCATCGTCCAGGTCGCCCTCGGGGTCGAGGCGCGACGGCGCCTTGGGCAGGGCGGCCAGCAAGGCGGCCTCCGACAGGTCGAGCCGCGACGCCGACTTGCCGAAATAGGTCTGGGCCGCCGCCTCGACACCGTAGGCGCCGTCGCCAAAATAGATGCGGTTCAGGTATAGCTCCAGGATGTCGGTCTTGGAGATGCGCCGCTCCAGGCTCCATGCCAGGATGGCCTCCTGCACCTTGCGCTTCAGCGTCTGGTCGGGGCTGAGGAAGATGTTGCGCACCACCTGCTGGGTGATGGTGGAGCCCCCCTGCACCACGTGGTGCGCGCCAAGGTTGGCCCGCATCGCCCGACCGATCCCGGTCAGGTCAAGTCCGTGATGGCTGTAAAAGCGCCGGTCCTCCGCCGCCAGGAAGGCGTTGGGCAGGTAGGCGGGCATGGCGGACAAAGCCAGCGCTTGGCCGTGGCGAGGGCCACGCACGGCCAGCAGGTTCCCGTCGCGGTCCAGGAAGGTCACGCCGGGCGGACGGTTCAGCGACCACAGGTCCGCCTTGTCCGGGATTGTCGGCAGGTCGGCGAAAGCCAGCTTCCAGGCCCACAGCCCGCCCACGCCGGCGAGCAGCAGCAGCCCGACCAGCATCGCCAGCACGGCCCTCACGCCACGTCCCAGGGATTGGCGAGGCGGGCGCCGGAGGTCTATGCGGATGGGGGGCGGCGAACTCACGCGGCGATCCTAGCCGCAAACCCCTACATTGGCGTCAAGGCGCACGCAGGAGGTGTCGTGACGGAGCCCTTCTGGCGGACCAAGACCCTCGCGCAGATGTCGCGCGACGAGTGGGAGAGCCTGTGCGACGGCTGTGGCCGGTGCTGCCTGATCCGCTTCGAGGACGAGGATAGCGGCGAGATCCTGCCTACGCGGGTGGCCTGCCGTCTGCTGGACGTGCACACCTGCGCCTGCACCGACTATGCGCGTCGCCGCCGCTACGTGCCCGACTGCATCAAGCTGACGCCTGGCAAGATCGATGAGTTGACCTGGATGCCGAGGTCCTGCGCCTACCGCCGGCTGCACGAGGGGCGGGATCTGGCCGAGTGGCATCCGCTGGTGAGCGGCGA
Source organism: Caulobacter sp. S45 (assembly GCF_903642205.1). Classification (GTDB taxonomy): domain Bacteria; phylum Pseudomonadota; class Alphaproteobacteria; order Caulobacterales; family Caulobacteraceae; genus CAHJWH01. Next base: position 25,762 of record NZ_CAHJWH010000020.1, on the reverse strand, counting down.
TCCCGTGAGCGTGCACCGGGCGGGGATAAGCGTCGCGGGCAAGGTGGTGTCCGAGCGCGCGTTCGAGGACGTGGAGGACGCGCTGGACTTCCCCGCGCCGGACCTGATGGAGGAGCCGGAGGGCTGACCTTCCAGGCGGGCGGCTGGGAGCTGCACCTCCTGCGAGGCGGCCGTCCCGCAGTGACCGGGCTTGCCCTGCGGGCCGCCGCCGCGCATCGGAGATGGACGCGCTGTTTGCTCCTGAGGTTCGGGATTGGCTGGAATGATGGACTTGGTGGAGGCGCTGGCGCTGACGCCCGCCTCCTTCCCCCTCGATGGGTCGCCGGACGGGAGCCGGGTCCGCCTCGTGCACCTGGATGAAGCCGCCTACGCACGGGCAAGCTTCCTGGACGGCCGGCTGATCACGCCGGGGCTGCCGTCCGTCTGGACCGATTGGGCCGCGATCGAGCAGGCGGCGCGCCGCCTGCCGACCCGCAGCCACTTCATCTTACACGTCGGCCATGTCGGCTCCACCCTGCTGTCCAGGCTCATGGGGGAGCATCCGGGCCTGTTCAGCCTGCGCGAGCCGGCCCTGCTGCGCGAGGTCGCCGCCAGCCCCCTGGGTCAGCGACTTCCCGTGCTGCTGGCCCTGTTTTCCCGGACGTGGCGGGCCGGGCAGACGGCGCTGATCAAGGCGACCAGCTTTGTGTCGGAGATCGGCCCCGACCTGCTGGACCAAACGCCGCAAAGCCGGGCGATCCTGCTGACCGCCACCCCGCCGGTCTATCTGCGCTCCATCCTGGGCGGCGAGGCCTCGCGCCGCGAGAGCCAGGCGCTTGCCTTGACCCGCCGCCAGCGTCTGGAACACCGTCTGGGGGCAGCCGCGCCTGCCACGCATACGCTTGGGGAACAGATCGCCTTGAACTGGCTGTGCGAGGCCACGGCCCTGGGCGCCGTCGCAGATGCCCATCCTTCCCGGTGCCTATGGCTCGACTTCGACCGCGTCCTGGCCGACCCTATTCCCTGGCTCGCAGCGGCGTTCAGCCACCTGCGTGTCGATCCTGACGCGCTCGATCTGACCGCCCTGACGCAGGGTCCGATCATGCACCGCTACGCCAAGGGGCCGGAGCACGCCTACGACGCCGCCCTCCGCCGACAGGTCCAGGACGAGGCGGCGCGCACCTTCGGCTTGGACGTCAGCACAGGCATGGCGTGGCTGCAGCGCGCCGCCGATGCTCTTCCGGCGGTGAGGGGCGCCCTGGGCCGTGCGGCCCTGGCGGCGCGGGCGCCGCTTGCCGCCGACCCGGAGGCCTCCTAGAGCGGTCCGCTTATGAAGCGTCTCCCGGCGATCAGTCCATGTTCCTAGAAATCCCCGACCTGCTGAGCGCGGCCGAGGTCGCCCGCCTGGTCGAGATCGCGCGCACGCGGCCGTTCATCGACGGGCGGGTCACCAATCCGCATTCCAAGGTCAAGGCCAACCTGCAGCTCGAGTACGGCGACCCGGCCTATGCGGAGTCCTCGCGCCTGATGGCCCAGGCGCTCCAGCGCAGCGAGACGTTCCGGAACGCCACGTTTCCCAAGGTTATGGCTCCGCCGATGCTGACCCGCTACCGCCACGGCCATGCCTACGGCCTGCACTCGGACGCGGCCTTCATGCCCATCGGCGAGCGCCCGCTGCGCTCGGACCTGTCCTGCACCATCTTCGTCTCGGGGTCGGAGGCCTATGAGGGGGGCGACCTCACCGTCCAGCTCGGGGCCCAGCGGGTGCGGCTGCGGGGGGCGGCGGGCTCTGCGGTTGTCTATCCCTCTGACACCCTGCACGAGGTGACGCCGGTCACGGCGGGCGAGCGCGTGGTGGGCCTGACCTTCATCGAAAGCCGCATCGCCGACGCCACCCGACGCGGCCTGCTGCACGAGCTGAACGAGGTTGCGGCGCTGGAGGGGCTGTCCATGGACTGGGACAATTTCAGCCGCCTCCAGCACGTGCAGATGGGATTGCTGCGGATGTGGGCCGACCCGAACTGACCTCGCCGGAACCTGCGGCGGCGCGCCTCAATGCGGCGTCAAGTCCGTCCGCACCAGGCGTCGCCCCTCGAGCGCCTGCCAGACCAGCAGGGTTGGAGCGCCGAGGGCGAGGTCCTTGGCGCGCCGGAGCAGGCTCAGCGCCACGCCCATCTCGCCGGACAGGCCGAAAACCTGGCCGATCAAGGCGTAGGCCGCCTCCTGTACGCCGACCGCGTTGGGCGCAACGAAGGCGGCGCTCTTGATGGCCGAGAGCAGGCTCTCGATGGCGATGACGGCGGGGATGGAGAGGGGCGCCCCCATCAGACTCAGCGCGATCCAGCTGCCCACGGCGGAGGAGATCCATCCGCCCAGGTGCAGGGCGATGCTCGCCAGAAGCCGCCACGGACGGCGGTACAGGTCGGCGATGACCTCGCGCACACCCTGCACCTGAGCGCTGGCGGCAGGGACGAAGCGTTCGACCAGGCGGTCCACAAGCCTGACGCCGCGGCGTTGAGCCCAGATCAGGCCGCCGATGGCCAGCAGGGCCAGGGCCATGGCGGCGAGGAAGCAGAGCTCGAAGGCGCGCGCTTCCGCATTGCGGGCGAGGTGCGCCGACAGCAGCGCCAGGCCCAGGCCCAGGAAGGCGATCTGGGCGACGATCTCGGTCATCAGGTCGGCGGCCAGCGATCCATAGGCCCGCGCGGGTCCCACTCCCCCCAGGATCACGCCCCGGACGCCCACCACCACCCCGCCGATGGAGGCGAAGGGCAGGATGTCCGAGGCGCTCTCACGCAGAAGCCGGCCGAAGGTGAAGGTCCACAGCCGCCGCAGCGGCTCGCCCGCCGCCAGCGTCCACCAGGCGGCGCCGGTGATGGGGAAGCAGGCCAGGCTATAGAGGACGAACAGGGCGAAGCCGCGCCAGCCGATCGCTGTAAGCGCAGAGAGCACCTTGGCGAAGCCGAACCAGCCGACGACGACGACGGCGAGCACTACCCCCAGCAGGGCGCCCACCGCCAGGCCGAGGCGGGCGGGCGTCAGGGCGCGGTGCGGGCGTCCCGGCGGCCGGGCGAGGGTGGCGGCCTCAATGCTCATGTCCAGGCCGCCGCGACGCCTGAGACATGCCGCGGCGGGCTCGTGCGGAAGTCGGCAAAGCCGCCGAGCACCGCCCCGCTGGCGGCCACGGCCTGGCGCACGCGGGGATCGGTGAGGGCGGCGAACTCCTCCGCATACCGGTAGCCGACCGCAGCGCCTTCGAAGCCGTCGGCGGTGGCGGGGTGCAGATAAATCTCGTTCAGTCCGTCAGGCAGGTTGTCGATCAGCCCGTGCAGGCGCGCCGGCGTCACCCCACCTGACCAGTGCAGCCCGAAGACATGGTCTGCGGTGCGCACGCCGGCGCGCCTGAGCCTCAGCCGCACCAGCTCCGACCAGGGCGCGGTGACATAGGCCGGGGCCACTCTGGCGCCAGGCTCGACTGCGACCAGCACGCCCCGGGGCTCGGACGGCACGCGCATGGCGTCCAGACCGAACCGGCGGCCGACCTTCAGGATCGCGCCGGCGATCGTGGGGTGCAGGTGGAAGTGCTTGTGGGTGTTGACGTGGTCCAGCGCGAGCCCCGTTGCGGCATAGGCTTCGAACTGGGCGGTGACCTCAGCCACCAGCTGGCGACGTGCGGCAGGCTTGAAGAAGATGTCGACCGCGCAGGCCACCATGTCGCGACGGAACAGGCCGTCGGCGCCGACCAGGTCGGGCAGCTCAGCGGCGGGCAGCACCGGGCGGCCCTCCACGAGCACAAGGTGCAGGCCTGTCCTCAGGTGCGGCAGGCGACGGGCGCGCGCCGCCGCGTCGGCCACCGCGCCACCACCGACCATCAGGCTTGCGGCGGTGAGGACGCCCTGCGCATGGGCCTGCTCCACGGCCTCGTTCACCTGCACCGCGACGCCGAAGTCGTCGGCGGTCACGACCAGACGCTTCATGGCCGGAGCTTCAAGGACGGCTCAGGCCGGGACGCCGGCGCCCTTCCGGTCCTTCAGGAACTCGCGGAACTCCACGCCTTCGCGCAGGCGCCGCTTCATCATGTCCGGGCTGGTCAGCATCTCGCCGACGATGGAGGCGATCTTTTTCGGGCGGAAATAGAACGCCTTGTAGAAGGTCTCCACGTTCTCGAAGATGCGCTCGTGGCTGAGGTTTGGGTAGTGCAGGGGCGCGATCTGCACGCCGTTGTCGTCCACCAGCTCGGCGTGCTCGGCGTCCAGCCAGCCGTTCTCGATGGCCTGCTTGTAGAGGAAGGTGCCGGGATAGGGGGCGGCGAGCGACACCTGGATCGTATGCGGGTTGATCTTTCGCGCCCACTCGATGGTCTCGCGGATGGTCTCCTCGCTCTCGCCGGGGAGGCCCATGATGAAGGTGCCGTGGATGGCGATGCCCAGGTCGTGGCAGTCCTTGGTGAACTTCTCGGCCACTTCGATCCGCATGCCCTTCTTGATGTTGTGCAGGATCTGCTGGTTGCCGCTCTCGTAGCCGACCAGCAGCAGGCGCAGGCCGTTCTCCTTGAACACCTCCAGCGACTTTCTGGGCACGTTGGCCTTGGCGTTGCACGACCAGGTGACGCCGAGCCTGCCCAGGCCCTTGGCGATGGCCTCCGCGCGGGGCAGGTCGTCGGTGAAGGTGTCGTCGTCGAAGAAGAACTCCTTCACCTGGGGGAAGGCCTTCTTGGACCAGGCGATCTCCTCGACCACGTTCTCCACCGAGCGGGTGCGATAGACGTGGCCGCCGACGGTCTGGGGCCACAGGCAGAAGGTGCAGCGGCTCTTGCAGCCGCGGCCGCTGTAGATCGAGATGTAGGGGTGCTTCAGATAGCCGATGAAGTAGTTCTCGATCTTCAGGTCGCGCTGGTAGATGGGCGTGACCCAGGGCAGGCTGTCCATGTCCGCTATGATGGGGCGGTCCTCGTTGTGCACGATGGCGCCGCCTTCGGTGCGGTAGCTGATGCCCTTGATCGAGGACCAGCTGTGGCCGTCCGCCACATCCTTGATGGTGAAGTCGAACTCGTTGCGCGCCACGAAGTCGATGACTTCGCCGGTCTTCAGGCTGCCGTCAGCGTCCACGGCCACCTTGGCGCCGATCATGCCGATCTTCAGGTCGGGGTTCTCGGCTTTCATGGCCTCGGCCACCTTCACGTCGCTCTTGAACGAGGGGACCGAGGTGTGGAGGACCAGGAGGTCGTACTGTTTCGCGAGGGGCAGAACCTCGGCGAGTGAGGTCTTATGCGGCGGGGCGTCGATCAGCCGGCTGGTCTCGACCAAAGCGGCTGGTTGCGCGAGCCAGGTCGGGTACCAGAACGACTTGATCTCGCGCTTGGCCTGATAGCGCGAGCCCGCCCCCCCGTCGAAGCCGTCGAAGGAAGGCGCCTGCATGAACAGGGTGCGAAGCATCAGGGAACTCCTGGGCGGGGGCCCACTCGGCAGGGCCCAAGCCCACTGGGCTTAGGGCGCCGGCCCGATCCACATTGTAACGACGGCCTCGCCAGATGACCGTCTTGCCGAACAAAGAGCATACGAATACGGCGAAGGAGAAGACGTCGCGGACCGGCAGCAGCCACAGGTTCCGCGCGCGGGCGCCCGTCGCTGCGTCCACGCGATCCACCACATAGAGGCGCGCGGCCATTACCGCCAGGAGGACCCCGACCGCGGCGGTACTGAAGCCGCAACAGAGGCATCCCAGCAACGCCCAAGCCGTGGCGTAGGTGAAGCCGTGGCCGAAGAAGCCGGCCGGGTCGATCATGCGGATGGTCCGTGACCAGCGCATCTCGTGGCGCCAAAGCTCGGCCAGGCTTGTCTCGGTGCACTGATGCACGACGGGCGTGGCCGCCACTTTGCCGATGTAGCCGGCGGCCCGGATGGCGCGGCCGAGGTCGTAGTCGTCGGCGAGCTGGTCGTTCAGCGCCCCGAACCCGCCGATCTGGGCCAGCACGTGGCGCTTGAAGGCGATGGTGGCGCCGAAGCAGGGTTCGGCCAAGTCAAGCCGCAGGCCCATGATCACGTTGGGCAGGAACTGGTAGTTGACCCCGAGTGCGGAGAGGTCGGACCAGACGCCTCGGGAGGGCTCTCCCGTATAGAGGGAGGTGACGAACCCGACACCGGGTCGATGCAGCCGCTCGACCACGTGATCCAGGTAGTCGCGCTCCACCCGGATGTCGCTGTCCGACATCACGATGATCTCGTTGGAGACCGCGCGCGCCATGTTCACGAGGTTCGAGACCTTGCGGTTCTCCCCATGGATGCGGCCGTCGACTACCAGGCCGATGTCGAGATGCGGGTAGGCCCGTTGCAGCGCGCGCACGACGGGGATGGCGCCGTCCGCGGCGTCATGGACGCCGAACACGATCTGCATCGGGCCGGCGTAGTCCTGGTTGCAGAAGCTCTCCAGGTTCTCGCGCAGACCGTCTTCAGCCCCGTGCAGCGGCTTCAGGACGGTGACGGCAGGCGCCAGGACGGCGGGGGCGCCACGCCGCGGCGCAGTGACGTGGGCGAAGGCGAGGCGGGCGGACACCAAGGCGAACACCGCACCGGCCAACGCCAGGACGAGCAGGGCCGGACCGAGGAGCGCGAACACGTCAGGCCGATCCCTTGCCGGTCACTACGGCGCGAGAGGTAATCTTTGCAATGCAGACACACCAGTGCGGCATAACTTCGCCTGTGCCACGGGCCTGAGCCGCCCACCAGACGAGATTTGCTGAGCGGATAAGTCTGCGGCAAGCGTAGCCGGACGATTTACGTCTTCGCGGGCCGGGAGGCCACAGCCAGGACTTGATTGCCCGACGGGAACGTGAATAGCTCGTCCGCGTTCACAAAGCGTTAGGGATCGCAGAAATGCGCATCCGGCTCCGAGCGTCACCGCTGCGAATCAGCGGTTGGCCGCCGTGGGGAAGTTCCCATGCTGCACTGGACGCCGGCCCGCACGGCCGCAACTATAGTAACCCCCGTCGGGGCATTCCTGGGCGACGGACCTCAGCAACGGGTCTGCATAGGCGCCTGGCGCTCCGATCATGCCCGCATGCTCGCACATGCCGCCAAGCGGCGCCGGGCGGCCGAAGGCGCCGATGGCGACTATTGGAAGGCTTGCGCGCCTGCGGCGATCGCCAAGGCTGCCGCGATCCGCATAGCCGCAGGCGTCTCGCGCCTGCCTTGAGGCACGCTCAAAGATTCTGAGCCACCACCGGCGTCGCGTCCGAAGTCGCGGTCCGGTCCAGCTCGGCCTGGATCATCGGCAGCAGCTTCTCCACGTGGTCGGCCACCCGCCACATGTCCGTCGCCCATGACGGCGTGAACCCGGCCTCCCTTGTGTGGCCGATCAGGGCGAAGAAGGGCCGCCAGAAGCCGTCTTGGTCCAGGAAGACGACGGGTTTTCGGTGCAGGCCCAGTCGCCGCCAAGACAAGACCTCAACGACCTCTTCCAGCGTGCCTATGCCGCCCGGGAAGACGGCGAAGGCGTCGGACTGCTCCAGCATGATGCGCTTGCGGTCATGCATGCCGGCCACCTTCAAGGTGGGCGCTTCGTCGTAGATCACCTCGCGGGTGCATAGGAAGTCCCGGGATCACGCCCAGCACCGCCCCGCCGCCCGCAAGCGCCGCCTTGGCCGCCGCCCCCATCAGCCCGATCCCGCCGCCGCCATAAACCAGACGCACGCGTTCGCGGGCCAGGATGCGGCCGAACTCCGCCGCCGCCTCCAGGAAGGCCGGGGCGACGGCGTTGGATGAGCCGCAGAACAGGCAGACCGACAGGCCGGGCGGCTTGACGATCAGCGGCTCCTGACGAGCCCCGGCGCCCGTCCGCCCTGCATCCACCATGTTCCGCGCCCTCCCGACAGCCTTCGGGCTTGTGGCGCCGCCCCGCGCCTGGGATGTAGCATCGCCTGCAGACCGGCGGGAGACGGGGAGGTGCGCTTGGGAAGGCTGGCGACCCGGCGAGTCGACCCCATGCGGTGGAGCGCCTTGCTGCTGGCGGGCGGCCTGGCGGCCTGCGGAGTTCGCCGCGACACGTCGCCCGGAGCCGCCACACGGCAGACGGAGTCGGGGGAGGCCAGCTACCTCGCGCCTCCTCGCGCCACAGCGGTGCGGGTAGGCGCCGACGGGGGACTGACGATATTCGGGACCGCGCCGCTCCGCTCCACGGTCCAGATCGTGTCTCCGGAGGGTGAGCAGGCGCGCGCCGGCGTCGACGCGCGCGGCGGCTGGAGCGTCCACCTGTCCGCCTCGCCCCAGCCGCGCCTCTACGCCGTTTCCGCCATGCTGGAGGGACGTACCGTCCATGCCGATGGCGCGCTTATCACCGCCCCTGGCGCGGCGGCGCCGGCGGTCACGGTGCGGGCGGGCTACGCCGCGTCGCCGCTCAGCCTGGATCAATCGACCAGGATCGCCTCAGTCGACTACGATCCCAGCGGTTTCATCGCCGTGGCCGGCGCCGCGCCGGCGCACACCCAACTCACCCTGGTGGTGGACGGCGCGCCGGCGGCGGTCGGACAGGCGGATCAGGCCGGCCGCTACGCCTTGCTGGCCGCCGACCGGCGGCTGGCCATGGGGCCGCACCAGCTGCAGGTGCGCGCGCAGGGCGCCGCGTCCGAGCGGCAGGTGACCCTGGAGCCGCCCGTCGCCCTCGCAGCCCCTTACCAGTCCTGGCCCGGACCGGACGGCTGGCGGGTGGAGTGGGGCCTGAACGGCGGTGGCGTCCAGACGACCCTGATCCTGGACCGCCAGGCGGCGCTCAGGCGCGTCGGTTCAGGGTGATGGCGGAGCCGTCGCCGGACAAGGCGCGGGCCCGGGGACCGTAGCCGGCCGCAGGCGCGCGGCGGCGGGCGACCTCCTGGGCGACCGCGTGGATCAGCCCCTCGGTCACGGTCTTGGCGGCGTACACAGAGCGGCCGTGCCGGGCCAGCACCTTATCGAAGGCCTGCGTCGCCTCCACCAGCCGCTGGCGCTTGACCCGAGGTGCGCCTGCGATCATGCGGGGGTCGGCTTTCAGCCGGGCGGACTCCCGCCGGTAGAGGGTGGCGAGCTCGGTGGACCTGGCGGTGAGCGTGGCGGCGTCCTGAGGGCGGCGCGCCTCGAACAGGCGGGTCTGCTCGGCCAGCAGCGCTGACAGCCGCTCGGTGAGCGCCACCAGCTGGTCGACATGGTCGCCGGGGTCGGCGGAGGCCAGGGTCATCAGCTCAGACCCTGCATCTTCAGCATTTCGGCCGTCACCGACTTCGCCAGGCCTATGCCGCCATGGCTGGCCATCGACTTGCCCATGGCGTCGGTCATGAACGAGCGGAAGGCCGATTCGCCTGCGCCGCCGCCGAAGGGCTCCGACACGTCGGTCCCCTCGAACATCTGGCCGAACATGGAGGACAGGAACGAGGCTTCGAAGCTCTGGGCGGTCTTCTCCACCCGGGCCCGCTGGGCCGGCGTGGCGGGGCGCAGGCCGGAGCTGGGTGTGGCGCCCGAGGCGGCGGCGCTGGTGTAGGTGGAGACGGCGGTCATCACATCACCTCGATGTCGGCCTGCAGGGCGCCGGCGGTCTTGATCGCCTGCAGGATCGAGATCATGTCGCGGGGCGTGACGCCCAGCGTGTTCAGCCCCTTCACCAGGGCGGCGAGCGACGCGCCGGACCGCAGCATGATGAGGTGGCGGCCCTTCTGCTCGTTGAAGCCGACCTCGCTCCTGGGGACCACCGTCGTCGCGCCCCGCGACAGGGGCGTCGGTTGGCTGACCTGGGGCGTCTCCTGCACCGAGATGGTCAGGTTGCCCTGGGCGATGGCGATGGTGGAGATGCGCACGTCGTCGCCCATCACCACCACCCCGTTCACCTCGTCGATCACCACCTTGGCCGGGACGTCCGGGTCCACCTCCAGTTGCTCCACCGAAGTCACGAAGTTGACGATGTTCTCGCCCTTGGGCGGCGTCAGGGTGACGATGGTGGGGTTGTCCGGGCTCGCCGTCCCGGGGAAGCGGGCGTTCACCGCCTTGGCGATCCGCTCGGAGGTGGTGAAGTCAGGGTTGTGCAGGGTCAGCCGCAGGCTGGCCATCTTGGAGAAGTCGAAGCCGATCTCGCGCTCCACCGACGCGCCTGAGGCGATGCGGCCCGAGGTCGGCACGCCGCGGGTGACGGAGGAGCCGGACGCGCCCGACGCCGAGATGGCGCCGGTCTGCACGGTGCCCTGCGCCACCGCATAGACCTCCCCGTCGGCGCCCAGCAGGGGCGTGACCAGCAGGGTGCCGCCGAGCAGGCTCTTGGAGTCGCCCATGGCCGAGACCGTCACGTCGATCTGGGAGCCGGAGGCGGAGAAGGCCGGCAGGCTGGCGGTGACCATCACTGCGGCCACGTCCTTGGTGTCGATGTTGGTGGTGTTGCGGGTGTTCACCCCCAGCCGCTCCAGCATCGACTGCAGGCTCTGCTGGGTGAAGGGCGCGTTGCGCAGGCTGTCGCCTGTGCCGTTAAGCCCGACCACCAGCCCATAGCCCACCAGCTTGTTCTCCCGCACACCCTCGAAGGAGACGACGTCCTTGATGCGCGAGGTGGCGCCGGCGGGGACGGCCACCGCGCCGAGCGCTACGGCCAAGCCCAGCAGGGTCGCCGCCAGTCGGCTGAAAATCGACATTCCCGAAGCCATTTCCGCCACACGTACATCAAGGCCGCCAAGCGGCCGTCCGACATCCCCTGCGACAGTCGTGCCAGGAAGCTCACCGCCATTTCCCCTTCCGGGCTTGGGTCGAGCAACGGATCGGATCAGGCGGCGGGCAAATGCTGCCGGGCGCGTTAACCCTATCCAAATCAACAACGGCAAGAGTCGCCCCAGGTCGTTTGAGGGCCCGGAAGCGGGCGCGCCAGGCATGAAGGTCAACGGTTCCCCCAGCGCCTCCCCTACGGCCGGACGCACGGCCGGCCGCCCCGTCGCGGACGGGTTTGCGCCTGCGACCGAAGAGGCCGGCTCGGCCGCAACCACCACCCGGGCTTTCTCCGCCGGCCCGGTGGGCTCGCTGGAGGCGCTGCTCGCCCTTCAGGAGACCTCCAGCCCGCTGGAGCGCCGCCGCAAGGCGGTACGCCGCGCCGGCCGCATCCTGGACGCCCTGGATGACCTGCGCGTCGCCGTCCTCGACCCGGAGGGCCTGGACGGCGTCGCCCTGCAGCGCCTGCAGGGCGCCGTGCGCGAGGCCCGCGCCGAGACCGGGGACGGCGTCCTGGAAGACGTGCTTGAAGAGATCGAGGTTCGCGCGGCCGTCGAGATGGCCAAGCGCGAGACGAGAGCTGAGGCCTGACGAATGGTCGCACGGCGCACGTCTCGGGCGAGCTTCGTTTGCACAGATCAAGCACTCCAGCTATACGCCGCGCCACAAAGTGGCCCAATACGTGAGTTCGTCGATGCAGGCGTTCGCGTCAGTGATTGAAGCGCCCACCCGTCCGGTTCCGGAGGTTTATCGTCCAAGCGACGACGAGCCTTTCATGAACCCAAGGCAGCTAGAGTATTTCCGAAGAAAACTGCTTACGTGGAAGGATGATCTGCTCCGCGAATCTCGCGAGACCGTCGTCTTGCTGCAATCGGTTACCGAAAACCATCCCGACCTTGCGGATCGGGCGTCGTCGGAGACGGATCGCGCCATCGAGCTCCGCGCCCGCGACCGCCAGCGCAAGCTGATCTCCAAGATCGATGCGGCGCTCCGCCGGATCGAGGACGGCTCCTACGGCTACTGCGACGAGACCGGCGAAGCCATCGGTCTCGGCCGCCTGGACGCCCGCCCCATCGCCACCCTGAGCGTGGAAGCCCAGGAACGCCACGAACGTCGCGAGCGCGTGCACCGGGACGATTGAGCCTCCGCCGCCCATCCCGGCGAAGGGCGGGACCCAGATCGTAAGGCTCAGTGCGATGAAGCTGAGCCTGTTTTCCAAACCCTGGCGCTTTACGATCTGGGTCCCGGCCTTCGCCGGGATGAGCGGTATGAAGGCGGCGTTCTATCTTATCGGATCACGTTCTATCCGGCGGCGGATAGCTCTGTCGCCGCATACCGCTCCGCGAACTTCGCCCGCAACGCCTTCTTGTCCACCTTGCCGGTCGCGCCCAGCGGGATTTCGTCTAGGAACACCACGTCGTCCGGCATCCACCATTTGGCGATCCTGCCGGAAAGATGGTCCTGCATCGCCTTGCCGTCCGCGGTCGCGCCGGGCTTCAGCTGCACCAGCAGCAGCGGCCGCTCGTCCCATTTCGGGTGCGCCACGCCCACCACCGCCGCCATCGCCACGCCGGGATGGCTGGTGGCGATGTTCTCGATCTCGATGGAGCTGATCCATTCGCCGCCGGACTTGATCACGTCCTTGGCCCGGTCGGTGATCTGCATGACGCCGTGCGGATCGATGGAGGCGATGTCTCCGGTGTCGAAGAAGCCGTCCGCGTCCAGCACCTCGCCGTCCCGGGCGAAGTAGCCGCGCGCCACGGTCGGCCCGCGCACCATCAGGCGGCCGACCGAGACGCCGTCCTCCGCCACCTCCGCTCCGCCGTCGTCAACCAGCTTCAGCTCGATGCCCAGCGGCGGGCGACCCTGCTTCATGCGCCAGGGCAGCTGCTCCGCGAAGGGCAGGGCGGCGGCCCGGGCGTCCGGCGCGCCCATGGTGCCCACCGGCGATGTCTCGGTCATGCCCCAGGCGTGGCGCACTTCCACCCCGTAGTCGTCCCAGAAGCGGCGCAACAATACCTCAGGACAGGCCGAACCGCCGATCACCACCCGCTTCAGGGTGGTGAGCTTCCCGCCCGTGGCGTCCAGGTGCTGCAGCAGGCCCTGCCAGACCGTGGGTACGGCTGCGGAAAAGGTGACGCCCTCGGTTTCCAGCAGCTCGTGCACGGAGGCGCCGTCGAGCCTCGAGCCCGGCATGACCATCTTGGCGCCGACTGCGGGTGCGGCGAAGGCGACGCCCCAGGCGTTGGCGTGGAACATGGGCACGATGGGCAGGATCACATCGGCGGCGGACAGGCCCATAATGTCGGCCTGCAGGATCAGAAAGGTGTGCAGGAAGTTGGAGCGGTGCGAGTAGAGCACCCCCTTGGGATCGCCCGTGGTGCCCGAGGTGTAGCAGAGCCCGCAGGCCGTCTCCTCCCCGAACCGGCCCCAGGCCGGCGCCCCGGCGGCGTCGGTGGCCGGACGCCCTGCGAGCCAGTCCTCGTACATCAGCACGTCCGGGCCGGCTTGCGGCGGGCGGTGCGCCTCGTCGCTGAGCAGGATGAGGCGCTCCACCGGCGTCTCACGGGTGGCCAGCGCCGCCAGCAGCATGGGGGCGAAGCCGATGTCGGCCAGGATCACCTGGTCGCCGGCGTTCTGGATGATCCAGCACAGCTGGTCGGGGTGCAGGCGCGGATTGAGCGTGTGGCAGACCGCGCCGATCCCCATGATCCCGTACCAGACCTCCATGTGCCGGGCGGAGTTCCAGGCGAGCGTGGCCACGCGGTCGCCGCGCGCGATCCCGAGTTCCCGGAGGCCGTGGCTGACCTGCTTGGCGCGCCCGTGCAGCTCGGCATAGGTCGTGCGCACGACCGGCCCCTCCACCGATCGGCTGACGATCTCGCGAGTCCCGTGGCGGTGCGCGGCGTGGTCCAGGATGCGGTCCACGGTCAGCGGCCAGTCTTGCATCAAGCCCAGCATCGGCGGCTCCTCGTCGTGGCGGGCCAGCATACCTGGGTTTCGATCCGGGCGTCAGCCGCGCTCGCCCCCGCTCACGCGGCTGGAAACACCAGCACGGTCCGCAAGCCCGGCCCGCGCCCGTCCAGCACGCCTGGTCCCTCGGTCAGCTCCAACCGCGCTCCATGGGCGGCGGCCACGGCGGCCACCAGCGACAGGCCGAGACCCGATCCGGGCGCGCTGCGGCTCCGCTCCAGCCGCACGAAGCGTTCCAGCACCCGCTCCCGGTCGCCCTCGGGGATGCCTGGACCGGTGTCGGTGACGCTGACCTCCACCTCGCCCGACGCCCGCCGGCGCGTCCGCAGCATCACCGCCCCGCCTCCGGGCGTGTATTTCACCGCGTTGTCCAGCAGGTTGGCGAGCGCCTGGGCGACGAAGTCGCGGTCGCCGCGCACGAGCAGGCCGCGCCCGAGTTCGGCGCCGAAGTCCTGGCCCTTCTCCTCGCACACCGCCTCGTAGAGCTCGGAAACGCCCGCCGCGACCTCCGCCACGTCGAACACCTTGGGCTCGGCGATGGAGCCCGCCGCCTGCAGGCGGGAGATGGCCAGCACCGCGCCGAATGTCTTGAGCACCGAATCCGTATCCTCCAGGGCCGTGGCGAGGGCGGCCTGCGGATCAGCGTGGCCGGCCTCCACCTCCATCATCGACACTTCCAGGCGGGCGCGGAGCCGGGTGAGGGGCGAACGGAGGTCGTGGGCGATCGCGTCGCCGGCGTGGCGCATGCTCCCCATCAGCCGCTCCACCCGCTCCAGCATGCCGTTCAGGCCGACCGCCAGTTCGTCATACTCGTCGCGAACGCCTCGGACCGGGATGCGGGCGTTCAGGTCGCCGGCCGCCACCGCGCCCACGGCGCGGTTCAGCTCGGCCAGGGCCCGGCTGACGTTGCGGCTGACGAAAAGCCCGCCGGCCAGGCCCAGCAGGATCACGATGACGCCCGCTCCCCAGATGGACCTCACGATGCGGATCACCGAGGCCCGGCCCGGGCCAATGTCGGCGCCGACGAACAGCAGCTCGCCCGTAGGCAAGCGAATCTGGCGGCCATAGCCCTGAGACTTCACCACCGCCCCGTCCGGGTCGGTGTCGGTGATGCGGAACTCGGCCCTGGCCGGGGCGCGGGTGGGGTCGTCGAGCGGCGACTGCGCCAGGTTGCCGGTCACCGGATGGGCGGTCTTGTCCATCAGCAGGTAGAGGTAGGGCCGGTCGCCCACCGCCCGCTCGATCATGGCCTGGTTCAGGGCCGATAGCCCGCCGCGGGCATAGACCGCCTGCAGCGAGTCCAGCTCGCGCCCGACCTCCTCGTCGGCGCGCCGCGTCACCTCGCCCGCGGTCGCCACGTAGATGTAGGCCAGGAACGCCGCCGCGAAGGCCGCAAACAGCGCCAGGAAGACCAGGGTCAGGCGGAACGGCGTCGTGCGGGTGAGGGAGGGCAGGCGCATGGCCTAATCCGCTCCAGGCCGCCCGTCACCCATCCAGCCGGTAGCCCGCGCCGCGCACGGTCTGCAGCATCGGGCGGTCGAAGTCCTTGTCGATCTTGGAGCGGAGGCGCGAGATGTGGACGTCGATCACGTTGGTCTGCGGGTCGAAGTGGTAGTGCCAGACCTCTTCCAGCAGCATGGTTCGGGTGACCGACTGGCCGGCATGGCGCATCAGGTACTCCAGCAGCTGGAACTCGCGCGGCTGCAGGTCGATGGCCTTGCCGGCGCGGCTCACGCCACGGCTGATCAGGTCCATCTCCAGCTCGCCGACCTTGAGCAGGGTGTGGACCGAGCCGGTCTCGCGCCGGCGCGCCAGGGCGTCCACCCGGGCGATCAGCTCGGCGAAGGCGTAGGGCTTGACCAGGTAGTCGTCGCCGCCGGCCTGCAGACCCTTCACCCGGTCGTCGATCTCGCCCAGCGCGCTCAGGAACAGGACGGGCGTGTTGTCGCCCTCGCGCCGCAGGGTCTGGACCAGGGTGACGCCATCCATGTTGGGCATCATCCGGTCGACCACCATGACGTCGAAGCCGCCACCGCTGCGGGCGGCCTCCAGCCCCTTCACCCCGTCGACAGCGGTGGTGCAGGCGTGGCCTGCCTCCGCCAGGCCGCGGCACATGGCCGAGGCCGCTTCGGCGTCGTCCTCGACGACCAGTATGCGCACGTTGGCCCTCCCGCGGATCGCGGGGACGGCCGACGCCGCCCCCGCGTGCGGCCAAGCTACTTTTGCGCGTCGCCGCTGTCCAACTTCACCGGCACGAAGCTGTTGTGGCCGTCCGCCTCGATCAGCAGCAGGATGGAGGGACGTCCGGCGCGCCGGGCCTCCGCCACTGCAGCAACCACATCGGACGGCGCATTGACCACACGGTCGCCGGCGCGCTGGATGACGAAGCCGGGCTTGACGCCGATGTGGCCCGCGTCCGACGAACTGGAGACGCTGACCACCACCGCGCCGTTCCGCACCGTCGCGGGCACGCTGAACTGCTGGCGCGCCGCGGCGTCAAGCACGCCCAGCCGCATGCCGAGCGCGCGGGTGGACACGCCGACGCCGGGCTGTTCGCCGCCGCCGCTGTCGCCGGGGGTCCCGTTCGGGTTCAGCGTCGCCTCAGCCGGGCGGGTGCCGGACCGAGCGGAGATGGTCAGGCGCCGGCCGCCCCGCAGCAACTCCAGGCTCAGATCGCCGCCGGGGGGCACGTTGGCGGTGACCTGGGACAGCTCCTCGGACGACTTCACCGGATGGCCGTTGACCGACAGGATGATGTCGCCGACCTGGACACCCGCCCGTGCGGCGGGGCCGCCGGCCGTCACGTCGCCCACCAGGGCGCCGCGGCGGTCGCCGAGCCCCTCGCTGGCGGCGATGTCGCGGGTGACCGTCTGGATCGAGACGCCCAGATAGCCGCGCACAATGTGGCCGTTGGCGATCAGCTGCTTGGTGATGGTGGAGGCCAGTTCCGCGGGAATGGCGAAACCGATGCCGACCGAACCGCCGGACTCGGAGAAGATGGCGGTATTCACGCCGACCACCCGGCCGAACACGTCGAAGGTGGGTCCGCCCGAGTTGCCGCGGTTGATGGGCGCGTCGATCTGCAGGTAGTTGACGAATTGCTGGCCGATCTGGCGCTCCTCCGCCGACACGATACCCGCGGTGACGGTGCCGCCCAGCGTGTAGGGATTGCCGATGGCGATGACCCAGTCGCCCACCCGCGGCTTGGAGGCGGTCTCGAAGCTGACAAAGGGGAAGCCGCCGCCGTCGACCTTGATCACCGCCAGGTCGCTGAGCGCGTCGCGGCCGATCAGGCGGGCCGTCAGCTCCCGCTCGTCGCTCAGCGTCACCTTGATGGTGTCCGCATCGGCGACCACGTGGTTGTTGGTGACGATGTAGCCGTCGGCCGAAATGAAGAAGCCCGAGCCCGCCGCCATGGCCTCGGGGCCCTTGGGCGTGGCGCGGCGGGGTGTGGCGTGACCCCGGGTTCCAGGTGCGGGCGTCGGCTGGACCTGCCCGGTATCGCCGTTGTCGCCCGACCCGCCGTCGTCCCCGTTGTCGTCGTCTCCACCACCGCCCGGCTGGCCGGGGATGGTGAAGGGGAAGGGCAGGCCGGGGATCTGCATCGTGCGTGGCTGGTTCAGGTGCGTCGTCACTTCGATGGACACCACCGCCGGGGCGACTCGCTGGATGATGTCGGCGAAGGAGGCCGGCGCGCCGGTGGGCGCGTTGACGCCGGGAGGGGCGGTGGGCTGGATGGCGCCGGCCGGCTGGGCGGAGGCGGCGCTGGGCAGGTGAACGCCCGCCCCGATGGCGGCCGCGGCAGCGAGCCCGACCCCGATGGTCGCGCCGGCCATAAAACCCTTGTTCTTGATCGCCATCTAAACCGTTCTTTCTCTAGCCAAGCGCCGCCATGGCTTCAGGGGCGCACGCCCGCATCCGCATCTCGGAAGACCGAAGCGTGCATGTAGGTTGCCGACGCGCATGGGGCCATGGCCAGGGCGCACTGCACATGGCCACCGGGCCTTAAGAGGGCCAAGCTGGGGCGCAACCGTGGCGCTCAGCCGGGCTCTACGCGCGTCGGGGCCAGCACGGCGAGTCGCGCTTCCTCTACGGCGTCCAGGGGTCTCTCGGCGGCGCGGCCGCGCTCGTCGCGTCGCCGCAGCCCGATCGCCGCCCCTCCGCCGAGGATGATGACGAAGGGTGTCAGCCAGAGCAAGGCATTGGCGGCGGAGAAGGCGGGCTTCAGCAGCACGAACTCGCCATAGCGCTTCACCAGGAAGGCGCGGATGTCGGCGTCGGCGCGGCCGGCGGCCACCTGCTGGCGCACGAGGGCGCGGAGGTCCGCCGCCAGCGGCGCCTCGCTGTCGTCGATGGACTCGTTCTGGCACACCAGGCAGCGCACCTGGCGGAACAGCACATGCGCGTGCGCCTCCTGCGCGGGGTCGCGCAGCGCCTCGGTCGGCGCGGCGGCGATGCAGAGGAGCGCGGCCATGGCGAGGGCCGGCCGTGCAAGTCGAGCCGCCACCCCTCCAACTCCTGAGGCGAAGGCTCCGCGGTGCAGCCTCACGCCGCCGCCACCTGCGCGGCCGGCGCCGCCCGCCGTCCAGCCGCCAGCCTCAGCCTGCGGTCCGCCAGCGACGCCGCGCCGCCCAGCGCCATCAGCACCGGCCCGAAGAAGATCAGCCGGGCCCATGGGTTGTAGAAGGCGCGCACCAGCCAGGCGGGGCGCCCCGCCTCGTCCTGCTCGTCCCCCAGCACGACGTAGAGGTCGCTGACGCCGCGCCGGCTTATGGCGACCTTGGAGGTGGTCTGGCGACGATCGGGATAGAAGCGGCGCTCCGGCGTGACCGTGAAGGCGGGGCCGTGCGGTGGGGCGACCTCGATGGTGGCGCGCTGGGCGGTGAAGTTTGGCCCCTGCACCGGAGCGACCTGCTGCAAGGTCAAGCTGTAGCCGCCCGAGCTCACCGATTGGCCGAGGTTCAGCGTCCGGGCGGCCTCGACCCGCCAGGCCAGCTCGGAACTGGCCCCGAGCACGAAGACGCCGAGGCCTAGGTGGGCGAGCGTCATGCCCCAGGCCGCCAGCGGCAGACGGCGAAGCCTACGGCCGATCTCGGCCGCACCAGCCTCTCCGATCCTGACCCTCTGGACGATCTCGCTCAGCGCGCCGGCGATCAGCCACGCCCCCAGCGCCAAGCCCAGCGCGGCGAAGCCCTTGCGCGGACTGAGGATCACCCAGCCGAGGGCGCCCGCCGCGACGGCTGCGATCCCGGCCAGCCAGAGCCGCCGCAGGGCGGGCGTCAGCTCCCCGCGCTTCCAAGCCAGCAGCGGCCCGATGGGCAGGATCATCAGGCAGGCTCCCATCAGAGGCCCGAATGTGAGGGCGAAGTAGGGCGCGCCGACCGAGATCGCCTCGCCCGTCAGCGCCTGCCGGATCAGCGGATAGAGGGTCCCCAGCGCCACGGTCACGGTGGCGGCGGCCAGGAACAGGTTGTTCAGCACCAGCGCGCCCTCCCGGCTGACGGCCGCGAAGAGGCCGCCCGGCGCCAGCCCCGGCGCGCGCCAGGCGAACAGCGAGAAGCCTGTCCCCGATGCCAGACCCAGGATGGTCAGCAGCAGGACGCCGCGCTTGGGGTCCACCGCAAAGGCGTGCACCGAGGTCAGGATGCCCGAACGCACCAGGAAGGCGCCCAGCATGGAGAAGGTGAAGGCCGACAGCGCCAGGAACACCGTCCAGCCCGTCAGCGCACCACGCTTCTCGGTGACGATGGCGGAGTGGATCAACGCCGTTCCCACCAGCCAGGGCATGAAGCTGGAGTTCTCCACCGGATCCCAGAACCACCAGCCGCCCCAGCCCAGTTCGTAATAGGCCCAGAACGAGCCCAGCGTGATGCCTATGGTCAGCAGGCTCCAGGCCGCTAAAGCCCAGGGCCGCACCCAACGCGCCCAGGCGGCGTCCACCCGCCCCTCCACTAGGGCTGCGACGGCGAGGCTGAACACCACCGAAAAGCCGACATAGCCGGAGTACAGGAACGGCGGGTGGATCGCCATGAAGGGGTCCTGCAGGATCGGGTTCAGCGACTGACCCTGCAGCGGCGCCTGAGCGAACCGCAGGAACGGGTTGGAGGCGAAGGCGGTGTAGCCGATGAACAGAAGGCCCAGCGCGCCCTGGCTGGTCAGAGCCACGGCCTTGACGCCGGTGGGCAGGTTGCGCCCGAACAGGGCGATCGCGGCGCCCATGCCGGTGAGGGCCAGGTTCCACAAGAGCATGGAACCCTCGTGCGAGCCCCAGGTGGCGGTGATGCGGTAGAACAGCGGTTGCTCGATGTTGGAATTGACCTGCACGTTGGCCACCGAGAAGTCGGAGGTGACGAATGCGGTCATCAGGGCGGCGAAGGCCATCGCCATGGCGACGAAGGCGGCCAGGGCTGCGCCCTCGCCTGCGCCGCGCAGGGTGGCGTCGTGCCGGACGCGGCCGGCGGCGCTCAGCCCCACCTGGGCCAGCGACATGGCCAGCGCCAGCACCAGGGCGAAGGCGCCCAGTTCGGCGGTCATCGGAAGCCCTGGGCCGCTGCAGGGACGCCGCCCGGTGTGCGCGCGGCGAAGGTCTGCTCGCCGTCGGGGCGCCATTCGCCGGATTTCTTCAGGGCGTCGGCGACCTCCTTGGGCATGTACTTCTCATCGTGCTTGGCCAGGACTTCGCGCGCCTCGAATACGCCGTCGGGGCGGAACACGCCCTGGGTCACCACGCCCTGGCCTTCGCGGAAGAGGTCGGGCAGGTCGCCCTTGTAGACCACCTCGTCCGCCGCAGCCCGGTCGGTGACGCCGAAGCGGACCTCCCCGTCGCCGAGCTTCTGCACGCTGCCCATCTGCACCAGGCCCCCCAGCCGCACCAGCCGGTTGGCCGGCACGTGCTTGGCCCGGGCCTGGGCCGGGCTGTAGAAGAACACCGCCGCATCGCCCATGGCGTAGAGCGACAGCGTCACCGCCACGCCCAAGATCGGGGCGGCCACGGCCACGGCGGTCAGGCGGCGGCGCGCCCTGCGGGATTTCGGAAGCCAGCCCATGGCGCGCGATATAGCGGACGAGGGTTAAATCTTGAAGGCGACATGATCCCCTCATCCGGCGGCCCAGGCGCTAACGGCGTCCGTCGACCAGTTGCAGGCCCCAGCCGAGCTTCACGTTGGCGCCCTGGCCGGTGAACCACGCGCGCCAGAAGTCCCGCTGGGCTGCAGTCTGGATCGTGGCGAGGTCCGGCCGGTGCACGTAGTGGATGCGCACCGCCACGCCGTGGAGGTCGCGCATCAGCTCCGAGCGCGCGGCGGGGCTGGGGTCGAGGCCTGACCCCGGGCCGGCGTATTCGCTGACCGAGCGGCTGTTCTGGGCCATGTCGGAGACCAGCACCAGGCGGCGGTCGTGCGTGGTCGGACCGAAATCGGGGGCGTCAACGGCGCTGTCCACCGCCTCGATGATCGGCGAGCGGGGGGCGCTCGGCACGTCGTGCAGGCCGTTGAGGTAGCCGTTCAGGGCGTCGCCGACGGTGCGCTTGAACGCCGCCTCGATCATGTCGGGGTTGGAGGCCACGCCCAGCACCTCGGCGCCCCGGCGCAGGCGACAGCGGGAGAAGCTGTTCCCGGCGTCGTCGGGGTCGGCGCGGACGCCCCGTACCGTCAGCTCGCCATAGGGGCGCAGGCGCTGGTACTCCGCCAGGATCAGCGCCTTGACGTAGGCGATCTGGTGGGTGGTCAAGGCGTCGGTCTGGTCCACCAGCACCACGGTGTGCTCGCGCGGGACTGTCTGGCCGGCGATGCAGCCGGTGTCCGGGTCGGTGGGCGGGCTGCGGTTCAGCGCCAGCAGCCCACCCACGCCGATGATGGCCGCCGCGGAAGCGCTGAGGATGACGACGGCGCGGCGGGTCTGCTTCTGCCGGCGGACTTCGGAGGGCCGAAGCCGCCGCTGACCCCGACCCGCCACACGGCGACGGTCACGGACCACCTACGCGCTCCAGCGGTCCGAAGGCGTCGTCGTCGTAGGCCGCCATCCCGGCCTTCGGCCGGACTTCCCCCGCGGAGCGAAGATCGAAATCGCCGCCTCCTGGATGCTCCCCCGGCGGGGGAGCTGTCGCGGAGCGACCGAGGGGGCTCTCCGCCACCGGCGCGCGGCGGTTCAGGTTGGCGTCCGCCTCGCGGTCTACGGCGGTCTTCAGCCCGTCGATGCGCGCCTGCAGCCCGTCCGCCGCCTCGGTGACATACGCCTTCAGCCCCACCAGCGCGGACTGGTTGGCGGCGTGGATGCGCGCGGCGGCCTCGGCGTCGCGGCGGATTTGCAGCTCCGCCCGCTCGGCGTTGGCGCGGCTGGCCTCCAGCTCCGCGGCCGCCGCCGGGACCGCTCCGGCGATCCCGTTGCGGTAGGCGTCGGGCTCCACGTGGCGGCCGAAATAGGCGGGGGCCGGGTCGGAGCGAACCTGAGCGTTCTCGTCGCGGTAGGCCTTGACCAGGGCGCCGCCCTGGCGGACCCATTCGGCCTCCGCGTCGCGCCCCTCCGCCAGGCGGCGCTGGGCCAGCTCGGCCAGGGCGAGCAGGCGGTCGCGGTCCTGGGTGTGGGGGGCGTAGGTCGCCTCCAGTTCCGCCAGCACCTCGCGGCTCGCCTCCACCGCTGCAGCCTTGGCGTCGGCGACGGTGTCCTCGTAGTCCAGCCTCGCGGTGCGGTAGGCGCGGTCATAGCGGCGGTAGTCCCAGTAGCGGTCGGCCATGTCGTCCCAGGCCTCGCGGCTGGCGGCGAGATGGACGAGCAGGCCGAGCGCGAACAGGCCCCAGGAGAACAGCGAGGTGAGGCCCAGGATGCCGTGCGCCCTGATGTCGGCCAGGGCGTCCACGGCGTGGCCGGCGAGCGTCGCGGTGGTCCCGGTGTCGACAGCCTGCTCGGCCACCTCGCGGAAGTGGGCGGCATAGATGTTCCAGAAGAAGGCCAGCACGACCGCGGCCACGCTCACAGCCCATCCCACCGCCTTCTGCAGCGGGAAACGGTGGCCGACCAGCCGCCAGCCCACACCGCCGCCGAACACGCCGAGCGAGATGTTGACCAGGCTGATCACCGCCGCCAGCACCACGCCGCCGACCCAGCCCTGCTCGGAAATCCGCCTGAGCAGGAAGGCGTTGGCGAAGCTCTCCAGCACAAAGGCGCCCACCAGGATCGCGAAGGGCAGCAATGTGGATTCGCGGTAGGAGGCGGCGCGGTGCAGCTCGTGGCGGCGGCGGAAATAGTTCAGGTCGCGCTGGGTCTCCAGCTCCTCCTCACGGAGCGCCACCAGGTCGGTGCGGCGTTCGGAGAGGACGTGGCCGATGCGGCTGTCGATCTCCGCGCGGGCGTGTTCGGGCGTCAGCTCGCCCGGCACCCGACGGCCGGCCTGGGCCGAGGCTTCGCCGAGCACGGACGCCAGGAAGGCGTTCACGTCGCGCAGGCCCTGGGCGACGCGGCCGATGATCTGCAGCTCCGCGCCCGTGGGCGCGAAGGCAGAGGTCGGCGGCTGGTTGCGGCGGCCGTCGTCCTGGGCGGTCTCCAGCACGCGAAGCTCGCGCTTCAGCCGGCCGAAGTCGGCGCGCTGGTCGGCCCCGAGTTCGGGGATCCACAGCGCCCCGCCCTCGCGCCCCGCTTCGCCGCGAAGCCGGCCCATCAGGCCCGCGCCGCTCTTCGCCATCTGAGCCATCCTTAGACTGACCACCCGTCCCCTAACGCAAAGGTGGGGCTGGCGGGCGGTGGACGCGAGCAGATTGCGCCGAATTCACCTTGCCCGCTTCTCTTCCGCCTCTGCAGTAGGCCTCATCCTGAGCCTGTCGAAGGACGAGGCCGGCCCCGCTGCGGCTGGCGTGGGTGCGTCGCCCCGTCCTTCGACAGGCTCAGGATGAGGCGATGGGAAGGCGCGGAGGCCGGGATGACAGGCGTGTTCAGGCCCGCGGATGCGCCCTGGCGTAGCTGGCCAGCAGGCCGGCGGCGTCCACGGCCGTGTACTTCTGAGTGGTGGAGAGCGAGGCGTGTCCTAGCAGCTCCTGGATGGTGCGCAGGTCGCCGCCGTTGCCCAGGATGTGGGTGGCGAAGCTGTGGCGCAGCGCATGCGGCGTGGCGCTGTCCGGCAGGCCGAGCCGGCCGCGCAGCCGCGCCATCAGCGCCTGTGCGTAGCGGGCGCCGAGCGGGCCGCCGCGCTTGGCCCGGAACAGGGCGTCGGCGGGAGCCAGGGGGAAGGGCAGCTCGGCCAGGTAGGCGTCCACGCCCCCCGCCACCGCCGGCAGCACGGGCGCCAGCCGGGTCTTGCCGCCCTTGCCGGTGATGCGCAGCGCCTCGGGCAGGGGGGCGTCGGCGCGGGTGAGGGACAGGGCCTCCGAGATGCGCAGGCCGCAGCCGTAGAGCAGGGTGAGGAGCGCCGCGTCACGCGCAGTCTCCCAGGCCTCGCGCTCGGGGTCGTCCCCGGCCTCGGTGATCAGGCCGCGGGCCTGGTCCTCGGTCACCGGCCGGGGCGCAGTGGGCTTCAGCCGGGGGCCGCGGACAAGGGGCACCCCGGTGTTGACGATCCCCAGCCGCCGGTCGGCGAAGCGGTAGAAGCTGCGGATGGCCGACAGCCGCCGGCTGAGCGAGCGGGGCGTCAGCGGCCGCTCGCCGCTGCGGCGCGCGGCCATGTAGGCGCGGACGTCCGCGGCCGAGACCTCAGCCAGGGTGGCGCAGGTGGGCGGACCGCCGAAGTGGGTGGTCAGGAAGGTGAAGAAGGCGGTCAGGTCCTCGCGGTAGGCCTCAAGCGTCAGCGGCGAGGCGCGCCGCTCGTGGGCGAGATAGCCGATCCAGGCATCCAGCGCCTCGGCGGCGGGGGCCCCCATCCCGGCCTTCGGCCGGACTTCCCCCAGCGGGGGAAGATCAGAGGCGTCAGACGCGGCGCCCAGATGCTCCCCCCCTGGAGGAGCTGTCGCGGAGCGACTGAGGGGGCTGCGCCGCGCTGTCAAACTCGCGGCGGCCAGTGCTCGGCCAGACGCTCCACCACCTGGCCGACGAAGGCGATCAGCTCGACGCCCATGTCGGGGGCGAACCCGTCCGGGTCTGCCGAGCCGAAGGCGACCAGGCCTGCGCGCTTGGGATCGAACAGGGACAGGCGGATGAGGGCGACGCTCTTCACCCGCTCCGCCATCTCGCCGAAGATCTCGCCCCCGCCGGTGCAGGGGCCGACCGCGCAGCTGCGCCCCGGCTCGATGACGTAGCCGACCAGGCCCACCGGCAGCGACCGCCAGCCCGCAGGCGCATGGCCCTCCACGCCCACGCTCGCCACCTCCAGGCCGAAGCGGCGCTGGGCGCCCTCGTGCAGGCGGTAGGCGAGGTCGGCGCTGTTGGCGGCCAGCAGCAGGTCGAGCACCAGGTCGTGGGCTTGGCCCTGGGCGGAATGGTTGGCCTTGGCGATGGCCTCCACTTCCTGGCGGGCGGTAGTCTCGCGCTCGCGGGCGGCCTCCAGACGGGCCAGGGCGGCGGGGCCGAACTCCACCACGTTGGAGGCGTGCGGGCGAAGCCCCAGGGCCTGCAGCAGGTGGGAGTCGTCGCAGACCAGCTCGGGGTTCAGCAGGATGAGGGAGCGTGCTTCGGCCCAGCCGGTCGCCGGCTCCATGTTCAGGACTTCGCTCAAGACCACCCCCGCCAGTTGGAGGAGCATTAGAGCGCCGCAGGGTTAAAGGCGGTTTACCGCGCTCGCCCTCGGGGCGTCAGTAGCCCGCGTTGTGGCCGGTGTTGCGACTCATCCACACCCCTACGCCGATGATCACCGCCGCCACGAAGGCCGAGGCCAGGAAGGCGATGTGAGCGCAGAGCCACAGCACCAGGAAGGCCACCAGGGCGGCGATGAAGGTGCAGCCCCAATGCACCAGGCCGTTGAAGCGCATGTACATGGAACGATGAGTTGCGACCTGCATCTCGCCCCGATGGTATTCCGGGGTGCTTTGGTCGCCTGCGGTCTGTCCGCCTGCCATGGTCCGATCCTCGAAAGTCCAGCTCCGGCGCACTACAGCATAGGCCCCGGTGGCTCAAGCGGTCAGGCCTGCGCGGCGTTCCGGCGGGCGGCCCCGGCCGCCGCAGAGCCCGGCGCCGGAGGCGGCGGC
>NZ_CAHJWH010000019.1 GCF_903642205.1 Caulobacter sp. S45 | reverse complement strand
CCTTAGCTCAGTTGGTTAGAGCGCCAGATTGTGGCTCTGGAGGTCCCCGGTTCGAGACCGGGAGGTGGTACCATCTGGCATGACGGGCGCGCTCAGGCGCCGTTCATCTCGCACCTGCGACAACCGGATCCTCGCGCCTCGGAACCCTAGCCTTCGGCTTGTCATTCCGTAGCGCATCGGATCGGGAGACGATTATGCGCAAGTTGATGATGGCGGTCACCGCCTTGGCCACCCTGACCTCCGTGACGGCTGCGGGCGTCGCGCCGGCTTCCGCCCAGGGTTACTATGGCTATCACCACCACTACTATCACAGCTGCTACCGTGCGAGGCGCCACGCCGGCAATCAGGGCACCCTGGCCGGCGCAGCGACGGGCGGCGTGGCCGGCGCACTGATCGGCCACGGGTTGGTCGGCGGCCTGGTGGGCGCCGGCGTCGGCGCGGTGGCGGGCCACGCCATCGCCAAGAGCACCGTGCACTGCTAGGGCGCTCGCTTTCCCCTTGCGGGAGAGCGATTGTTGAGCACCGACGGCGCGTGGGCTAAGGCTCGCGCGCCGTTCGCACATCCGGGGAACGGCGCCGCAGACCTCAGGATCGCTCCATGGCCGATATCGTCGACATCACCGCCCGGGAAATCCTGGACAGCCGGGGCAATCCCACTGTCGAGGTCGACGTCGCCCTGGAAGACGGCAGCTTCGGCCGCTTCGCCGTCCCCTCCGGCGCCTCCACCGGCGCGCACGAAGCGGTGGAGAAGCGTGACGGCGACGACAACCGCTACGGCGGCAAGGGCGTGCAGAAGGCCGTCGACGCGGTGAACGGCGAGATCTTCGACGCCCTGTCCGGCTTCGACGCCGAGGACCAGCGCCGGCTCGACGCGGCCATGATCGAGCTGGACGGCACGCCCAACAAGAGCCGGCTGGGCGCCAACGCCATCCTGGGCGTCAGCCTCGCCGCCGCCAAGGCCTCGGCCCAGAGCGCCACCCTGCCGCTCTACCGCTACATCGGCGGCGTCTCGGCCCGGGTGCTGCCGACGCCGATGATGAACGTCATCAACGGCGGGGTGCACGCCGACAATCCCATCGACATCCAGGAGTTCATGGTCGTCCCCGCGGGCGCGGAGACCTTCGCCGACGCGCTGCGCATGGGCGCGGAGATCTTCCATGCCTTGAAGGGCGCGCTGAAGAAGGCGGGGCTGAACACCAATGTCGGCGATGAGGGCGGCTTCGCTCCCAACCTCGCCTCCGCCGAAGAGGCGCTGGCCTACATTGTCAAGGCGGGCGAGGCGGCGGGCTACCAGGCCGGCGAGGACTTCTGGCTGGCGCTTGATCCCGCCTCCACCGAGTTCTACAAGGACGGTCGCTACGTTCTGGCGGGGGAGGGCAAGACCCTCGATTCGGCCGGCATCGTCGACTACTGGGCCAGGCTGGTCGACGCCTTCCCCATCGTCTCCATCGAGGACGGCTGTGCGGAGGACGACATGGAGGGCTGGGCCCAGCTCACCGAGGCGCTGGGCGAGCGCATCCAGATCGTCGGCGATGACCTGTTCGTCACCAACCCTGAGCGGCTGGCCATGGGCATAGAGCAGGGCCTGGCCAATTCGATCCTGGTCAAGGTCAACCAGATCGGCACCCTGTCCGAGACCCTGGACGCCGTCGACATGGCCCACCGCGCCGCCTACACCGCGGTCATGTCCCACCGCTCCGGCGAGACGGAGGACGCCACCATCGCCGATCTGGCCGTGGCCACCAACTGCGGGCAGATTAAGACCGGCTCGCTGGCCCGCTCGGACCGGTTGTCCAAGTACAACCAGCTGCTGCGCATCGAGGAGGCGCTGGGTGACCAGGCCGTCTTCGCCGGCAAGGGCGTGTTCAGGGGGCTGTAGGTGTTCTCCTCCCCCGCTTCGCAGGGAGGGAGGTTCGCGGCTAAACCTGCCGTTAACCCTGTTCGCGCATCCCTGAGATGCAGTCCGGCCCGGAGTCGCGCGTGTTCCATCGTCTGCGCCCCTACATCCCCACGGCCCTGTTCGCCCTGCTGATCTTCTACTTCGGTTATCAGGCCCTGACCGGCGACCGCGGCCTGCTCACCCGGCCGCAGCGCAATGCGGCGCTCGCCGCCCGCAGCCAGGAGCTGAAGCGTCTGCAAGCCCAGGAGGCCGAGCTCGACAGCCGCATCCACCTGCTCAGCGACGCCTCCCTGTCGCGCGACCTGCTGGACGAACGGGCGCGCGTAATCCTGGGCTTCGCCGACCCTCGCGACTACGTGATCCGGACCGCCCGCCGCTCGGACTGATGTTTTGACGCTTTCCCCCGGTCGGACGGCGCTCTAGACAGGGCGCCGTCACGGGAGACTTCTGTTCATGGCCCGCGCATCCAAGCCGCCCACCGCCGACGCCAAGCGCTCGCAGGCGCGCCGTCCCGCGCAAACCGGTGCAAAGCCCAGGCCGGGCAGGACCTCTGCGCTTGCAGCCGATCCCGCTCCGTCCGACCACAACCACCCGCCTGGCTCCGCCTCCAAAGACCAGATGCTCGGCTGGTATCGCGACATGCTGCTGATCCGCCGCTTCGAGGAGCGGGCGGGCCAGCTCTATGGCATGGGGCTGATCGGCGGCTTCTGCCACCTCTACATCGGCCAGGAAGCCATCGCGGTTGGCATGCAGTCGATCGCCGAGGACGGCGACGAGGTCATCACCGGCTACCGCGAGCATGGCCACATGCTGGCCATCGGCATGGACCCCAAGGCCGTCCTGTCGGAGCTGACAGGCCGCGCCACGGGCGCCGCCCGCGGCAAGGGCGGCTCCATGCATATGTTCTCGGTGGAGAAGGGCTTTTTCGGCGGCAACGGGATCGTCGGCGCGCAGGTGCCGCTCGGTACCGGCCTGGCCTTCGCCAACTGGTATCGCGGGAACGGCAAGGTCAGCTTCACCTATTTCGGGGACGGTGCGGCCAACCAGGGACAGGTCTACGAGGCCTTCAACATGGCCGAGCTGTGGAAGCTGCCGATCGTCTTCGTGATCGAGAACAACCAGTACGCCATGGGCACGAGCGTCGAGCGCGCCTCCTCCCAGACCCACCTGTTCCGCCGGGGCGAAAGCTTCAACATTCCGGGCGAGGAGGTGGACGGGATGGACATCGAGGCGGTGCGCGAGGCTGGAGCGAGGGCGGCGGAGTTCGCCCGCTCAGGCCAGGGGCCCTACATCCTGGAGATGAAGACCTACCGCTACCGCGGCCACTCCATGAGCGACCCGGCCAAGTATCGGACGCGGGAGGAGGTGGACGAGGTGCGCAAGACCCGCGACCCCATCGACCATCTGCGCGACAAGATGGAGGCCCGCGGCTTCGCCGATGAGGCGGCGCTGAAGGCCATCGATGCGGAGGTGAAGAAGATCGTCGCCGACGCCGCCGAGTTCGCCCGCACCGCGCCCGAGCCGGACCCCAAGGAACTCTACACAGACGTCTATGCAGAGGCTTGAGCAACCCACGTGACCGATGTCCTCATGCCCGCCCTCTCCCCCACCATGGAGGAGGGCACACTGTCCAAGTGGAACATCAAGGTCGGCGACACGGTCTCGGCCGGCGATGTGATCGCCGAGATCGAGACCGACAAGGCCACCATGGAGGTCGAAGCCGTCGACGAGGGCGTGGTGGAGGCGCTGCTGGTGGAGGCCGGGGCCGAGGGCGTGAAGGTCAACGCGCCCATAGCGCGGCTGAAGGATGAGGCTGACCATAGCGCCAAGTCGCCCCCTTCGTCGGCTTCGCCGCCACTTCCCCCAGGGGAGGAAGATCAAGAAAAACAGGGTCCTAGATCCTCCCCCCCTGGGGGAGGTGGCCGCGAAGCGGACGGAGGGGGCTCCGCCGCCGCAGCGCCGGTCGCTGTCGCCAAGCCGAACGCCGCCGAGGCCAGCGCTGGCGAGCCGGAGAAGCAGCCCCCGGAGACCGTCAAGCCCAAAGCGGAAGGGGAGGGGCCTGTCGCCCTCGCTACGCCCTCTCCGCTCGCCGACCCCGACATCCCAGCCGGCACCAAGATGGTGGCGACCACGGTGCGCGACGCGCTGCGCGACGCCATGGCGGAGGAGATGCGGCGCGACGACAGCGTCTTCCTGATCGGCGAGGAGGTCGCCCAGTACCAGGGCGCCTACAAGGTGTCGCGCGACCTGCTGCAGGAGTTCGGCGACAAGCGCGTGGTGGATACGCCGATCACCGA
This sequence comes from Caulobacter sp. S45, assembly GCF_903642205.1. Lineage (GTDB taxonomy): Bacteria > Pseudomonadota > Alphaproteobacteria > Caulobacterales > Caulobacteraceae > CAHJWH01. Next base: position 28,396 of record NZ_CAHJWH010000019.1, on the reverse strand, counting down.
ATACGGCTTTGCGGGGCTTGGCGTCGGGGCGGCCATGGCCGGGCTGAAGCCGATCGTAGAGTTCATGACCTTCAACTTCGCCATGCAGGCCATCGACGCCATCGTCAATTCCGCCGCCAAGACCCGCTACATGTCCGGCGGCCAGATCACCTGCTCCATCGTGTTCCGCGGCCCTAACGGCGCCGCGGCGCGGGTGGGGGCTCAGCACAGCCAGGACTATTCCGCCTGGTACGGCTCGGTGCCGGGGCTGAAGGTGATCGCGCCCTATGACGCGGCCGACGCCAAAGGGCTGCTGAAGGCTGCCATCCGCGATCCGAACCCGGTGGTCTTCCTGGAGAACGAGATGCTTTATGGGCACGAGTTCGACGTTCCGGAGATGGACGACTTCGTCCTGCCCATCGGCAAGGCCAAGGTGCGCCGGGAGGGCAGGCACGTGACCCTGGTCGCCCACTCCCGCATGGTCGGGTTCGCGCTCGAGGCGGCCGAGAAGCTTGCTGCCGACGGGATCGAGGCGGAGGTGGTGGACATGCGCACCCTGCGCCCTCTGGACCATGAGACCATCGTCGAGAGCGTGAAGAAGACCAACCGGCTGGTGAGCGTGGAGGAGGGCTGGGCGACCTATGGCGTCGGCGCCGAGGTCTGCCAGCGGGTGGTGGAGCACGCCTTCGACTACCTGGACGCCCCACCGACCCGGGTCAGCGGCGAGGACGTGCCGATGCCCTACGCAGCCAACCTGGAGGCGCTCTGCCTGCCCTCGGTCGACAAGATCGTGCAGGCGGTGAAGGGCGTCTGCTACAAGTGAGCCCGCGAGACGACCGCAGCTGGAAGCAGGGCGGCTGCCACTGCGGAGCCGTGCGTTTCAAAGCCGAGCTGACCTCGCAGCTGACGGTCCAGGACTGCAATTGCTCCATCTGCAGCAAGATGGGCTACCTGCACCTGATCGTGCCGGAGGATTGCTTCCGCCTGCTCTTGGGCGCGGATCACCTGACGAGTTACAGCTCGGGACAGGCGTGGCGCGACACCTGTTCTGCAGCACCTGTGGGGCGAAGGCCTTCTACCGCCCTCGTTCGAACCCGGACGGCTGGTCGGTGAACGCCCGTTGCCTGGACGAATACGTGGCGCTGGACCTGCGCGTTGAGCCCTTCGACGGACGCGACTGGGAGGCCCATGGCCCCAGCCTCGCCCACCTCAGCCGCGCCTGACCGGCGGCCAAGAGACCTGCGATGACCGACATCCTTATGCCCGCCCTCTCGCCGACCATGGAGGAGGGGGTGCTGGCCAAGTGGCACGTGAAGGCCGGCGACACTGTCTCCGCCGGTGACGTGATCGCAGAGATCGAGACCGACAAGGCTACCATGGAGGTGGAGGCCGTGGACGAGGGCGTGGTGGACGCCATCCTGGTCCCGGAAGGGACCGAGGGGGTGAAGGTCAATTCCCCCATCGCCAGGCTGAAGGGGGAGGGCGGGACTGCAGCCCCCACCGCCCCTCCAGCGGAGCAACCCAAGGCGGCCCAGAGCAAGGACGTCATCGCCGGGGCCAGCTCCGACGACCCCCGCGCGGCCCGGGACCAGGGCCAGGAAGAGGCGCGCGAACGCCAGGCCGATCCGGGCGCGAAGTCGCCGCCGAGAGCCGACGAAGGCGCCAAGCCCCCTTCGTCGGCTTCGTCGCCACTTTCGCCAGACGAGGAAGATCGAGGTGGCGCTTTCGGATCCTCCTCCTCCGGGGGAGATGGCGGCGAAGCGGACGGAGGGAGTCCCATCGCCGCCCGGATATTCGCCAGCCCGCTGGCGCGACGGCTAGCTCAGCAGAAGGGTTTGGACCTGTCGGCGCTGAAGGGCTCCGGCCCGCACGGCCGCATCATCGTCAGCGACATCGAGGTGGCCAAGCCGGGCGCACCGGCCGCCCAGCCGCAGGCCGCTCCGCCTCCGGCCTCCAAGCCGCAAGCGGCGCCACCCGCCGCGCCGGCCGAGGCGAAGTCGCTGGAAAGCCTCGGCATCCCTCCCGGCTCCTACGATCTCATTCCACTGGACGGGATGCGCCGCACCATCGCACGCCGGCTCACTGAGAGCTTCCGCGACGTGCCGCACTTCCCGCTCAACATGGACCTGGAGATCGACCGCCTGCTCGACGCGCGCAAGCGCATCAACGGCGCCCTGGAAAGCCGGGGCGTGCGGGTCTCCGTCAACGACCTGCTGATCAAGGCCTCGGCTCTGGCGCTCAAGGCGGTGCCCGAAGCCAACGCCTCCTTCACGCCGGAGGGGATCGCCCTACACCACCATGCCGATGTGGCGGTGGCGGTGGCCATCGACGGCGGCCTGATCACGCCCATCATCCGGGAGGCCGAGAACCGCTCCCTGGCCGACCTCTCCACCGCCATGAAGGACCTCGCAGAGCGGGCGCGGACCCGCAAGCTGAGGCCGGAGGAGTTCCAGGGCGGCACCTTCTCGCTGTCGAATCTCGGCATGTTCGGCATCCGAAGCTTCAGCTCGATCCTGAACCAGCCCCAGGGCTGCATCCTGTCGGTGGGCGCCGGCGAGAAGCGGCCTGTGGTGCGCGGCGACGCGCTGGCGGTGGCCACAGTGATGAGCGTGACGCTCACCTGCGACCACCGGGTGGTGGACGGCGCCATCGGGGCGCGCTGGGTGCAGGCCTTCAAGGGCTTCGTGGAAGACCCGGTGACCATGCTGGCGTGAGGAGCAAAGTCGGTGGCTGATATCAAAATGAATGTCGGTGAGCTCTCGGTAGTGAATGAACAAACCGCGCCGAGGTTTGTTGTGTCTACAACCGATGGAAAACTTGGAGAACTCCGCGTTTCAAGAGGTGGAGTTCGGTGGTTAGCTAAGGGCCATCAGGACGACGCCCATCATGTGAACTGGGCTAAGTTCGACGCTTGGATGCGTACTCAGCCTCGCAAGTAGGATCGATAAATTGGATTTCGACCTCATCGTCATCGGCTCCGGCCCGGGCGGCTACACCGCCGCCATCCGCGGGGCGCAGCTCGGCCTGAAGACCGCCATCGTGGAGCGGGCGGAACTCGGCGGCATCTGCCTGAACTGGGGCTGCATCCCCACCAAGGCGCTGCTGAAGTCCGGCGAGGTGTTCGAGACCATGAGCACCCACGCCGTCGACTACGGCCTCAGCGTCGACAAGACCGGCTTCGACTTCCCCAAGGTGATCGAGCGGTCCCGCAAGGTTGCCAAGCAGCTGAACAGCGGCGTCGGCTTCCTGATGAAGAAGAACCGGATCGAGGTGCTCGCTGGGACCGCGAGGCTGGAGACGGGCGACCCGGCCCCCAAGGTCGTGGTGGCCCTGACCGCCGGTGGCTCGCGCACGGTTCAGGCCGGTGCGGTCATCCTGGCCACCGGCGGGCGGGCCAAGACGCTCCCCGCCATCGGACTGGTGGCGGATGGGGACCGCGTCTGGACCTATCGCGAAGCCATGACCCCACCAGCCTTCCCCAAGACCCTGCTGGTGGTCGGCTCCGGCGCCATAGGGCTGGAGTTCGCCAGCTTCTATCGCTCGCTGGGCTCCGAGGTGACGGTGATCGAGGCGTTGGGCCGCATACTGCCGGTGGAGGACGAGGAAATCTCCGCCGCCGCCCAGAAGGCGCTGGAGAAGCGCGGCCTGAAGTTCCGCACCGGCGCCAAGGTGACCGGGCTGTCGAAGGACGGCGACGGCGTCTCCATCGCGCTCGAGGCCAAGGACAAGGCGGAGACGCTGCAGGCGGAGCGCGCCATCATCGCGGTGGGCGTGCAGGCCAACATCGAGGCGATCGGCCTGGAGGATCTCGGGGTGAAGGTCGATCGCGGCTTCGTGGTCACCGACGGCCATTGCCTGACCAATGTGAAGGGGCTGTACGCCATCGGCGACATCGCCTCCGCGCCCTGGCTGGCGCACAAGGCCAGCCACGAGGGCGTTCACGCCGCCGAGCACATCGCGGGCAAGGATGCCCCGCCGTTGAAGGCGCCGATCCCCGGCTGCACCTATACCAATCCCCAGATCGCCTCGGTCGGCCTCACAGAGGCCCAGGCGAAGAAGGATGGCCGCAAGATCAAGGTCGGTCGCTTCCCGTTCCGCGCCAACGGCAAGGCCATCGCGTCCGGCGAGACCGAGGGCTTCGTCAAGACGGTGTTCGACGCCGAGACCGGCGAGCTGGTCGGCGCGCACATGATCGGGGGCGAGGTCACCGAGATGATCCAGGGCTTCGCGCTCGCGATGACGCTGGAGGCCACCGAGGCGGAGCTGTTCGCCACCGTCTTCCCGCACCCTACGATGTCGGAGGCCATGCACGAGGCCTCCCTCGACGCCTATGCCATGGTGCTCAACACCTGAGGACCGCTGGCGCGCGAGCCCGCCTCACCTGTGGACAAATCCGCACGGGGCGTCACCAATCGCAAAGCTGCGCGTTGTGAGCGTATGCCTCTTGTCATGATCCACTGCCCGGTCACGGGCGACCCCGTATCCACCCGCCACACCATGTCCGAGGCGCAGTTCGCGGGCGACGCCTTCGAGAACGCCGCGGTGCGGTGCTCGGCCTGCGGCGACATCCATCGCTGGACCAAGTCGGAGGCTTGGCTTCAGCCGTTCCGCAGCCTACGACCCGCCCAAGTGCTGGGGGACTGAACCGCCGGACGGCGGGTTGAGGAGTTCGGGGGGTGGAGTTCGCCTTCAATGAAGACCAGACGGCGATCTGGAACGCGGCGAAGGGATTCGCTGACGCCGAACTCGCCCCCCACTCCGCCCGTTGGGACGAGGAGCACCACTTTCCCGTCGACGTGATGCGCAGAGCTGCGGGGCTCGGATTTGCGGGCCTGTACGTACGCGACGACGTGGGCGGCTCCGCGCTCAGCCGGCTGGACGCCACGCTGGTGTTCGAGGCCTTGTCCTACGGCGACGTGGCCACGGCCGCCTTCATCTCGATCCACAACATGGCCAGTTGGATGATCGACCGGTACGGCGACGACCTGCTGCGCCAGCGCTTCCTGCCGAGCATGACCACCATGGAGCTGATCGGCTCCTATTGCCTGACCGAGCCAGGGTCGGGGTCGGATGCGGCGGCGCTCCGCACCACAGCCCGGTTGGACGGCGACCATTACGTTCTGAACGGATCCAAGGCCTTCATCTCCGGCGCCGGCGCCAGCGATGTCTACGTGGTCATGGTGCGCACGGGCGGCGACGGCCCCAAGGGCGTTTCGACCCTGGTGGTGGAGAAGGGAACGCCTGGGCTCGGCTTCGGCGCTCTGGAGCGGAAGATGGGCTGGAACGCCCAGCCGACCGCCGTGGTCAACTTCGACGACTGCCGCGTGCCGGTGGAGAACCGCGTGGGTGCGGAGGGCGAAGGCTTCCGCATCGCCATGTCCGGCCTGGACGGTGGGCGGCTGAACATCGGCGCCTGTTCGCTGGGCGGCGCGCAACTCGCGCTGGACACCGCACAGGCCTATGTGGCGACGAGAAGGCAGTTCGGCCGCCCGCTGTCGGACTTCCAGGCGCTGCAGTTCAAGCTGGCCGACATGGCCACCGAGCTAGAGGCTGCGAGGCTGATGATCCGCAACGCCGCTTCGGCGCTGGATCGCAAGGACCGCGACGCCACCAAGCTCTGCGCCATGGCCAAGCGCTTCGCCACCGATGCGGGCTCGCGCGTCGCCAACGACGCCCTGCAGCTGCACGGCGGCTACGGCTACCTGAAGGACTATCCGCTGGAGCGGATCGTGCGGGACCTTCGCGTGCACCAGATCCTGGAAGGCACCAACGAGATCATGCGCGTGATCACCGCGCGCGAGATGCTGCGCCAGTGACCGACGCAGCGCCCGTCATCGCCCGGGTGGAAGGCGGCTGGGGCCGGCTGACCCTGAACCGGCCCTCCGCTCTGCACGCCCTGAACACGCAGATGTGCCAGATCATGGCGCAGGCCCTGCTGGCTTGGCGCAACGATCCGCGGGTCGCGGCCGTGATGCTCGACCACACCGGCCCGCGAGGTTTCTGCGCCGGCGGCGACATCCGCATGATCATGGAGAGCGGGGCGCAGGATGGCGTCGCCGCCCGGGCCTTCTTCGCCGAGGAGTACCGGCTGAACGCCCTGCTGTTCGGCTACGACAAGCCGGTGGTGGCGTTCATGGATGGCGTGGTGATGGGCGGCGGGGTCGGCATCTCGGCCCCGGCCAGCTATCGCATAGCCACCGAGCGCACCGTCTTCGCCATGCCGGAAACCGGCATAGGCTTGTTCCCCGACGTGGGCGGCGGCTGGTTCCTGCCGCGTCTGGTGGGCGAGACCGGCATGTGGCTGGCTCTGACCGGCGCGCGCCTGAAGGCGGCGGACTGCCTGCTGCTGGGCTTGGCCACCGACTATGTGCCGCAGGGCCAGGTCGAGGCGCTGAAGGCGCAGCTGCTCGCTGATCCCGGCGCGCTCGACACCCTGCTGACCGAGCGCGAGGCCGATGCGGGCGAACCACCCCTCGCGCGGCAGCGGGCGGACATCGACCGGCTCTTCGGTGCAGAGAGCGTGGAAGCCATCCTCAACGCCCTGGAGGCGGACGGCGGCGAATGGGCGCTGGCCCAGCTCGCCACTCTGAAGAGCAAGTCGCCTCAGGCTATGAAAGTGGCGTACCGACAGCTCCGCCAGGGACGCGACGTGCAAAGTTTCGAGGCGGAGATGGCGGTGGAGTACCGCATCGCCGCCCGCGTCAGCATGAGCGCCGACTTCCGCGAAGGCGTGCGCGCGGTGATCGTCGACAAGGACAACGCGCCCCGTTGGGATCCGCCGACCCTGGCGCAGGTCACCCAACAGAAACTCGACGCCATCTTCGAGCCCTTGCCCGAAGATGAGGAATGGACGCCGGCCCACCTCAACGAGGGCGGCGCGCAAAGAGGACGACGATGAGCCGCATCGCCTTCATCGGTCTTGGCAATATGGGCGCCGGCATGGCCGCCCGGCAGGCCGCGGCCGGCCATCAGGTGCAGGCCTTCGACCTGAGCGGCCTGGCGGTTGAGCGCGCGGTCCAGTCCGGCTGCATGGCCGCGGGGTCTGCGGCGAAGGCGGCCGAGGGGGCGGAACTGGTGATCACCATGCTGCCCGCCGGCGCCCACGTGCGCCAGGTGTTGACCGAGGCGGTGCTGCCCGGCGTGTCCAAGAGCGCACTGCTGATCGACTGCTCCACGATCGACGTGGACAGCGCCCGCGCCCTCGCCGCCGAGGCCAGGGATGCAGGCGTCAGCTTCGCCGATGCGCCCGTCTCCGGCGGGATCGCGGCGGCCGAAGCCGGTACGCTGACCTTCATGGTCGGCTGCGAAGAAGCGCGCTTCCCCGATGTCCAGGCGGCGCTGAAGCCCATGGCCAAGGCCGTGGTGCATGCGGGCGAGGCCGGAGCCGGCCAGGCGGCCAAGATCTGCAACAACATGGTGCTGGGCATCTCGATGCTCGGCGTCTGCGAGGCCTTTGCGCTCGCTGAGCGGCTGGGGCTCAAGCCGGACAAGGTCTTCGACATCGTCTCCCAGTCCTCAGGCCAGTGCTGGTCGATCTCCAGCTACTGCCCGTGGCCGGGCGTCGGGCCGGCCTCGCCGTCGGACCGCGGCTACGAGGGCGGCTTCCTGACCAAGCTCATGCTGAAGGACCTGAAGCTCGCACAGGCCGCGGCGGCGGCGGCAGGCGCGGCGACGCCCATGGGTGCGCAGGCCGAGGGCCTCTACGCCATGTTCGACCGCCTGGGCTACGGCGACAAAGACTTTTCCGGCGTGCTGCAGCTGATGCGCGGCCACCTGGACGAGTTGGACGCGGAGGCGAGAGGCGGCCGATGAGCGACTACGAGACGGTCATCGCGGAGCCCGCCGCCGACGGCGTGGCCCTGATCCGGCTGAACCGGCCGGAAGCGCTGAACGCCCTGAACAGCCAGCTGATGCAGGAGCTGTCGTTGTGCATAGAGGCGCTGGATCGCGACGAGACGGTGCGCTGCCTGGTGCTCACCGGCTCGAGCAAGACCTTCGCGGCGGGCGCCGACATCAAGGAGATGGCGGGGCTGAGCTATGCCGACGCGTTCCGCCAGGACTTCTTCACTGAAGCCTCCGAGCGGATCGTGCGCTCAAGGAAGCCCATCATCGCCGCGGTGGCCGGCTATGCGCTCGGCGGCGGGTGCGAGCTGGCGATGATGTGCGACTTCATCATCGCTGCGGACAACGCCAAGTTCGGCCAGCCGGAGATCAACCTCGGCGTCATGCCGGGCATCGGCGGCACCCAGCGCCTGACCCGCCTGGTGGGCAAGTCGAAGGCCATGGACATGATGCTGACCGCGCGCATGATGGACGCCGCTGAAGCCGAGCGCGCGGGGCTTGTCAGCCGGGTCGTGGCCCTCGACAAGCTCATCGACGAAGCGATGACCGTCGCCCGCAAGATCGCCGCTCAGTCGCCCCTGGCGGTGGTGATGAACAAGGAGCTGGTGGACACCGCGCTCGAGACGACCCTCACCGAAGGGATCAAGGTCGAACGCCGCCTGTTCCACTCCCTCTTCGCCTTCGAGGACCAGAAGGAAGGCATGGCCGCCTTCGTCGAGAAGCGGGCGCCCGACTTCAAGGGCCGCTGAACAGCCTCCATGGCCAGCCATCTCCACAGGCCCGACGGCGAGCGGCTGGCCTACGAGGCGATGGCGGGCGAGGGGCGGACCGTCGTGTGGCTCGGTGGCTTCAACTCCGACATGGCGGGGACGAAGGCGCAGGCCCTGGCCGAGTGGGCCAGCCAGCGCGGGCGCGCCTATGTCCGCTTCGACTATTTCGGCCATGGCGCCTCGTCTGGCGAGTTCGTTCGGGGGACGATCTCTCGCTGGCGGGCAGACGCGCTGGCGGTGATCGACGAGCTGACGACGGGCCCGCTGATCCTGGTCGGTTCGTCCATGGGCGGTTGGATCGCCACGCTCGCGGCGCTCGCCCGGCCCGAGCGGATCGCGGGCGTGGTGCTGATCGCCCCCGCAGCCGATATGACCGACAAGCTGATGGAGCCGGAGCTGGACTCCGAGGCCCGTAAGAGCTTGGCCACGAGCGGCGTCTGGGTGCGGCCATCGCCGCATGGGCCGGGAGACGCCATCTCGCGCGCCTTGCTGGAAGACGGTCGCGCCTGGTCGGTGCTGCCCGGTCCGGTGGCGAGTGACGCGCCTCTGCAAGTGCTCCAGGGCGGCGCAGACGCCGACGTGCCTTGGACCCACGCCCTGGCCTTGGCGCAAGCGTGGCGTGGCGACGACGTGGTGTTCACCCTGGTGCGCGACGGCGATCACCGCCTGTCGCGGCCTCAGGACCTCACGCGCCTGATCGCCGCGGTCGAGACGCTGTCCTAGCCTCGCAGCGCCGAGGTCCCAGCCTTCAGGAACGGCGCAGGATCGAGCAGGCGGCCGCTGGCCCAGACCTCATAGTGCAGGTGTACGCCGGTGGAGCGGCCGGTTGAGCCCATGCGCCCGATCACGTCCCCGGTCTTCACCACCTGGCCGACGCCCAGGGTGAAAGCTTCCAGATGTCCATAGCGGGTCTTGAAGCCGTGGCCGTGGTCGACCTCGACGCAGTTGCCATAGCCGGAGCGCTGGCCGACGAACGACACCACGCCCGGCGCCGTCACATGGATCGCCTGTCCATAGTGGCCGGAGAAGTCCTGGCCGGGGTGGAAGGCCGAGACATGGGTGAAGGGGTCCGTCCGAGGGCCGAACGGGCTGGAACGCACGGGGTCGTCCACGGGGGTGGCCAACGGCAGGGCAGCCGCCGCGTCACCCAGCGCCTGGGCGGCCATCAGGTCACGGGCGGTGCGCTGCACCTGGCGCGCCAGCGGGGCGTCTACGTCCAGGCGGGCTGCGAGGACACGGGCGTCCCGCAGCTCCAGCGGCGACAGGTCGGCGGACGTGCTGGCGTCGGCCATGTACGGACGCGCGTCGAGGCCGGTCGCGTGGAAGGTTGCGCGGGTGTCCCTTAGCCGTGCCTGGGCGGCCAGATCGGCGGCGGAGACCAGGTTGGCTTCGGTCTCGCGCAGCCCGGCGACCGTCTGGGCCGCCGTTGAAGTCAGCCTGGCCATAGGGGCGGGGGAAAGCTGAACCGGTGCGCCGAGGTCGATCAGCAGGTGTTTCAGGGCGCGGTCGTTGCTGGCGGCCGCCCGAGTCACCGCCGCCGCCTCATGATCGGTGGCGATCACGCCCGCGGGGGCGACGGGCGCCTCGAGCAGGACTTGGTTCCGGGGCACGGCGGTCCATAAGCCCATCAGGCCGACTGCGCCGACCAGCATGGCGACCGGGGCGGCGAGCGCGCTGGCCGCCCGCATCCCACGCGGTGTTCTGGCCCGGAGATCACGACCCAAGTCTAAGAGGCTGTAGCTGGAGGAAGCAGTGGCCGTTCCGAACACGACATTACCGAAGCTGGAAGTTTGCATTTGCGGCACTGAGCAAACCCAGGGCGCGGGCGCAAGCCGCCCTCGGATCAGACTCTTTGTTGCTCAACCTGATTAAGGCGGATCGTGCTGTCTTTGGCGAGATCGTGGCAGTTGCTTTGGAGCGACGGCAAGACTTCAAACAACTTCAGAACGTGCTCCGTGCAAGAAGGCCCTCACGAGCCATTAAGATTTGAGCAAGATGCGGGCGTGCGGAGGACGTGATGCACATCCGCTTCCTCGGCGGGTCACGTACAACCTGCGACGGGTTGCCACAGGTGCTTCAACATCGTCCGCTGGGTTAGCCGGCCAGCGCGCGCATGGCCTTCAGCACGGCGTCCACGTGGCCGGGTACCTTCACCTTGCGCCAGACCTGCTTCACCGAGCCATCAGCGCCGATCAGGAAGGTGGCGCGCTCGATACCCATGTACTTGCGACCATACATGCTCTTTTCGACCCAGACGCCGTAACGCTCCAGCATCGTACCATCCTCGTCTGACGCCAGGGTTATGGTCAGGTCGTATTTGGCCTTGAACTTGTCGTGGCTGTTGGGCCCGTCTCTGGACACACCGATCACCTTAGACCCGACGGCCTCAAACTGCGCCTTCATCTCGGAAAAGGCCTTGGCCTCACTGGTGCAACCCGAGGTGTCGTCCTTGGGATAGAAGTAAAGGACAAAGGGCTTGCCCTTGAGTGTCGCCAGGGAGACGCGTCCGCCGCCATCGGTAGGCAGGTCGAAGTCAGGGGCGGGATCGTCGAGGGTCAGCTCAGACATGGATGTCTCCTTTGATCTCTTTCACGGCGGGACAGGGCATGAGGTCGGGCCCCGGGCTCAAGCTGGCCGCACCAGCACGATCTTCTTCTTGCCTGCAGCAAGCTTGATCACGCCGTCTGCGTCGAGGTCGGCGAGGGTGACCAGGCGCTGGGCGTCCGTCTCGGGCCGGTCGTTCAGGCGCAGGCCTCCGCCAAGGGCCAGTCGCCGCGCCTCGGAGCGGGATGCGGCGAGGCCGGCGTCGGCCACCAGGGCGGCGAGCTGAACTCCCGCCTCAAGGCTGGCGCGGGGCAGGGCGAAGCTCGGCAGGTCGGCCGAAGTCGCGCCGTCCTCGAACGCTGCCCGCGCGCCAGCTTCGGCGGCGTCCGCGGCGGCGCGGCCGTGCAGCAGGGCGGTGGTCTCGCCCGCGAGCACCTTCTTGGCCTCGTTGATCTCGGCGCCCTGCAGCGCCTCAAGCCGCGCGACCTCGTCCAGCGGCAGGTCGGTGAACAGCTTGAGGAAGCGGCCCACGTCCGCGTCTTCGGTGTTCCGCCAGAACTGCCAGTAGTCATAGGGGCTGCGCAGCTCCGCGTTCAGCCACACCGCCCCTTGCGCCGTCTTGCCCATCTTGGCGCCCGACGCGGTGGTCACCAGCGGGCTGGTGAAGCCGAAGGCCTCGCTCGCCTCCACCCGCCGGATCAGCTCCACCCCGTTGACGATGTTGCCCCACTGGTCGGAGCCGCCGAACTGCAGGAGGCAGCCGTAACGCCTGAACAATTCGAGGAAATCAGTCGCCTGCATCAGCATGTAGTTGAACTCGAGGAAGGTCAGCGGCTGCTCGCGCTCCAGCCTCAGGCGCACGCTGTCGAAGCTCAGCATACGGTTCAGGGTGAAGTGCACCCCGTAGTCGCGCAGGAACTGGACGTAGCCGAGCTGGTCCAGCCACTCGGCGTTGTTCACCACGATCGCGTCGGCGCGGCCGTCGCCAAAGCTCAGGTAGGCGTCGAAGGCCTTGCGGATGGAGGCGATGTTGGCCGCGATCGCCGCCTCGCTGAGCAGCTGGCGGGTGGCGTCCTTGCCCGAGGGGTCGCCGACCTTGGTGGTGCCGCCGCCCATGACCACGATGGGCTTGTGGCCGGTCTGCTGCATGCGGCGCAGCATCATGATCTGCATCATGTTGCCCACGTGCAGGCTGGCGGCGGTGGCGTCGAAGCCGATGTAGCCGGTGACCACGCCCGACACCGCCTTTGCGTCCAGTCCCTCCAGGTTGGTGGCCTGGTGCAGGTAGCCGCGCTCCACCAGCAGGTGGACCAGCTCGGATTTCGGCTTGAACTCGGACATCGGAGCAGGGTCTAGCATGGCGGGAGCTTGGCTTTGAAGCGGCTCCAGGCGGAGCCGGCGGGGATCGCTCGCATGCGCGTGCTGGGGTTCATGAGCGGCACCTCGCTGGATGCGGTGGACATGGCCGTGCTCGATACCGACGGCGAGACGATCTCCGCTTTCGGGCCGGCCGGCGAGCGCAAGCTCAGCGAAGCGACGCGCGCCTTGGTGCTGGCGGCGACGGAGGCGGCCAAGACCTGGCCCCGCAGCGCACCGCCTCCGTCCGAGTTCGCACCCACCGCCGAGGCGGTCGCCCGGGAGCATTTCGCGGCCGCGGATGCCTTCCTCGCGCGCGAGCAGCTGGGCTGGCGCGACATCGAGCTGATCGGCTTCCACGGCCAGACCGTCCTACACGAGCGGCCTGCGGAGGGCCGGATCGGGCGCACCGTCCAGCTAGGCGACGGCGAGCTGCTGGCGCGACTGGCGGGCGTCCCGGTCGCCTACGACTTCCGCACCGCCGACGTGGCGGCGGGCGGGGAGGGTGCGCCGCTCGCGCCGATCTATCACCAGGCCCGCGCCCGGGCGTCGGGGTTGCAGCCGCCGTCCGCGGTGCTGAACGTGGGCGGCGTGGCCAACGTCACCCTGTTCGGCGAGCGGTCGGACCCGCTGGCCTTCGACACCGGCCCCGGCAACGGCATGATCGACCTGCTGGTGCAGGCGCGCGGCCTCGGCCGCTTCGACCAGGACGGCCGGCTGGCGGCGGCCGGGCGGGTGGATGCGGCGGTGCTCGCGGCCTACCTGGCGCACCCCTACTTCGCCGCGCCGCCGCCCAAGTCGCTCGACCGCTACGACTTCAGCCTGGAGCCCTTGGCGGCGCTGGGCGTCGAGGACGCCTGCGCCACCCTGGCCGCCTTCACCGCCGAGGCCATCGCGCAGGGCCTGCGCCTCGCCCCCGAGCCGCCGCGGGTGCTGGTGGTGGCGGGCGGCGGGCGGTCCAACCCCGAGCTGATGCGCGTCATCAAGGCGCGCGCATCCTGCGAGGTGGTGGCCGCCGAGGCGGTGGGCTGGCGCGGCGACGCGCTGGAGGCGGAAGCCTTCGCCTACCTCGCCGTGCGGACGCTGAAGGGGCTGCCGATCTCGTTTCCAGGCACGACAGGCGTTCCGGTCCCGATGACGGGCGGGCGGATTGCACGGCCATGACGGCGCGCAGCGCTAGTCCTGCACCGGCTGCCTCGCCTCCGCGTTGGCGCGATAGCGGCGCACGGCCTCGCGCTTGGCGCCGTGGATCCGCAGGCTGTCGCGGGCCTTCAGCATCACCAGGCCTGCAGCCAGGGCGCCCGAGATCACCGCCGCGGTGATCCGCGGGTTCAGCTGGGCGGCGGTGTAGAGGCTGGTCTGGCGGACGCCGAAATAGGGGCTGTGCTCGCGCAGGTCCCGGCCGGCCTTGTACAGGGCGTCGTCCTTGGCCTCGCTCGGCTCGCTCGCGCCGCGGCTGAGCAGGGGTACGGCCCAGGCCAGCAGGGGCTCGGCCAACCAGGGGAAGTGCTGGCCGAACTGGACCAGGGCCCGGCCGCCCCCGCCCACCGTGATCTCCCGCGTCGGCGTCTCGGCGGCGTAGAGGATGGCGTCGGCGACCAGCGAGGCGGCGTAGATGGGCGGCGGGTTCTTCACCGGCGCGCCGGTATAGTTGCGGGCGTGGTCTCGGAAGGGCGTGTCCAGCGCCGCCGGCTTGATCAGCGTCACCGAGACGCCCGGCGCGCTCCTGGCCAGCTCCATGCGCAGCGCGTTGGTGAAGCCTTTCACCGCATGCTTGGAGGCGCAATAGACGCCCTGGACCGGGATCGCCTGGTCCGACAGCACCGAGCCGATATTGATCAGGGTTCCGCCGTCGGCGCGGCCCTTCAGTTGCTCCACGGCGACCTGGGAGCCGTGCACCACGCCCCAGTAGTTGGTCTCGAAGATGCGGCGCTGGTCCTCCAGCGGCGTGTCGGCGATGGCGCCGTAGACCGAGACGCCGGCGTTGTTCACCCAGGTGTCGAACCCGCCGTAGAGCTCGTCGGCCCGGGCCGCCGCGGCCTGCACCGAAGCCAGGTCCGCCACGTCGGCCACCGCGAAGTTGGCCGTGCCGCCTCGCGCCTTCAGCTCCTCGCAGAGCGCCCGCAGCGCCTGCTCGTTGCGGGAGACCAGCAGCAACTTGGCGCCTCGCGCCGCGGCGGCGCGGGCGGTGGCCAGCCCGATGCCGGAGGTGGCCCCGGTGATGACGAGCGTCTGGGCGGCGAGGGCCTTCAAGGCGGGGCGCATGCGTCCACTCCGATGTGATGGTGCAGGAGAACGGGAGGCTGAAGGGCGCGGTTCCTGCCCGCCGGCCCCCGGCGTCCGATTGCAACGCTGCAAGGCTGGAGCTAGTGCGGCGCCAGGCGGTCGGGTGCGATGGTTCGAGAGACGCGGCGAGTGAAGCGTGTCACGGCGGTGCGAAAGGCGCCGCCTCGGCCAAGGGCGCCGCCGCCACGGCCAGCTGCGCCAAGGACCGCGCCATTCGGCGCTCCTCGGCAGTCCGGCGGCGGGCTTGGGCGGTGGGTGCTGGCCGTGCTGCTGATCCTCCTCCTCATGCCGCTGGCGCTCGCGGCGATCTACCGGGTCGTCGCCCCGCCGGTCACCCTGCTGATGGTGGAGCGGCTGGCGCAGGGCTACGGGCTGCACAAGGACTGGCGGCCGGTCTCGCGCATCTCGCCCGACCTGGTGCGCTCCGTGATCGCGGCGGAGGACTCGCACTTCTGCAGCCATCACGGCTTCGACATGGCCGCCATGCGCGCGGCGGCGGCGCACAATGCGCGCGACCCCCGCCGGGTGCGCGGCGGGTCCACCATCAGCCAGCAGACGGCCAAGAACGTCTTCCTCTGGCCGCAGCGCTCCTATGTCCGCAAGGGGTTGGAGGCGGGTTTCACCAGCCTGATCGAACCGCTGTGGGGCAAGCGGCGAATCATGGAGGTGTATCTGAACGTGGTGGAATGGGGCCCGGGCGTGTACGGCGCGCAGGCTGCGTCACAGCGCTACTTCGGCCACGGGGCGAACGAACTCAGCGCTTCGGAGGCGGCGCGGCTGGCCGCCATCCTGCCCGATCCGCTGAAGTGGAAGGCCGTGCGGCCCGGCGCCTACGTGGCTCGCCGCAGCCGCCGCATCGGGGCGGCGGCGCAGACGGTGCAGGCGGACGACCTGGCCGCCTGCGTGCTCAGGGGCGGCTGAGGATCGACTGCAGCAGGTCGCCGGAGCCGGTGGTCGCCGCGCCCGTCGTGTGAACTGGGGCATGCGGCGCGGCCATGGCGATGGTGGCGGCGTAGTGGCCGGTGGCCGCCTGGGCGATCTGGTTGGCGACGCCGGCGGTCTTCTGGGCGGCGCGATAGATGAAGCCGTAGGTGGGATAGACCGAGTTGCCGAGGTTGTGGCTGGGATCGTACCAGACCTTCACCTGGCTCCAGTCGCCGGTGGGAGAGACGTCAACCACGGTGACGTCCTTCTCCACCTGGCCGCGATGGCCGCCGATCACCGACCAGTTGGCGTGGGTGACCTGGATGATGCGGTCGGTGAGCACGTGGCTGACCACCGAGACGTGGCCGTGGGACATGACGCCGGTGGCCTTGAACACCAGCACCGAGCCCGATTCGGGGGTGAAGCCGCGATTGTACCTGCCCATGGCCTGGCCCCACCAGGTGGCGGCGTCGCCGAACAGCTGCAGGCCGGTGAACATCCGCGCGAACTGGACGCACTGCAGACCCTGGGCGTTGGCGGAGGAGCTGAAGCCGAAACCGGCGAGGGCGGCCGAGAGAGCGATGGCCGTCAGACGCTTGCGCATGCAGGAAATCCCGAAACACCTTACGTGCGTGTGAGGATTAGCCTGGGCGGTAAGGGTGAACAGGGGCTTACCCGTCGCACCCGGCGTGGTGTTTCGCCACGGAAACCTGGACGCAACAGGGGTGGGGCGTAAAGGCCACAGATGACGCGGTTTGGCCTCGAAGGCGTCCGCCGGCCGGTCCCGGGCGTCGGCGTCGTCTGCCTGCGCGGGACCGACGTGCTGCTCATCAGGCGGGGCAAGCCGCCGCTGCAGGGCGCGTGGAGCCTGCCTGGCGGTCGGGTGGAGTGGGGCGAGAGGCTGGAGGCCGCCGCCTTGCGTGAGCTGGTCGAGGAGACCGGCGTGGAGGCCGAGTTGCTCGGCCTGGTGGATGTGGTGGACGGGCTGTTCGGAGACGACACCCACTACGTGCTGATCGACTACGCCGCACGCTGGCGCTCGGGCGAGCCGCGGGCGGGGGACGATGCGGCCGAGGCGGCGTTCCATCCGCTGACGCGGCTCGGTGAGCTGGGGCTCTGGGCCGAGACGGTGCGGGTGATCGCGCTTACGGTGGAGCGGTTCGGCGGATAAGCGCCTCTTTTCATCAGGATGAGGCGATCACATCCAGCGACAGACTCTTATCTCCCCCTGCGAAGCGGGGGGAGGGGACCAGGCGAAGCCTGGTGAGGGGGGCCTCGCTGGCCGGTGACGGTGGATGCCGCGGCGCCCTACAAACCCCCTCCACCCCGCTGCGCGCGGTCCCCCTCCCCCGCTTCGCAGGGGAGGATGAGCAGCGCCGGCGTATGGAAGCGCCTGATCTCTCCGGGGGGCGGAGGCCTATCGCGGGACGATCCCTCGCAGCATCTCAGCATACAGCTCCACAAACCGATCCTGGCCCCCCGCATCGGCGATCAGGTCCTGTCGCGTCTCCAACTCCAGGTACTCCAGCCCGCGGCCCTGGGCGTGGACGGGCGCGGTGTAGTCGATGTCATCCATGGCGTAGGGGGCATTGTCACCCACCGTCAGTTCCGGCCGCGCCTGCAGCCAGCGCAGCGCCGCCAGGGACAAGGCGTTGCCCTGGTGCAGCACGCCCACCTGCCAGGGCCGCGCCATGCCACCCATCGCCGGCGTGAAGCTGTGGATCAGCACCAGCGAGGTGGGCGTCCTCGCCGCCGCCCGCGCGTCCAGCTCCGCGGCGATGGCGGCGTGATAGGGTGTGTGAATGGCCTCTACCCGGCCACGCCGCGCCTCGTAGGACAGGTTCAGGTTGCCCGTGACGGTCGCGCCGTCGGCCGTCTCCACGATGGCGTCGGGCCGGGCGGGATCGCGGTTGCAGTCGATCACCAGGCGCGAATAGACCTGGGCGATCACGCAGGCCCCACCCAGCGCCGCCGCCAGCCGCTCGGACAGGCCGGCCGCGCCGATGTCATAGGCGATGTGGCGCTCCCATTCGGCGGGCGGGAGGCCCAGATCGCCCAGCTCCGCGGGCGTACGGCGCCCGGCATGGTCACAGATGATCAGGTAGGGGCTAGAACTGCCCGCATTTTGCACAATGACGGGATGGGGGTCGGTTGCGGCGAGAGGAAGCATCGACCTTATCAACGACTCCCCCGTTAGGTCCGCAAGATGCCGATCGTGAACATCCGACACCTGACGCGTTACCGCTACCGCCGGCCGGTGGCGTTCGGCGACCATAGGGTCATGTTCAGGCCGCTGGAGAGCTACGACCAGCGCATACTGGACACGCGCCTGGTCATCGTCCCCGAGCCCGTGGAGCTCCGCTTCGTCCACGACGTGTTCGGCAATTGCGTGGGCGTCGCCAGGTTCGCCGGCAAGGCGGACACGATCAGCTTCGAGAGCCACGTGCGGCTGGAGCACAGCCCTGCGCCCCTGGTGACCGAGGACGAGGACCTGATCGACGCCTCGGCCCAGACCTTCCCCTTCGCCTATTCCGCCGAGGACCTGCCTGACCTGATGCGCTCCATCGAGCGCCAGCACTCGGACCCCGAGCGGCGGCTGGAGCGCTGGGCGCAGCAGTTCCTGCGCCAGGATGGCCCCACCGGCCTGCTCGCCGCCCTGTCCGAGATGACCCACGCGATCCGGCGCGAATTCAGCTACTGCCAGCGCCTCTACGGCCCCGCCCAGGCGCCGTTGGAGACGCTGCGGCTGGGTTCGGGCACCTGCCGCGACTACGCCATGCTGATGATGGAGGCGGCCCGCTCGCTGGGCCTCGCGGCCCGCTTCGTGTCCGGCTACGTCTACAGCCGGAACGGCTCCGGCGGCCCCAAGCGCGCGGGCGGCGGTCATACCCATGCCTGGGTACGTGTCTTCCTGCCGAGCTGCGGCTGGGTGGAGTTCGACCCCACCAACGGGATCGTCGGCGCCACCGACCTCATCCGCGTCGCCATCACCCGCGACCCCAGCCAGGCGACGCCGCTCTGCGGCAGCTACGACGGTGCGGCGGACGACTTCCTGGGCATGGACGTTGAGGTCGATGTAGAGGTGGAGCGCCAGGGCGCGCCCGTGCGCCTGGCAGCCTGAGGCCAGGCTCGTCGCCGTGAACGGCGAGGCCGGGCCGCCGCCTTGTGAGAGTCTGATCCATGCATATCCGCTGCGGCTACGAGATCTCCTATGACTGCGTGGGGCCGACCCCCATGCTGCTGCTGCTGAGCGTGCGGCCCGAGCGGCTGGCCGACCTCGTCACGCCGCAGGAGATGCGGGTGACGCCCGACGTGCCCGTGCACGCCTATGCCGACGGGTTCGGCAACATCTGCCACCGCCTGCTGGCGCCCGGCGGCCGCATCACCTTCTCCAGCGACTTCGTCGTCGCCGACTCGGGCGAGCCGGACGTGGTGGAGCTGGAGGCCGAGCAGCACCTGATCCAGAACCTGCCGGACGAGGCGCTCGTCTTCCTTCTGGGCAGCCGCTACTGCGAGACCGACTATCTGATGGACACCGCCTGGGCGGAGTTCGGCCGGGTGCAGGGCGGCTGGCGGCGGGTGCAGGCCATCGTCGACTACGCCCACGACCGCATCACCTTCGGCTATCCCCACGCCAAGCCGGACCGCACAGCCCACGGCGCGCACCAGGACCAGGTCGGTGTGTGCCGCGACTTCGCCCACCTGGCGGTGACGCTGTGCCGCTGCATGAACATCCCGGCGCGCTACTGCACCGGATACCTCGGCGACATCGGCATCGACCCGATCCCGGGGCCGATGGACTTCTCGGCCTGGTTCCAGGCCTTCATAGGCGGCCGCTGGTACACCTTCGACGCGCGCCACAACAAGCCCCGCATCGGGCGCATCCTGCAGGGCTACGGCCGGGACGCCACCGACGTCGCCATCACCACGAGTTTCGGCGCTTCCAGTCTCGCCAAGTTCGACGTCATCGCAGAGCAAACCACGGGCTCTTAGGCGCCCATTCGGAGAAGGCGCCGGACAAATCCGGCTCCTTAGCCCTGCATAATCCGGGCGGCTCTTGGAGCGAAGTAGGTGATGATCCCTGCGCAGCCGGCACGCTTGAAGGCTTGCAGGCTCTCCAGGATGGCCCTGTCCTCGTCCAGCCAGCCGTTCTGGGCCGCCGCCGTCAGCATGGCGTACTCGCCGGAGACCTGGAAGGCGAAGGTGGGGCAGGCGAAGGCCTCCACCACCCGGCGCACGATGTCGAGATAGGGCATGCCGGGCTTGACCATCACCATGTCGGCGCCCTCGGCGATGTCGAGCGCCACTTCGCGGAGCGCTTCCTCGGTATTGGCCGGGTCCATCTGGTAGGTCTTCTTGTCGAACAGCCCCGACGCGAGCTTGGATGAGCCGATGGCGTCGCGGTAGGGGCCGTAGAATGCCGAGGCGTATTTGGCCGCGTAGGCCATGATCATCACGTCTTGTAGGCTTTCGCGCTCAAGCGCGGTACGGAGCGCCGCCACCCGGCCGTCCATCATATCCGAGGGCGCCAGGATATCACATCCGGCGGCGGCCTGGATCAGGCCCTGCTCCACCAGCCGCTCGATGGTGGCGTCGTTCAGCACCCGTCCGTTCTCGATCATGCCGTCGTGACCGTGGGTTGTGAAGGGGTCGAGCGCCACGTCGCACATGATCCCGACCTCCGGCGCCGCATCCTTCATCGCCTTCACCGCGCGGCAGACGAGACCGTCGGGGTCGTAGGCGGCGCTGCCCCGGTCGTCCTTCTTCTCCCCGTCCACATAGGGGAAGACCGCAACGGCGGGGATGCCCAGCTTGCGGGCTTCCCGCGCCGCCTCCGCCGCCCGGCCGACCGACAGGCGTGGCGCGCCGGGCATTGAGGCGACGGGGACCTCGGGCTCTGGCCCGTCGTGCACAACGATCGACCAGATCAGGTCGGCAGGCGCCAGCGTGGTCTCGCGCACCAGGCGGCGCACCCAGTCGGCCTGGCGCAGCCGGCGCAGGCGCAGCGCCGGATAGGGGGCGATGGGGGCGCGGGTCATGGGTTGGGCTCTCGACAGCGGGTGCGCGCTTGAAGCCCATCGACGCGGGCGCGACAAGCGGGCGCAGACGCGTTAAGCTCGGCCGAAACGGGGAGGGTGGATCGATGCGTGCGGTTCTGTTGGCGGCGGTGGCGTTGATGTCGGCGGGGCGCGCGGCGTTCGCGCAGCCTGCGGCTCCGGCGGGAGGCCGCCCGCCGGCCGACGTCGCCGCCGACGTGCACCGCCATCCCGACCAGGTGATCGCCTTCGCCGGCGTCAAGCCCGGCGACACCGTCATCGAGATGATCCCCGGCGGTGGCTACTACACCCGCCTGCTCTCGGCCGCGGTCGGGCCGGGTGGCAGGGTGTTCGCCGTGGTCCCCAACGTCATGGCCGAGATGAAGCCAGAGACGGTGACCTCCGAGCGCGCCCTGGCGGCTGAGCCCGGCTACGGCAACGTCACCGTGGTGGTGGAAGGGCTCGGCAAGATTACTGACCAGGGGCCGGCCGATGTGGTCTGGACCACCCAGAACTACCACGACCTTCACAACAACCACGTGCCGCCGGACACGGCTGCGGCGGTGGACAAGGCGGTGTTTGCGGCGCTGAAGCCCGGCGGCGTCTATCTGGTCGAGGATCATGTGGCCGCCGCGGGCGCCGGCGCGAGCCAGGCCAGCACGCTGCACCGGATCGAGCCCGCTTTCGCCCGGGCCGAGATCACGCAGTCCGGCCTGCGCTTCGAGGCGACCTCGTCGACGGTGGCCAATCCGGCCGATCCGCACACCGCCGCCGTCTTCGACCCCTCGATCCGCGGCCGCACCGATCAGTTCATCTTCCGCTTCCGCAAGCCCGCCGCCTGAGAGAACGTCTGAAAGCCCGGCTCTATGGCCGCCATGGGACGAGTTGGTTGGAACCTTAAGGATGGGCCGCCTAGAAGGTGCGTAATCGCCTCCGGCCGCTTGTCGGCGGCCGGAGGCGAGGCGTAGAAGGCCGCCATGACTCCAGAGGGTTACAAGTCCGCGTTCCGAGCCGCGGTGGACCAGGTCCGTTCCGAGGGCCGTTATCGCGTGTTCACCGACGTGAAACGCCGCTGCGGAGACTTCCCCCGCGCCACCTGGACCTGCGAGGACGGGGCGGAGCGCGAGGTGGTGGTCTGGTGCTCCAACGACTACCTCGGCCAGGGCCAGAACCCCATGGTGCTGTCGGCCATGCAGGACGCCATCGCCACCTGCGGCTCGGGCTCCGGCGGCACGCGCAACATCAGCGGCACCACCCACTACCATGTGGAGCTGGAGCGGGAGCTGGCGGACCTGCACGACAAGACCGGCGCCCTGCTGTTCACCTCGGGCTACGTGGCCAACGAGGCGGCGCTGTCCACCCTCTACAAGATCCTGCCGGGTCTCATCATCTTCTCGGACGCAGAAAACCACGCCTCGATGATCGCGGGCATCCGCAACGGTGGTGGCGCGCGTCACGTCTTCCGGCACAACGACCTGGATCACTTGGAGAGACTGCTGAAGGGTGCGCCGGTTGGCGCCCCAAAGCTGGTGGCGTTCGAGAGCGTATACTCCATGGACGGTGACATCGCCGACCTTGCCGGCACGGTGGCGCTGGCCAAGCGCTACGGGGCCTTGACCTATCTGGACGAGGTACATGCGGTAGGCATGTACGGCGACCGCGGCGCTGGTGTCGCCGAGCGCGACGGGGTGATGGCCGAAATCGACGTCATTGAGGGCACGCTCGGCAAGGCCTTCGGCGTCATGGGCGGCTACATCGCCGGCGACGCTGATTTGGTGGACGCCATCCGGCTCTACGCCTCCGGCTTCATCTTCACCACCTCGCTGCCGCCGGCCCTGACCGCGGCGGCGCTGGCCAGCGTCCGCTGGCTCAAGACCCACGACGAGATGCGCGCCCGCCACCAGGAGCGGGCCATGACCCTGAAGCGTCGCTTCCATGAGGCCGGGTTGCCGGTGATGGACAACCCCAGCCACATCGTCCCGGTACTGGTGGGCGATCCGCTGCACTGCAAGCTGATCAGCGACCTGCTCCTGGCCGACCACGGCGTCTACGTCCAGCCGATCAACTACCCGACCGTGCCCAAGGGAACTGAGCGCCTGCGCTTCACCCCCACGCCCTTCCACACCGACGCCATGATGGACGACCTAGTGCGTGCGATGCAGGGCCTGTGGACGCGCTGCAACGTGAAGCGGATGGGCGGGGTGGCGGCCTGACGTTCTGCACCCTGAACGGTCGCAAAGCTGAGAGGGCTGATGAGCTGAAACAACTTAGCTTTACAGCGACTATTCTGGCGGCGGCCGTCAGCTTGGGGGCATGCGGGCACCCTCCCGTACCAACCACCCTTGTCGAGGCAACTTGGGGCGGGAAGTTCGAGAATGGTGAGCTAATCACCACCCTCCCGAAACAAAGCCAAGACAAGGATTATGTTGGCGAAGTGGCGGTCGTTAGCAACGTATAGCTCAGGCGATTCAGGCAGGCGTGCCTGATTTCCCCAAGAATGCGAAGACTTTGAGCATTTTGACACTGCGGCCAGACATTGATCGACTAGGCAATCCAGACGCGCACTCTTTTTTGACGGTCGAATTCACTGTTGATGATCTTCGAGCTGCTCATGTAGACCGACTCGGCGCCTATGGCACGCTTGACTTAGCTACTGACGTTCAGGTGGTGCTCCCCTGGCAAAATGCCGTTGCGCCATGGTGTGCTGAACATTCCAGTGCCGGTGACTTCTGTGCTCGCGCCAAGGCTTCGCTTGGACCTGATGTTTCCTGGCCTGAAGGCGAGGATGGTGCGACCTCTTAGTAAGGCATTGGGCGTCCAAGATAGGCTGGAAGTCCTTACTCTGAAAGGAAGGCGACAGCCCTTGCCGTCGAAGCATCTCTCGCGTTGTGGCAGCCCAGCAAAGCGCCTAAACAAGCGCTGTTCCGCCACCATCAGAGCCCGCGTCCGATGACCGACACGCTGACCGCGCCTGCCGTCTCCCGCCGCGCCACTGATGCCGGCTTCTTCCACACCGCGCTGGAGCAATCCGATCTCGCGCTGATGCACACGATCACCGAGGAGCTGCATCGCCAGCAGACCCAGATCGAGCTGATCGCCTCGGAGAACATCGTCAGCCGCGCGGTGCTGCAGGCGCAAGGCAGCGTGCTCACCAACAAGTACGCCGAAGGCTATCCCGGCAAGCGCTACTATGGCGGCTGCGAATACGTGGACGAGGCCGAACGGCTGGCTCAGGAGCGGGCGCGTCAACTGTTCGGCTGCAGCTTCGTCAACGTCCAGCCCCACTCCGGCGCCCAGGCCAACAACGCCGTGTTCCTGGCGCTCATGAAACCCGGCGACACGTTCGTAGGCATGGACCTGGCCGCCGGCGGCCACCTGACCCACGGCAGCCCCGCCAACTATTCCGGCAAGTGGTTCCACCCCGTCACCTACGGCGTGCGCGAGGACGACCATTTGATCGACTACGACAAACTCGCCGACACGGTGCGCCAAGCCAAGCCCAAGCTGATCATCGCTGGCGGCTCGGCTTACAGCCGTCACATCGACTTCAAGCGCTTCCGCGAAATCGCCGACTCGGTGAGCGCCTATCTCATGGTGGACATGGCACACTATGCCGGTCTGATCGCGGCCAGCGTCTATCCGAGCCCGGTCCTCCACGCCCATGTCTGCACGACCACCACCCACAAGACCCTGCGCGGTCCGCGCGGCGGCATGATCCTTTCCAATGATGAGGCGCTCGGCAAGAAGATCAACTCCGCCGTCTTCCCCGGCCTCCAGGGCGGCCCGCTGATGCACGTCATCGCCGCCAAGGCGGTCGCTTTCGGCGAGGCGCTGAAGCCGGAGTTCAAGGTCTACTCCCAGGCCGTGGTCGACAACGCCCGCACTCTGGCCGCCACCCTTAAGGACGCCGGCCTCGACATTGTCTCCGGCGGCACCGACAGCCACCTCATGCTGGTGGACCTGCGGCCCAAGAACGCCACCGGCCGCGCCGCCGAGGTCGCGCTGGAGCGGGCCAACATCACCTGCAACAAGAACGGCGTTCCCTTCGACACCGCCCCATTCACCGTCACCTCCGGCATCCGCCTGGGCTCGCCGGCCGCCACGACCCGCGGCTTTGGCAAGGCAGAGTTCAAGCGGGTGGGGGAGCTGATCGCCACTGTCGTGGACACCCTGTCCGGCGGAGACGACAGCGGCGACCCGGTGGTGGAGGCGCGCGTGCGCGACGAGGTGCTGGACCTCACCGCACGTTTTCCCATCTATCCCTGACCTTTCGATAAGGATCGCCGCCCGTTGCGCTGCCCCTTCTGCGGCCATGCCGAAAGTCAGGTGAAGGACAGCCGCCCGTCGGAGGACAACGCCGCCATCCGCAGGCGTCGCTTCTGCACCGAATGCGGGGGCCGGTTCACCACTTTCGAGCGGGTGCAGCTGCGCGAGTTGACCATCGTCAAGCGCTCGGGCCGACGCACGCCCTTCGACCGCGAGAAGCTGGTGCGCTCCATCGCCATCGCCATCCGCAAGCGCCCCATCGACGCGGAGCGCTCCGACCGCATGGTCTCCGGCATCGTGCGCCAGCTCGAGAGCTGGGGCGAGACCGACATCCCGTCCTCGGTCGTGGGCGAGATGGTGATGAAGGCGCTGAAGGGCCTCGATGAGGTGGCCTATGTGCGCTACGCCTCGGTCTACCGTGACTTCCGTGAAACCTCCGACTTTGCCAAGTTCCTGACCCAAGAGGGCCTGAACGAGGAGGTGGAGGTTTGAGCACGTCCGTCATGAGCCATGCCGGCCGGCAGGCCCGCTCAGTCGCCCGCCTCGCCGCGGTCCAGGCCCTCTACCAGATGGAGGTCGCGGGCGTGGGCGTGGAGGCGGTGGTGCGCGAGTTCACAGATCACCGCTTCGGCCGCGATCTGGAAGGCCAGCGCTTGGCCGACGCCGACGAAGCTTTCTTCGCCGAGATCGTGCGAGGCGTCGTGGCCGACCAGGGCGTGCTAGACGCTGCCATCCGCAAGCGCCTCGCCGCAAATTGGAAGCTGGACCGGCTGGACGCCACCGTCCGCGCGGTGCTGCGTTGCGGCGCTTTTGAGCTGAACGCGCGCGAGGACGTCCCGTCAGAGGTGGTGATCGACGAGTACGTTGAACTGGCCAAGGCCTTCGTCGACGCCAAGGAAGTTGCCTTCGTCAACGGCGCCTTGGACGCCGTGGCCCGCGACCTGCGCACCGCTTGATGTCGGCGTCCGGCCCGCCGGAGATGGGCGAGCCGGACGAGTTCGAGCAGATCGCCCGCCTGTACCGTCCCCTGACTCAGGGCTCGCCGGAGGCGCTCGGCCTGCTCGACGATGTGGCCGTATTGCCATCCCGCCCCGGCTTCGACCTCGTCATCACCACCGACGCGATGGTGGCCGGCGTCCATTTCCTGCCTGATGAGGCGCTAGACCTAGTGTCGCGCAAGCTGCTCCGCGCCAACCTGTCGGATCTGGCGGCCAAGGCGGCGGAGCCACACGGTTATCTTCTCACCGTCGCGTGGCCGCTAAATATCGGCTTCAAGGCGCGATCGCAATTCGCTGCGGGTCTGGCGCAGGACCAGGTGAGCTTCGGAGTGCGCCTGCTGGGCGGAGATACCGTGTCCACGAGCGGGCCTCTCACCGCCAGCATGACGCTGCTGGGCTGGACGCCAGCCGGACACGTCGTGCGGCGGGACGGTGCGCAAGTCGGCGATGTTGTGGTTGTCTCCGGGACCATCGGCGACGCCTGCCTTGGCCTGCAGGTGCTGACGGGTGGCCTGGCGGAGCTGACTAGGGCGCAGCGGGAGGAGCTGCAGGACCGCCATCGCTTGCCCATGCCCCGGCTTGCCCTGCAGGACGCACTTCGACGCTACGCGAGCGCAGCGGCCGACGTTTCTGACGGCTTGCTCGCGGATGCCTGCCACATTGGAGAGGCGAGCGGGCTAGGCGTGTCGATACGTCTGGACCGGCTGCCTCTGTCGGCACCCGCACGAGCTTGGCTCGCTTCCCAGCCTGACCCCAGCGCAGCCCGCCTGGCTCTAGCCACAGGTGGGGACGATTATGAGGTGGTCTGCGCCATCCCGCCCGGATACGTCGACGCCTTCACGGAAGCGGCGGCGCTGAGTGGAACGACGGTGACCGCGGTCGGTGAGGTCTGCCAAGGCGCCGGCCTGTCGGCCAGCTTTCGCGGACACGCAGTGGCGGTCGGACGACGCGGCTGGAGTCACGCCTGACTTGAAGGAAGGCTGGCGTCTGGAGTGTAAGACGCGTCGGCCGCCTTCAACGGAAGATCAGTAAGAGGGCGTCTCGTCGCGCACGAGACTGATCCGCTCAAGTTGACGTGAGCCAGTGGCGCCCTGCACCTCGTGCTCCAGTAAGGCGGTGTTCGGTCCGGTCCGACGCACGCGAATCAGAGCTTGCAGCCCGTCCACGACAGGGGCGCGGATGACGATGTCGCCGTAGACGTCCCGTTCGACGGCAACCGGCAGGCGCGTTCCGTCCACTGAACTCGTCGAAAGGGAATCGATGAAGGAGAGGTCATAGTTTCCATGCGCCACCGAGACCCCGCCGCGACTCTCGCTGAGTTCGTAGGAAAAGTGACGGGCGTCGTCGCGGCTGACGACCACGGTCGCTCGGTCGGGCGCGGGTCCGGTGACCCTCTCCTCGAAGCTTGATAGCGCGGGCGCCATGGTCCAGCGGCCTTCCAGGCTGGTCGTGCCAGCATACCCCTGCATCGCAAAACCCGCGGCCAAGCTTACGCCGGCCAGGGCTGTGCGCCAGCGCCGTCCTAACCTGCCGGCCGGCGGTCGCGAGGCCGGCGCCTCACCCTCCTCCAGAAGGTTCGCAAGCAGGGCGGCGTCCGGCGATGGGTCCGCGCGCAACGCTTCCGTAAGCGACAGGGGCAGACCAAAGCGTTCATTCTTGGACATGATCAGCATCCGTGAGGAGCCTCCGAGAGCTCCTCAATCCTTATGTACTAACAGGTACGGATTACACGCCGCCGGCTTAGGCCGTCAACATCTTTCCATACTGGACAGTACGGTCACTGCCTTAAGAGAGGTTGGCGCTGGCGCACGCAATCGTTCCGACAGTGGTGGACGGAAGCGCTTCCACCTTCTATATTGATCGGTATGGAAGCGCAGGAGGCCACGATTTCCCGGGGACGCCCGCGGGAGTTCTGTGTTGACGCCGCCCTGTCAGCGGCGCTCGGGGTTTTCTGGAGCAAGGGATACGAAGGCGCCTCGCTGAGTGAACTCACCGAGGCGATGGGGGTGACGCGCCCTAGCCTCTACGCAGCATTCGGCAACAAGGAGGCTTTGTTCCGTAAGGCGCTCGACCTGTACGAGCGCGAGAAGCTAGCCTTCATGGGTGCAGCGCTCGATGCGCCTACCGCGCGCGGTGTGGCTGAACGCATTTTGACCAGCGCTCTGTCGATGCAGACGAGCACGTGCGGTCCGCGCGGATGTCTGAACGTCATCCACTCGGTCGCCTGCGGGGCGGAGGCGGAGTCGATCAAGGCGGAGGTGGTGGCGCGCCGCGCCTCTTCGGAGGCGGTCCTTTGTCGGCGCTTCGATCAAGCCAAGATGGATGGCGACTTTCCGGAGGAAATCGATCCGGCGGCCCTGGTCCGCTACTTGATGACGATCCTGCAGGGCATGGC
>NZ_CAHJWH010000018.1 GCF_903642205.1 Caulobacter sp. S45 | reverse complement strand
CGCGCGGGACGACGGCCGCCCGCTGGCCAGCCTGCAGGCCGCAGGCGACACGGGGCTGTTCACCGGGCGCCTCTCGGAGGCCGTCGCCTACGTCTTGCACATCGACTGGCATGGCGTGGTGCAGGAGACCGAGGACACCTACAGCTTTGGCCTGATGCTCGGCGAGCTGGACCTGCACCTGTTCGCCGAGGGCGCGCACTGGAAGCTGGCTGAACGCTTCGGCGCCCAGCTCACGCGCATGGACGAGGTGGAGGGCGTCGCCTTCTCCGTCTGGGCGCCAAATGCGCGCCGGGTCTCCGTCATCGGCGGCTTCAATCTATGGGACGGGCGACGGCACCCCATGCGCCTGAGGGTCGAAGCCGGTGTGTGGGAGCTGTTCGTGCCGCGGCTGCAGCCCGGCGAGCTCTACAAGTTCGAGGTGGTGGGCGCGGACGGTTCCACCACCCAGCGCGCCGACCCCCTGGCCCGCGCCGCGGAGGTCCCGCCCGCCACGGCTTCCATCGTGGCTGCGCCCATGACCCACGCCTGGGGGGATGCGGACTGGATGGCCGGGCGCGCCGCGCGCCAAGCGGCCGATGCCCCGGTCAGCATCTACGAGGTGCATGCCGCCTCCTGGCTCCGGCCGGACGGGAACCCGGAGGGCGTGCTTGACTGGGACGGCCTGGCCCGGCGCCTGATCCCCTACGCCGTCGACCTCGGCTTCACCCATCTGGAGCTGATGCCGATCATGGAGCACCCGTTTGGGGGCTCGTGGGGCTATCAGCCGCTCGGCCAGTTCGCGCCTAGCTCCCGCTTCGGACCGGCGGAGGGGTTCGCCCGCTTCGTGGACGCCTGCCATGCGGCCAAGCTCGGCGTGATCCTGGACTGGGTGCCCGCGCACTTTCCAACGGACATCCACGGCCTGGCGCACTTTGACGGCACGCCCCTGTATGAGCATGCCGACCCGCGGGAAGGCTTCCACCAGGACTGGAACACCCTGATCTACAATCTCGGCCGGCGCGAGGTGCAGGGCTTCCTGATCTCGAGCGCCTTGTGGTGGCTCAACACCTTCCACGTGGATGGCCTGCGCGTGGATGCGGTCGCCTCAATGCTCTACCGCGACTACAGCCGCAAGGCCGGCGAGTGGACGCCCAACATCCACGGCGGCCGCGAGAACCTGGAGTCGGTCGACTTCCTGAAACGCCTGAACAGCATCGTGGCGGAGTATGCGCCGGGCGCCATCACGCTGGCCGAGGAGTCCACCGCCTGGCCCGGCGTCACCGCGCCCGTGGCGGAGGGTGGCCTCGGCTTCGACTACAAGTGGAACATGGGGTGGATGCACGACACCCTCCACTACATGGAGCAGGACCCGATCCATCGGTCCTGGTCGCACAACGAGCTGACCTTCGGGCTGGTCTACGCCTTCTCCGAGACGTTCGTGCTGCCCCTGTCCCACGACGAGGTGGTGCACGGGAAGGGCTCGCTGATCGGCAAGATGCCGGGCGACACCTGGCGAAAGCTCGCCAATCTCCGGGCCTATTTCGGCTTCATGTGGACCCATCCCGGCAAGAAGCTGCTGTTCATGGGCGGCGAACTCGGCCAGTGGCGCGAGTGGAACCACGACGCGGAGCTGGACTGGAGCCTGCTGGACGATCCCGCCCATGCGGGACTGCAGCGCTTGGTACGCGACCTGAACCGTCTCTACGCGGCCGAGCCAGCCCTGCACGCCACGGACGCCGATCCGGCTGGCTTCCAGTGGCTGGTCGGCGACGACGCGGCCAACAGCGTCTTCGTTTTCCTGCGGAAGGCTGTAGGTTCGCCTCCGCTTCTCTGCGTCATGAACGGCACGCCCGTGCCCCGCTACGGCTATCGCGTCGGTGTTCCTCTGGAGGGGCGCTGGCGCGAGGTGCTGAACACGGACGCCGAGACCTACGGCGGCGGGAACATCGGCTCGGGCGGCGGGGTTGAAGCTGCTCGCCATGGGATGCACGGCCAGCCAGCCTCGCTGGAGCTGGTGCTGCCCCCCTTGGCCATGGTGGTCCTGAAACCTGACCTGACTTGAAGCCGGGGGTGTACGTTTGAGCTATCTGCCGGAGCGGCTGGACGCCGGCTCGCCTTATCCCCTTGGCGCCAGCTTCGACGGGCTGGGGGTCAACTTCGCCGTCTACTCCGCCAACGCCGAGAAGATGGAGCTGTGCGTCTACGATGCCGACGGCGTCCAGGAGACCGCCCGCTTTGAGATGCCGGAGTGCACCGACGAGGTCTGGCACGGCTATCTGCCCCACGCCCGCCCCGGCACGGTCTACGGATACCGCGCCTATGGCCCCTACGAACCGGAGGCGGGCCACCGCTTCAACCCGAACAAGCTGCTGCTCGACCCCTACGCCAAGGGCGTCCGGGGCGAGCTGAACTGGTCCAATTCGCTGTTCGGCTACGACGTGGAGAGCGGCGACGACACGACCTTCAGCACGCTCGATTCCGGCCCGGACATGATCAAGGCCACCGTCGTCTCCAGCCAGTACGATTGGGGCGACGACCGTCGGCCCAACACGCCCTGGGCCGACACGGTGATCTACGAGGCCCATGTCCGCGGCCTGACCAAGCTGATGGACGACGTACCGGAAGCCGAGCGCGGCGCCTTCCACGCCCTGTCCCACCCCAAGGTGATCGACCACCTCAAGCGCATCGGCGTCACCGCGGTGGAGCTGCTGCCTATCCACGGCTTCGTGCAGGACCACTTCCTGCAGGAGCGGGGGCTGTCCAACTATTGGGGCTATAACAGCCTGGCCTTCTTCAGTCCCGAGCGACGCTATCTGAGCAACGGCTCGGTGAAGGAGATGAAGCTGGCCATCCGCCGCCTGCACGCCGCCGGGCTCGAAGTGATCCTGGACGTGGTCTACAACCACACGGCCGAGGGCAGCGAGAAGGGGACGACCCTGTCGTTTCGCGGCCTGGACAACGCTAAATACTACCGGCTGCTGCCGGACCAGCCCCGCTACTGCATCAACGACACGGGGACGGGCAACACGGTCAACACCTCCACCACCCGCGTGCTGCAGATGATCGCTGACAGCCTGCGCTACTGGGCCGACGAGTTCCACGTGGACGGCTTCCGCTTCGACCTTGGCCTGACGCTGGGCCGCGAGCCGCACGGGTTCGACCGGGGCGCGGGTTTCTTCGACGTGCTGCGGACCGACCCCACCCTGCAACGGCTGAAGCTGATCACCGAGCCCTGGGACATCGGCCCAGGCGGCTATCAGCTCGGCCAGTTTCCGCCCGGCTTCTCGGAGTGGAACGACAAGTACCGCGACGGCGTGCGCAAGTACTGGCGCGGTGACGAGGGCATGCGGCCTGAGCTGGCCGCCCGCCTCTCGGGCTCGGGCGACCTGTTCGACCGCCGCGCACGCCGGCCCTGGGCCTCGCTCAACTACCTGGCCTCCCACGATGGCTACACGCTGAACGACGTCGTCTCCTATGAGCAGCGTCACAACGAGGCCAATGGCGAGGACAACAAGGACGGCCACGGCGAGAACTTCTCCTGCAACTGGGGCGTGGAGGGCCCGACCGACGATCCCGCCATCCAGGCCACGCGGGACAGGGTGCGCCGGTCGATGTTGATGAGCCTCTTCACCGCGCTCGGCACGCCGATGCTGCTGGCCGGCGACGAGTTCGGCCGCACCCAGCAGGGCAACAACAACGCCTATTGCCAGGACAACGAGATCAACTGGCTGGACTGGAAGCTGGCGGGGTCGGAGGCGGGAGAAGCGCTGATCGCCTTCACCGCGCGCCTGACGGCGCTTCGTAGGCAGTATCCGGTGCTGCACGCCCGCAGCTTCCTCTACGGCCAGGAGGAGGTCGCGCCCGGCGTGCTGGACGTCGATTGGTTCGACGAGCGCGGCGAACACCTGTCCTCGGAAGATTGGGACAACGCCCAGGGCCGCGCCCTGACCATGCGCCGGGCCAGCAAGTTGGAGGATGGCCACGTGGAGGTCATGACCCTGCTGATGAACGCCTCGGAGAACGCGATCACCTTCACCCTGCCCGAGCCCTCCAAGTTCAGCCGTCGCCTGCTGGTCGACAGCGCCGATCCCACCGCCCCGGAACGTGATCTGGACGGCGGAGCCGAGATCGAGGTTCAGAACCGGTCGGCCGTTCTTTTCGTAGGCGTGCTGGAGAGCGCGGAGCAGGCCGCCTGGTGAGCCGGTTCGCCGCCGACCTCGGCTTTGGCGCGACCTTGCTGGGGGAAGGTCGGGCTGGCTTCCGCGTCTGGGCGCCCAGCATGGACCAGGCCGAGCTGGAGATCGAAGGCCGCGGTCGCCTGCCGATGGCGCGGAGCGGGGAGGGGTGGTTCGAGGCCGAGACGGACTGTCAGGCCGGCGCCTGCTACCGCTACGTCTTCGGCGACCTGGCCGCGCCCGACCCCGCCTCTCGCGCCCAGGCCGACGACGTGCACGGCTTCAGCGTCGTGGTGGACCCGCACGCCTACGAATGGCGGACAGGCGACTGGCAGGGCCGGCCCTGGTGCGAGACCGTGCTCTACGAAGTGCACGCCGGCCTGCTCGGCGGCTTTTCAGGCGTCGCCGAGCGCCTGCCGGCGCTGAAGGCGCTGGGCGTCACGGCGGTGGAGCTGATGCCCATCGCCGACTTCCCAGGCCGGCGGAACTGGGGCTATGACGGCGTGCTGCCCTATGCGCCGGACGCGGCCTACGGCTCCCCTGATGAGCTGAAGGCGCTGGTGGACCGGGCGCACGAACTCGGCCTGATGATCTTCCTGGACGTGGTCTACAACCACTTCGGGCCGGACGGGGCCTATGTCCACGCTTATGCGCCGCAGATGTTCCGTAAGGACCTGCACACGCCCTGGGGCGGCGCCATCGACTTCCGCCGCCCGCAGGTGCGCGACTACTTCACCCGGAACGCCATCTACTGGATCAACGAGTATCGCTTCGACGGCCTGCGCTTCGACGCGGTGCACGCCATCAGCGAGCAGGACTGGCTGACCGAGATGGCGCAGGCCGTGCGCGCCGCCGCCGGCCCCGTGCGCCACGTCCACCTCGTGCTGGAGAACGAGCACAACGCCGCCAGCCACCTGCGCGGTCCCTTCGACGCCCAGTGGAACGACGACTTCCACAACGTCATGCACGTGCTGCTGACCGGCGAGACCGGGGCCTACTACCAGGACTTCGCCGACCGTCCGGCCGAGCGGCTTGCCCGCTGCCTGAGCCAGGGCTTCATCTACCAGGGCGAGCCGTCCCCTAACCACGACGGCGAGCCGCGCGGGGAGCCCAGCGACGATCTGCCCCCAACCGCCTTCGTCAGCTTCCTGCAGAACCACGACCAGGCCGGCAACCGCGCGATGGGCGAGCGCCTGATCGATCTCGCCGATCCCCAGGCCCTACGCGCCGCCACCGCCCTGATGCTGCTCTGCCCTCAGATCCCGCTGCTGTTCATGGGTGAGGAGACGGGCTCCCGCACGCCCTTCCTGTTCTTCACCGATTTCCATGACGAGTTGGCCGACGCCGTGCGCGAGGGGCGCCGCAAGGAGTTCGCCAAGTTTCCCGAGTTCTCCGACCCCGAGCGGCGCAAGCGCATCCCCGACCCGAACGCCTCCGCCACCTTTGAATGCTCGCGACCCAGACCGGGCGAAGACGCGGACACATGGCGGCGCTTCTACGCCGACCTGCTGGAGCTGCGGCGCACGCACGTCGTTCCGGGCCTCGATGGCGCCCGCTCGATCGGCGCCGAGGTGCTCGGCGAGAAGGCCGTCCTCGCCCGCTGGTCTCTGGCCGAAGGCGCGGTGCTGACGCTAGCGATCAACCTGGCGGACGTAGCCGTGCCCCTCAGCGGCCATCCGGCTGGTGCGCCGGTCTATGGCGCGGGCTCGCTGGCAGTCGACCGGCTCGACGCTCACGCTCTCGTCGCGTGGCTGGAGGCCAAGCCATGAGCGACGACGCCCTGGCGCGCCTGGCGCAAGAGGCCGGTTTGCTGGTGCGCTGGGAGGATGCCGGCGGCGCGCCCCGGACCGTCTCGCCCGACAGCCTTGGCGCCATCCTCTCGGCCATGGACCTGCCCTGCGCCGACAGCGCACAGATCGCCGACAGCCAAGAGCGGCTCAAGGCTGGCGCCGCCGCCTCCACCTTCCTCACGGCCTGGACCGGAGAGCGCGTCCATCTTGTCTCGTCCTCCGCCGCCAGGCCTCGCCTCATGTTGGAGGATGGCTCGGCTTCAGCTTTGGACGCCGTCTACGAGGGAGAGGGCTGGAGCCTCGATGCGCCCCTCGCGCCAGGCTACCACCGGATCGAGACTGGTGGGGGCGCCGTGACCCTCGCGGTCGCTCCCCGGCGCGGCTTCACCGTCGCGGACGCTGCGCCGGGACGGCACATCTGGGGCGTGGCCGCGCAGCTCTACAGCCTGCGAGGCCGCCGCAGCGAACCGTTCGGCGAGTTCGGCGCGCTGGCGGACCTGTGCCGCAGCATGGGCGGGCGGGGCGCTGATGCGCTGGCCATCAGCCCGGTGCACGCCCTGTTCGCCGCCGACCCGGCCCGCTTCGGGCCTTACGCGCCCTCCACGCGGCTGTTCCTGAACGTGCTGTTCGCCGATCCGTCGATCCTGTTCGCCGACACGCCAGCGGGGGCGCCGGGGGGTGAGCTCATCGACTGGCCGACTGCAGGCGCTGACAAGCTGGCGCGGCTGCGCTCCGTGTTCGCGCGCTTCCAAACGCAGGCTCCGCGCGATGACCGCTCCCGGCTGGAGGCGTTCCGCCGCGAAGGTGGCGAGGACCTGGAGCGGCACGCCCGCTTCGAGACGCTGCACGCGCACTTCCATGCGGAGACCGGCGCCCGGGGGTGGCAGGGCTGGCCCGAGGCCTTTCACGATCCTGCAGGCGCGGCCGTCGCCGAGTTCGCCGCGCGCAACGCGGCCGAGGTGGGCTTCCACGTCTTCCTGCAGTGGCTCGCCGACCTCAGCCTGGCGCGCGCCCAGGCGGCGGCCAAGGACGCCGGCATGGCGGTGGGCCTGATCGCCGATCTCGCCGTGGGCATGGACGCCGGCGGCAGCCATGCCTGGAGCCGGCCGGACGACCTGCTGCATGGCCTGAGCGTGGGCGCGCCGCCCGACCTGTTCCAGCCTGCGGGCCAGGACTGGGGCCTCGCCGCCTTCTCGCCGGCCGCGTTGCGGCGCAGCGGCTACCACGCCTTTCTCTCCACCCTGCGCGCAGCCATGCGGCATGCGGGAGGCGTGCGGATCGACCACGCCATGGGCCTGCGCCGGCTCTGGCTCACCCCGCAGGGCGCCAGACCCACCGAGGGCGCCTACCTGCAGTACCCGTTCGAGGACATGATGCGGCTGATCGCGCTGGAGTCCGCGCGTGCGCGGGCCATCGTGGTGGGCGAGGACCTCGGCACCGTGCCGCCCGGCTTCCGCGAAGAGACCACGTCGGCGGGCATGATGGGCATGCGCGTGCTGTGGTTCGAGCGGGATGCCCATGGCGGGTTCCAGCCGCCGCAGGCTTGGAGCCGGGACGCCATGGCCATGACCAGCACCCACGACCTGCCGACCGTCGCCGGCTGGTGGCGCGAGCGCGACATCGACTGGATGGCGCAGCTCGGCCGCAAGGCGAGCCAGGCCGGTCCGGCCGAGGAACGCGCCGCCCGTGAGGCCGACCGCGAGGCGCTGTGGCGCGCCTGCGCGGAGGCCGGAGCCGGCGAAGGCCTGCAGCCGCCGCCGAGCGGCGATCAGGCTGCTGTGGACGCGGCGGTAGACTACGTGGCGAGGAGCGCCTGCAGCCTGGCGATCGTTCCCCTTGAAGACATACTGGGCGAAGTGGAGCAGCCGAACCTGCCCGGCACGATTGACGAACATCCCAATTGGCGCGGTCGCCTCCCCGCCGACTCCGATATCCTGCTGCAGGAGCCCCGCGTCTCCGCGCGCCTGGAGCGGCTCGCGCACGAGCGGCCGGCGCCAGGGCGTCCTGGCCGGGAGCCGGCGTCTTGACCCCCCGCGCGACCTACCGCCTGCAGTTCCACAAGGGCTTCACCTTCGCCGATGCGGCGCCGCTCGCGCCCTATCTCGCCCGGCTGGGCGTCAGCCACGTCTACGCCTCTCCCATCGGCACGGCGCGGGCGGGCTCGACGCACGGCTATGACCAGGTCGACCCTACCCGCATCAACCCCGAACTCGGCGGCGAGGAGGGCTTCCTCGCCCTCGTGGCGGCGCTGAAGGCGCAAGGGCTGGGGGTGATACTGGACATTGTCCCCAACCACATGGCGGTGGGCCAGGCGGACAACCTCTGGTGGCTGGACGTGCTGGAGCATGGGGCGGACAGCCCTCACGCCCAGCTGTTCGACATCGACTGGATCCCCGCCGATCCCGCGCTCATGGGCAAGGTGCTGACCCCCTTCCTCGGCGCACCCTATGCGGAGGCCCTGGCCGCAGGTGACCTGAAGCTGAAGCGCGATCCAGCGACGGGGCGGTGCGCCGTCTGGGCCTATGACGCGCATTGCTTTCCCCTGCGGCCGGAAGACCAGCCGGCCGTCTCTTCCGACCGCGATTTCGCGACCCGCTTCTACGGCCGCGACCCGCAGGGGCGCGCCCGATTGCACGACCTGCTGGAACGCCAGCACTTTCGCCTGGCTTGGTGGCGCACGGCTGGCGACGAGATCAACTGGCGACGCTTCTTCGACATCACCGAACTCGCGGGCCTCAGGGTCGAACGCCCGGAGGTCTTCGACCTTGTCCACGCCCTGCCGCTTCGCCTGTATGCGGAGGGGCTGATCGACGGGGTGCGGGTGGATCACGTCGATGGCCTGGCGGACCCGGCGGCCTACTGCCGGCGACTGCGCAGCGCGCTCACCGAAGCTGGGGCGAAGCGCCCGCCGGGGGCGTCGGGTGGCCGGGCCTACTTCGTGGTGGAGAAGATCCTGGCGCAGGGC
Source organism: Caulobacter sp. S45 (assembly GCF_903642205.1). Classification (GTDB taxonomy): domain Bacteria; phylum Pseudomonadota; class Alphaproteobacteria; order Caulobacterales; family Caulobacteraceae; genus CAHJWH01. Next base: position 24,204 of record NZ_CAHJWH010000018.1, on the reverse strand, counting down.
GAGCGGCTCTCGCCCGACTGGCTGACCGACGGGACCACGGGCTACGACTACATGAACGAGGCCGCCGCGCTGCTGCACGACGCCGATGGCGAGGCGGAGCTGACCCGTCTCTGGATCGAGGTCAGCGGGCGGTCGGGCGTGTTCGAGGACGAGGAGCGGCAGGCCCGGCTGGAGACCCTGCGGCGATCCTTCTCGGGCCAGCTGGAGGCTGCGGTGCGGGCGTTCCACCGGGTGGCGCGGTCAGACGTGGCTACGCGCGACCTGACCGCAGGCATGTTGCGGCGCGGCCTGACCGTGCTGCTGAGCGTCTTCCCGGTCTATCGCACCTACGCGACAGGCGAGGCGGCTCCGGCCAGCGATGGGCCGGTGCTGCAGCACGCCCTGGCGCGCGCCCAGGCCTTCGTCGCGCCCGGGGAGGGGCCGGTGCTGGACCGCATCGCCGCCTGGCTTTCAGGCGAGGGACCGGGTGACGGGGAGCTGCGGCGCGAGGCGGCCCGGCGTTTCCAGCAGCTGAGCGCTCCGGTTTCCGCGAAGGCCGTGGAGGACACCGCCTTCTACCGCTACGGCCGGCTGCTGTCGCGCGACGACGTGGGCTCCGATCCGGCGCGGCTGGCGGGAAGCGTCGAGCACATGCACGCCGCCAACCTCGAGCGGGCGGCGAGCTTTCCCCACGCCCTGCTCGCCACCGCCACCCATGATCACAAGCGCGGCGAAGATGTCCGTGCCCGTCTGGCGGTGCTGAGCGAGGCGCCGCAGCGTTGGGGCGCGGCTGTCCGGCGCTGGTCGGAGATGAACGCCGGCCTGGCGGCCGCCATCGATCCGCTGGACACCTATCCCCTGTACCAGACCCTGGTCGGCGCGTGGCCGCTCACCCTGGGGCCGGACGATGCGGCGGGCTTGGCGGCTTTCTGCGAGAGGGTCGGCGGGTGGTGGCGCAAGGCTCTGCGGGAAGCCAAGCTGCACTCCTCGTGGGCTGCGCCCGACGAGGCGTATGAGGCGGCGTGCCTCGCCTTCCTAAAGGCCGCGCTCGACCCGGCACTTTCCAGCGGGTTCCTGCTCGACCTCGTCGGCTTCGTCGACGACGTCGCGCCGGCAGGCGCCGTGAACGGCCTGGTGCAGGCCCTTCTCCGCTGCACCGCGCCCGGCGTGCCGGACCTGTATCAGGGGACGGAGGGCTGGGACCTCAGCCTGGTCGACCCCGACAATCGCCGGCAGGTGGACTATGCGGAGCGGCAGGCCGCGCTGGAGAGCGATAAGCCGTGGGCCGAGCTGCTGTCGAGCTGGCCGGATGGTCGGGTGAAGCAGAGGCTGATCGCGACCGCCTTGGGCCTGCGCCGTAGATGGCCGGAGGTGTTCGCGAAAGGCGATTACCGGCCAATCGACGTGCAGGGCGCCGAGACGCAGCGGGTGATCGCGTTCGCGCGACAATCCGGGCCTCGCGCCGTGATCGTGTTCGCGCCGCTTCACCTGCAGGGCGCGGTCGATCCTCGGACCCTGAAGCTCCTAGCCGGCGGGCTGGGGGGCGGCAGCCTGATCCTGCCGGCGGACCTTCAGCACACGTCGGCGCTGGAGAGCGTCTCCGGCAGGATGTTCGACCTGTCCTCGCCGATCAAACTGACGGACCTCTTCCACTCCGCCCCATTCGCCCTACTGGAGCTCAGCTGACCCGTACTGCGTGATGTCCTGATCTGGATCGGCCACGGCTGGCGGTTTCAGCCGGCGTCGCCCCTGAGCGAAGGGTATTGCTGCACCAGCTGGTCAAGCTTCTGGGTCATGCTCTCCCGAGCCCAGTCCAGCAGTTCGCCGCCATGGCGGGCGCGCTGGGTGGCTTCTTCGGTGCGGATCTGGCGGATCTGCACGCCGATCCGGCGGCGCGGGCCGGGCGGCAGCGACGCGACGCGCGCCGCCACCGCCGTGAGCTGCGCGTCCACGTCGTAGAAGCCCTGCGGCCCCGCCCCGAGATAGGCGCCTGTAGCGCCGGGTGCGGGATCGACGGCCTGCCGGCCGGGGAGGCCGGGCGAGCCCTGACCTTCTGGCGGCCCCTGGGAGGCCGGCATCGGCGCGCCGGCATCGCCGATCGGCTGGGCTGGCGCCGAGACGCTGGACATCAAGCCCATGGCCAGGACCATGGCGGAGGGTAGGAGAGTTCTCACGGGCCATCCTTCACAGTCTCGCTGCCGAAACGCAGCTCGCCGATGACGGATGCATCCCGCCGTCAAGCTCGTCGTCATCATGATGTGGCCCGGTCCAACCAGCCCGCCGCCCTCTGTTTCCAACAAAGCTGGCGCAGGCTAGGAGGACTGACGATCCGCCTGGAGTGTCGTCATGGCAGTTTCCGCTCGTCGCCCCACGCTCGCCCACCTGGGCGCTGGCCTGGCTGCGCTCCTGGCTGTCGGGCCCCCGGCCACGGGCCAGCCGGTGGTTGCGCCGACTGTGGCTGCAGCCTCCGGCGCCGCCGGCTACCTGTCGCCTGGGCATGTGCCGGATGTCGCGCCCGCGATCGGGCCGCCCCCGTCCGCGAACAGCGGAACGCAGTCAGGCGACGTCTCCACCTACCAGGCGACACGGGCGCTGCAGGGGGGTCCGCGCTGGGCCTTGGCGACACGGGACGCCGTCTACGGCGCCGACGCCATGCTGCAGGACTTCTCCTGCGCCCTGGGCGTGCGGCTCACATCCGCCAATGCGCCCGCCCTGCGGACCCTGCTGAGCCGCGTGGGGTTGGACGACGCCGCCGCCGCCGCCCGCGCCAAGAAGGTGTTCAGGCGACCGCGTCCCTTCGTCGATCACGACGGCCCCATCTGCGTAGCCAAGGACGAGGCGCTGGTGCGCAGCTACTCCTACCCATCGGGCCACTCGACCTTCTCCTGGACCGTGGGCCTGGCGCTCGCCGAGGTCGCCCCGGATCGGGCCGCGGAAATCCTCGGCCGGGCGCGCGCCTACGGCGAGAGCCGGGTGGTCTGCGGCGTCCATTACGAGAGCGACGTGCAGGCGGGCCGCGTCGCCGCATCCACGGTCTTCAGCGCCTTGCAGGCGGAGCCGGAGTTCCAGCGCGACCTGGCGATGGCGCGCAGCCAGCTCGCGGCGCTGCGCAGCGCCGGCGGGTCTGCGCCCGATGCCCAGGACTGTCGCGTCGAGGCCGACGCGGTGGCGCATCCGGTCTGGTGAGCGACGTCGTTAACCGCGCTTAAGGGCGGACAGGGCAGGGTTGCAGCCAGCCGCCCTGGAGTTCGTCCCGCCTGATGCGTTCGCGTCCCGCGATCAGCCTCGCCGTGTCCGCGAGCCTTGCGCTCGGGAGCGGCGCGACCGCGCCTGCAGCCTGGGCGGACGCAGCCGCGCAGCCTGCGCCGGAGACGCCGGGCGGCGTTTCGGTGAAGGTCGGCCAGGCCGACGCCTTCTCCCGCATCGAGTTCGACGGCGTGCAGCCGAGGTCGGCCCGGCGCGACGGCCAAGACCTGGTCCTGCAGTTCGGTCATGTCGCTGCGCCCAACCTCTCGCTGTTGCGGGTCGATCCGCCCCGCTACCTGAAGACGGCGTCCACCCGGGCGACGGCCGACGGGATGGAGCTGCGCCTCACCCTGGCGCAGGGAGTGCAGGCCAAGGTCGGACGCGCGGACGGCGGCGCGTACGTCAACCTGTCTCCAGGCGCGAGCCCTGCGGCCCCCGCTGACCAGACGCCGGACCGCAAGGTCGATCCTGTTCCAGCCTCGGGCGTGGTGAAGGCGCATGCGGAGCTGCAGCACGGGCTGCTGTCGCTCCGCTTCGACTGGCGCGCGCCCGTGGGGGCGGCGGTGTTCCGCCGGGGCGACGCGATCTGGGTGGTGTTCGACGCCCACGCCCGGCTCGACCTCGGCGAAGCGCCGGGCGGCCTTCCCCAGGCCCGCCGCATCGAGCCCGTCTCGGCGCCCAACGTCACCGCGCTGCGCATCCTGGCCCCGGTGGGCGTTGTGGCGAGCGCCACGGCCCAGGGGGCGTCGTGGACCATCGCGCTTGGCCCGGCGACCGGCGCGCCGCCCAGCCCCTTGAGCGTGAAGCCGGAGGCCGGAGGGCTGGCCGCCCAGCTCGCCGGCGCGACGGGCGTCTTCTGGCTCGACGATCCGGCGGTGGGCGACCGGCTGGCCGTGGTGACCGCGCTCGGTCCGGCCAAGGGCGTGCCGGCGCCGCGACGGCTGGTGGACGCGAACGTTCTGGCCTCGACACAGGGCCTTGCTCTCTTGCCATTGGCCTCGGACTTGACCGTGGTCAGCGACGGCGATGTGGTGCGCATCGGCCGGCCGAGCGGATTGCAGCTGTCGGTCGGCGTGCAGGCCCCCCTGGTCGTCTCCACGCCCCTGAGCCTGCCCCAGCCGACAGCGCTGCCGGCCTTGATCGACTTTGACGGCTGGTCGAAGACGGGGCAGGGTGGGTTCCTTGTGCGCTACGAGGCCCTGCTGCAAGGCGCCTCCGACGAAGGGATCCACGGCAAGGACGCACCGCTGCTGGCCCGCTTCGGCTTCGCCCGCTTCCTGGTCGGCTCGCAGATGGCGTTCGAGGCGATCGGCGTGCTCGACCTGCTGGCCAAGACCAATCCCCAGGTCACCGCCACGCCGGAGTTCCGGGGCCTGCGCGGCGCGGCGCGGGCCATGGCCGGCCGCTTTAAGGACGCCCAGGCCGACTTCTCCTCGCCCGCCCTGTCCAGCGACCCGTCCAGTGCGCTGTGGCGCGGCTACGTGGCGTCCAGGCTCGGCGACGCGGCCGGCGCGCGCCAGGCCTTCGTCGAAGGACGCGGCGTGCTGGACCGGTTCAGCCCCGAATGGCGCGAACGCTTCCTGCAGGCGCAGGGGGAGGCGGCGCTGACGGCGGGCGACCTGGGCGCCGCTCGCAACACGCTCCAGCTCGCCCAGGTCTTGAAGCCTCAGGGCGTGGAGGGCGACAGGCTTTCCCTCGACCTCGCCCGCCTGGCCGAGGCGGCCGGCCAGCCCGACGCCGCGCTTCCCCTGTTCGCCACCGCCGAGGCCAGTCCCTATGGCGGCGTGTCCGCACCGGCCCTGCTCTACGCCACCGAGCTGCAGCAGGCGCACGACCGGATCGCGCCGGCCGAGGCCGCGGCGGTGCTCGCCTCCATCCGTTTCCGCTGGCGCGGAGACGGCACCGAGCTGGAGGCCGCCCGCGCGCTCGGCCGGCTCTACATCGCCCAGGGCCGCTATCGCGACGCCCTGGAGGCGCTCCGCGCCTCTCAGACCGCCTCGGCCACACTGCCGGCGGCGGCCGGCGTGCAGGGCGATCTCGGCTCGGCCTTCCGCAGCCTGTTCCTGGACGGCGGCGCCGACGGGCTGCCGCCGATCCAGGCGCTGGCGCTGTTCTTCGACTTCAAGGACCTGACTCCGGTGGGCGCGGACGGCGACACCATGGTCCGCAAGCTGGCGCGGCGGCTGGTGGACGTGGACCTGCTCGACCAGGCCGCCGAGCTGCTGAAGTATCAGGCGGACAATCGGCTGGATGGCGTCGCGCGCGGCGAGGTGGACACCGACCTCGCCCTGATCCAAGTGATGAACCGCCAGCCCGAAGCCGCACTGGACGCCCTGAACGCCTCGCGCACCACGCTCCTGCCCACCGACCTGCAGTCGCGGCGCCGGGTGATTCAGTCCCGGGCGCTGAGCGCGCTCGGACGCTACGACGATGCGCTGGAGATCCTGGACGCAGACAAGTCGGCGGATGCCCAGGCCGCCCGCGCGGAGGCGCTCTGGCGCAGGCGGGACTGGCCCCGGGCCGGGAAGGCGATGGAGGTGGCGCTCGGCGACCGCTTCAAGTCGGCCGCCCCGCTCAGCGAGCTCGAACAGGCTGAACTCCTGCGCGCCGCCATCGCCTACAGCCTGGCGGGCGACGAGGCGGGGCTGGGCCGACTGCGGACGCGCTACGGCCAGCAGGCTGAGACCGCCAGGGACGCAGCGCTCCTCAAGGTGGCGTTGGCTGGACCTCAGTCCGGCTTCAGTGCGCCGGCCTACGGCGCTGCAGCGCCCGATGCGGATGCCTTCGCGACTTGGGTGTCGGCGATGAAGAGCCGCCTGATGGCCTCCGGGCTGGCGAAGGCTTGAGGACGTCGGCTTCCGCTGCAGCGCAGGCGCGTAAGCGGGCCTGGCTGACCGGAAGGCCCAAGCCGCTGGACCGCCAGGGCCAAACTCTGTCACCCTGGAATGCGGCGAAGACACTGAAGCGCCGCCATGCGATGGCGGGATCAGGCATGTGCACGAGCTTGTCGATGCGGAGCGCTACCGATGATCTTGTCCTAGTCCGCCGATGAGCATGGATCACGTCAGCGAGGTGATGAGCGGCCTCAGGCCGCTGTCGCGGCTCGACCGTCCGCTGGAGATGGTCCGGCAGTTCACGCCGAACTGGTTTGCGGCGACCATGGGGACGGGCGTGCTGGCGCTCATCCTGCCCCAGCTCCCCAGGGTCGGCGCCACTCTCCGCCCTCTGGGCGAGGGTCTGTGGTGGTTCGACGTGGCGCTCTTCCTGCTCTTCTCGGGGCTCTACGGCGCGCGATGGGTGCTGTTCGGCCATGAGGCCCGGCGCATCTTCGGCCACAGCGTGGTCTCGATGTTCATCGGCACGATCCCGATGGGGCTGGCCACGCTCCTCAACGGCGCACTCGCGTTCGCACTGCCGAGGTTTGGGGGCGCCGTCGTACCGGTGGTGGAGACGTTCTGGTGGCTGGACGTGGCGATGTCGGTGGCTTGCGGCGTCGGCATCCCCTACCTTATGTTCACCCGCCAGCAGCACAGCATCGACGAGATGACGGCGGTGTGGCTGCTGCCGGTGGTGGCGGCGGAAGTCGCTGCGGTGAGCGGCGGGCTCCTTGCCCCGCACCTGAGCGATCCGGCGACGCAGTTCATCGTCCTGACGACCAGCTATGCGCTGTGGGCCTACTCCGTCCCGGTGGCGTTCGGCATCCTGACCCTGCTCATCCTGCGCATGGCGCTGCACAAGCTCCCGCCCGCAAGCGTGGCGGCGTCGAGCTGGCTGGCGCTGGGTCCCATAGGCACAGGCGCGCTCGGCATGATGGTGCTCGGGGCGGACGCCCTGCCGATCTTCGCCGCGCACGACCTGTCCGGCGTGGGTATGATCGCCCAGGGGATGGGTGTCATCGCCGGCGTGCTGCTGTGGGGCTTCGGCTTGTGGTGGCTGTTCCTCGCCATGCTCATCACCATCCGCTACTTCCGGGCGGGCATCCCTTTCAACCTGGGCTGGTGGGGCTACACCTTCCCACTGGGCGTCTACACCGTGGCGACCCTGCGGCTAGGGACGACGCTTCACCTCGCCGTCTTCACCGCGGTCGGCGCCGTGCTCGCAGCGGCCCTGGCCGCCATGTGGGCGGTGGTCATGGCCCGAACCCTCCACGGCGGGTGGAGAGGCCATCTCTTCGTGTCGCCCTGCATCGCAAGCACCAACTAGCCTGAGGGTCGGACATAAAGCAGGTTTTTGGGCGCTCTCCGCGGTGCATGGATGGAGGAAGAGCCGGCTAGAACCGGTCAGATCCCCGCGACTATGCGCGTGAAATCCTGGCGCCGAAGCTGCCTAGGCCGCAGCCATGGCGTCTTTCTGGGCCCGCGACTTGCCCAAGAACCGCCTTGCGAAACGGACCAGGCGCGGGAAGAAGGTCGGGCGGATCAGGCGCGGATCGTAGGGGGCCAGACGGCGGTCGTTCTCGGCCAGGCACAGGTCCATCAGGCCCGGCACGTCGATGTCGGCCACCGCCTCCCCGCCCGATACGGTGAAGTTGGCTTCCTCCGCCGTGCCCACGTCCTTGGCCAAGCCCATGCGCTCCCAGGCCAGGAATATCCAGACCGCCATCACCTTCAGCTCGAACCAGGGCCGGCGCCATAGCGGCATGTTGCGCCGCATCCAGGCGACCCAGTTGACGAAGAACAGTATGTGGCGGGCCTCTTCATGAACAACCGGCTCGAAGGTTTCGACGAGTTCGGGCGGGAAGTAGCCGGAGCGTCGAGCCGCCTCAAACAGACCGAAGGCGAAGAAGCTGTCGATGCATTCCGAGAAGCCGGTGACCATGAAGGCCCACTCGATGTCGCGAGGAGGCTTGACGTCCTCCTCGGGCTTCAATGCGATGCCGTAGGCCTGGACGAGGTTGGATAGAACATGACGATGGCGAGCCTCCTCGAAGCCGTTCAGCTCCACCGCCCGGCGCAACAGAGGGTCGCACACCAGCTCGGCGTAAGCCCTCACCCGCAGGCTCGCCCGGTTCTCCGTCTGCACCGCAATGTCCCACACCGGGAGGCCGGTGACACGCGCCAGCGCCTCGGGCTCTAGCTCCGGCCAGTCGATCACCGCGGGCTTGTAAGGGTTGAAGGTGTCCAGCAGGGTCGTGCAGAACAGCGCCTTATGCGCCTCGCTGCCGAGCTTGATCTTTGCAGGGTAGGGCGGGATGGCCGGGCGTTCGGGGCCGTCGGCGAACTGGCCTGGAAATTCGGGCTTCATGGGGTCACTCCAGGAGGCGACGGTGACTCTAGCTTCAGCCCGGGGACAAAGACAAGGGCCGCCGGGACGTCATCCGGAGCTTCAAGAACCGATGTTCCCGCGACGTTCCACGGGCTGGTCGCAAGACCTTCTTTGCGCCATCGGCATGGTCCAGCCTTGCGGAATGACCAAGCCTCGCCTGAAGGTCTCCCCGGACGGAAACGTGCGAGGCCGTCCTAGCGGCTCCGAGCTCGACGGCGTCGCTTTGAGCCCTGCGACCGCAGAATGAGCCCTGCGACCGCAGAATTTGTCAGCGTGCAGCCGGTGGACCGTCTGCAGTTTCACGGCATGCCCTTGAGGGTCGTGTGAGGCGGCGGGGATGAGCGTCGAGGGGCAGACAGCCGCGTCCTTCTTCGCCGATCGTTGGAAAGGAAGGGGCGAGGTCCGCGGCCTGTTCGGCGAACGTCTGCGCACCTTCACGGTGTTCTACGAATGCGAAGGCTCGGCTACGGACAGCGCGCTGTTGTGCGATGAGCGGGTCGTCTACAACAATAGGGCAACCATGGTGCGGTCCTGGCTTCTGAGCAGCACCGGTGGAGGCGCCATGCTGGGGCTGGAAGCCTCACAGGGCGGACGCATGCGGATCCGGGACACCCGGCAAGGCTTCCAGATCCGCTACGACCGCCTTCGCATGTCGGCTGGAGCCAACGTGATCCACCTGAGAGTGAACGTCTGGCGCGAGGCCGATGGACGCGTTCGCATGAAGGGTTGGACGCGCGCCCTGGGCATCTTCCCCGTGTTCAGGACGTCGGTGGTCCTGGAGCCTGTCTCAGCGTCGGCCGCGGGCGTCAGACCAGCCAGCAGGTGATGAACAGGACCAAGCCTCCCAGCCCTAGAGCAAGGGCGCCGAACCAGAACAGCCGGTTCTTGGTTATGATGGATACTGAGGAGACGCCGATGCCGATCTCCAGCAGGGCGGCGGCGGCGGTAAGCCAGTGATGTCGCTTTTCCGCCGCTTCCGCCGTCTCAACCAGCTGATCGCGTTCGTGTTCACCGGCTGTGGCCTTGTCGCGCAGGATGTTCTGGGCCTGAACCTGATCGGCTGAGGCCTTGCGATAGCGGGCGGCGTTGGGGCCGGGAGCGTCGGCCGCGATGCCGTAGACGTGCTTCTTCAAACTGTCGGCCTGGTACTCGTTCCAGACGTCCGTAGCCTTGTCCTGGACCAGCACGGCGCGGCTGGTGGCGTTGATGGCGGTGGCGCTCTGCACGGTCTCCAGGCTGCCCACGATGGCGGCGGCAACCGCCAGAAGCGCGATGGTGATGGAGACGCGGGTGATAAACGGATCTGCGGCGTGGTGGGCGTGCTCGGCCCGCTCGTGCTGCTCGTGGGCATCCAGGGCGGATATGGCGCGTCTCCTTCGACCGACTAGACGGGCAGGGGATTGCGCTCGGTGTAGCCGAGCTGGTGCCAGTACGGGTAGGCTTTGGGCTTGGCGCTGGCCTCGTCCAACCGCTTCACCTGATCAGGCGTCAGAGTCCAACCCACGGCGCCCAGGTTCTGGCGCAGCTGCGCTTCGTCGCGCGCGCCGATGATGACCGAGGCCACGGTCGGGCGCTGCAGGAGCCAGTTCAACGCGACCTGGGGCACGCTCCTGTCCGTCTCGGCGGCCACCGCCTCCAGAGCGTCGACCACCTTGTAGACGTAGTCGTCCTCCAGCGGCGGCCCCATGTTGGCGGTCTTGTGCAGGCGGCTTTGCGCAGGGAGCGGCTGGCCGCGACGGATCTTGCCGGTGAGCCGGCCCCAGCCCAGCGGGCTCCAGACCACCGCGCCCAGGCCCTGGTCAAGGCTCAGGGGCATCAGCTCGTGTTCGTAGTCTCGCCCCACCAGCGAGTAGTAGGTCTGGTTGGCGACATAGCGGGGGAAGCCATGGCGCTCCGCCGCAGCGAGGGACTTCATCAGGTGCCATCCGGAGAAGTTCGACACACCAGTGTAGCGGACCTTTCCATCCCGCACGAGCTGATCGAGGGTGGACAGCACCTCCTCCACCGGCGTCAGAGCATCGAAGCCGTGCAGCTGGAAAAGGTCGATGTAATCGGTCTTCAGCCGCCGGAGCGCCTTCTCGACCGCCTGGATCAGATGGTAGCGGGAAGAGCCGACGTCGTTGGCGCCATCGCCGTTGCGAAAGCTCGCTTTGGTGGAGATGATCACGCTGTCGCGGGGCCGATCTTTCAGCGCCTCACCCAGGATCTCCTCTGCGGCGCCGCCCGAGTAGATGTCGGCGGTGTCGAACATCACCACGCCGGCGTCCACGCAGATGTCCACCAGCCGGCGCGCCTCGGCTACGTCCGTGGAGCCCCAGGCCTGGAAGAACTCACCCCGGCCGCCGAAGGTGCCGGTGCCGAAGCTGAGCGCCGGGACCGTGAAGCCGGAGGCGCCGAGGCGTCGATAGTCCATGAGCATTCCTGACTTCGGCTGGTGCAGGGCGCTCCTGTAGCAGGGCCGCCCTCGTGGCGCCCAGTCTGCGCATGTCGTTCCCTCAGGCGTAGGCGTAGGGGCCGCCCCGCTCAAGCGCCCGCTTGTAGGCTGGCCGCGCATGGATGCGCTCCAGGAACGCCTTCAGGTTGGTCCGGTCGGGGTCATCGCCGACGCGGGTAGCCGCGGCTTCGACAGGGAAGCTCATCATCACGTCGGCGGCGCTGAACTGCGCGCCGGCGAACCAGCCGCTTTCCGCCAGTTCGGCCTCCCAGTAGTCCAGGTGCAGCTTGATCTGCGGTCTGACGAAGCCATCCTGCGCCCGCTGGGCGATCGCCTTGACCAGGGGCCGCATCAGGACGGGGGCGCGCTGCGGCATTGCGCCGAACACCAGGCCCAGCAGCAGCGGCGGCATGGCTGAGCCCTCTGCATAGTGTAGCCAGTAGAGCCAACGTAGCCGTTCGGAACTGTCGACGCCCACGCTCTTGGTCGGCGCCAGACGGCCCTGGCCGTACCTGTCGCAGAGGTATTCGCAGATCAGGCCGGTTTCGGCGAGGATCGCCTTGTCATCGGTGATCACCGGGCTCTTGCCCAGCGGATGGACATGCTTCAGCTCGGGGGGAGCGAGCATGGTCTGCGTGTTGCGCTCATAGCGCTTCACCTCGTAGGGCACGCCGAGCTCTTCCAGCAGCCACAGCACGCGCTGAGAGCGGGAGTTGTTCAGGTGGTGGACGATGAGCATGGCTGAGGTCCAAAGAGTCGCGGGCGATTCAGGGTGGAGAGCCATAACGGCGCGGTCAACTCGTTGATGGGCCGAGATCTTCGTCTCAGCTCGCCTTCCGCGCCGAAGATTGCGTAGCGGCCCGTTCCAGGGCGCGGCCCGCGCTCTCGCCAGGGTGCAGCTCCGCTGCGCCAACCTCGAAGTCGACAGTGAAGGGACGCTGATCCTGACCGGCCTGGAAAGCGGTGCAGGCGATCACCGCTGCGATCCGCTCCGCCGCGGTCAGCGCCGCCTTGAAGCCCGCTCCCGGCAGGGCCAGGCCGAAGATTTCCGGTGCGATCCGACCGGCCGTGTCCTCCGCACGGACTAGGCGACCGACCATTGAGCCGATCTGCGGAATTGCGCGGTCCAGCCAGCCGCCGGCGCGGGCGCGCAGCGTCTCGGGTCGGTCGGCGATGCGCAGCACGGCGAGCGATAGCGGCCGTCCTCGGGTGCGGACTGACTCGGTCAGGCGCGCAAGGTGGGCGGCGAACAATTCCGGGGTGAACAGGCCCGTGCTGGGATCGGTCAGACCGATCCCCCGGGCCTGCTCCAGCGATTGCCGAATGGCGAGTTCGCGTCGGTATCCGCGCGCCAGGGCGGCGATGCGGCGGGCGGTCTCTTCCGGCGGTGTTTCGGCGGTAGCGATGTCCGTGAGCCCACGGCGGTAGGCTGCCTCTGGATCGATCTCGGAGCGGGAGCGCAGGTAGAGCAGGGTGGGCAGGTGGTAGAGGCGAGAATTACGCCGCATCCCCGCGGCGATCGAAAGCGCCTCCGCCTGGGTCTCTCCGGCCCACAGCGCCACGGCGTCAAAAGCGCGCTCGTGCAGGTAGTCGAAAGCGGTGTAGGCGGTGAAGGCCGCGGTGACCTCCGCCCCGCGCGCCCTTAGGGAGTGCGAGAGTGCCAGGAAGTTGGGCGCGGGCTCTCCCACGGTCAGCACTCTGAAGGGCGAGCTGTCTGCGTCCGGCGCGGACAGGCCGCCACCATATTCGGCGAAGGTCCGCTGGCGCAGGACGAATTCCTCTTCAGCCGCCACCGCACGCACCAGCTGCTCCAGGCGCAGCGTAATCTGCGAAGGATGGCAGGCGGCGGACAGGGTAAGATCGAAGCCGTGCTCGCCCAGCGCCGCCTCGCCCGCGCGCACGCCTATCACTGGAAAGGGCCGCGGGGCGCGCTCGGCCCGCAGTCGGTCAGCCAAGCCTCGCGCCTCGGTCAGGCCGTCGATGACGACGATCGCCGCCTCGATGGGCAGGTCCTCCAGAGCGATCTGGGCGGCGTGAGCGCCGCGGGCGGTTACCGTACGCCATCCCAGAGCGTCGAGCCCTCGGCTCAGCGGCTCGGCGACCGCTTCGTCGCGAGCCACGATCAGCACGCGAACGCCGTGCGACACCGATCACCTCTTGTTGCGCGTCGTTGCGCGACACTGGCCCCGAACTGGCGCCTAAACCGTTTATGGATCATAGCGGTGCGGCCCAGCACTGCGCAAATCGGCCCAGGCGACCCCGACTTTTGACGACTGAACCGTTCCAGAGCCGTCCCTCCGGCGGCGGCGACATCCTAGCCCGAAGCGCACCCCTACGCGCCGCGGCGACCCATGTCCGCACTCTATCGCCGGAGGAAACGCTCACCTTCATGCGGGGAGCCATGTTGCTGGTGCAACGCTCGTTTTTGCGCATCTGGGGCCGCGACTGCATGCTCTACACGGGGGGCGTGTCGTTCTTCGCCCTGCTGGCGGTATTCCCCGCGCTGACGATCCTGGTCAGCCTGTTCAGTCTGCTGGCGCCCACCTCCCAAGTCGAGGGATTCGGCGCCGCGCTGGTCAACCTCATGCCCGTGCAGGCGCAGGACCTGGTGCAGGCGGAATTGGGACGACTGGCGGGCGCGCCGCGCACGGCCATTTCAGTCCAGAGCATCGTGGCGCTGAGCATTGGGCTGTACGCCGCCCACAGAGGCTTCAAGGCGCTGCTGGCGGGCCTGTCCTTTATCTACGAAGAAGACCGGCCGCGCAACTTTGTCCAGTTCAACTTGATGGCCCTGGTGGTGGCGGTGGGGGCCTTCGCCCTCTTGGCCGCCTCGTCAAGCATATTCCTCGCTGTGCGGGTGCTGGGCTCCACTCTTAAACTCGAACTGCTTGGCCAGTCCTGGCTGAACAATGAGTGGACCTGGGAGTCTGTTGGCTTGGTGGCCGGTTTCACGCTGCTCTACCGCTACGCCATGGCCAGCCATCACGTCAGATGGCGGGCCTCGGTGACGGGCGGAGTCGTGGCCACGGGGCTATCGATCCTGGCTTCATGGTTCTGCGCTTTTTATGTAGGCAAAATCGCCAATTACGGAGCGACCTACGGGTCGATCGGTGCGGTGGTGGTGTTCCTCGTCTGGCTGTCCTGGAACGTCAACGCGGTCTTCTTCGGCGGCGCGGTCGCCACCGAGATGGAGCTGATCCTCACGCCGGGCGTCCACCACGGACCGCGCCGACCGCCGAAACGCCCTTCCGCACCCTGAAGCGAAGGACGCCGTCTTCCTGGCTGAGGTCCTCGATCACGTGGCCCGCTCCAATGGCGAAATGCGGCACGTCAATGCGCGCCATGGGATCGTCGGCCAGCAACAAGATGACCGCTCCGTCCGGCTCGGCCGCCAGAGCCCGTCGCAGCCGCAGGGTCGGCGTGGGGCAGCGATGGCCACGCGCATCCACGACCGTCTCGCCTCCGTGGGGAAGCTCCGCGTTCATCCCTGCCTGATGCGCAACAGAGCGCCGCCAAGCAAGGGCCGAACGAGTCATCTGCGCGCCCGTTCGCTCCTCGCGCCTCGTCGGGCCGGACAGGGGAGATTGGAAGATGGCGGCAGCCATGGTCGAGATTGCCTTCCAGCTCATCGAGCAGCAGCAGGTTCCCTTCGATCCGAGCCAGTTCACCGACCGCTACGAAGAGGCGTTGAAGGGTTTTGTCGCCAGCAAGCAGAGGGCCAGAACGCTGTGACTGTCGTCGAACCCGAGGACGGCAACGTCACCGACCTTAAGGCGGTCTCCGGGCCAGTCTGCAGCGTACGGGCGCTGCGCCGAAGGCGGCCGAACAGCCACCCGGGCCAAGTCGAAGGGAGCGCCGCCCGGCCGTCGTCCGACTGCCAGGCGCACGACAGGCTGAGGCCTACGGCTCTCCAGGTGGCGCGTCCTGACCGTAGGCGGCCAGACCGTCCGGCTCCACGGGATTTCCAAGAGTGGACAGGGCCGGGTCGGCCCTCATGGCCTCGGTGAGGGTGCGCACCGGTTCGTCTTCGCTGGTGACGAACTTCAGCTCGAAGGGTTTCGCCGCTCGGCGCCCGAAGCTGGTGAAGTCGTTCAAGGGCGGCCGGTTGAACCAGACAGCGTACCGCTTGCCCGGAAGGGTGCGGCAGATGAGCACGAAGCTGCGCTTGTCGTCCAGCAGGCGTGGAGCTTTTGCGCAGTCTGGATATTGCTCGCCGGCCTCCTGCGCGTAGGACCAGCCCTCGGGCCGCATGCGCGTGTCGTAGGTCACCCGCAGCACGAGCAGTCCAGGCGAGACCTTGGCGCCGGAGGCAGGGAAGGTGCTCTGCACCTTGGGGACGACGCGGCTTGCCGTGACCGTAACCACCGAGGTCTCGGTGTCCAGGGCGCCTCCTTTCGGATGGGCGGCCAACGGCTTTCCCATCGCGGCGGACGCGCCGAGAGTCATGCCCAGCCAACTCGCCGCCAAAGCTGACAAGCCAGGGCCTGGGAGGTGAAAACACCGCGCTCGACCATGGCCGGCCGTCTGGCGGCGGACGATGAACGGAACGGTCAGGGCGGGTTCAGACTTCATTTGTTGTACTGGAAGATGGCTGCTCAGGCGAGCGGCGGAGGATACGCCGATGATCTCGACCGCGATACTGTCCCGATCGAGCCTGATGCTGGCGGCGTTGGGGCTGAGCGTCTCGCCTCTGGCCGCTTCCTTCGCTTCGGCCCAGGATGTCGGTGCGCAGGCCTATGGCCAGCCCTATGGCGGCGACCAGGGCTATGACCAGTCAGGCTATCGCCAATCGGGTTACGGCCAACCTGATCCTAGCGGGCAGCCAGGCTATGGCGGTCCGGGCTACGGCCAAGATCCTTCGCAGGGCGGCTACACATCTGCACCGCCACCTCCGCGGGATGGCTACGGACAGCCACCCCAAGGTGGTTACGGGCAACAGGGTTATGGTCAGCCTGAGAGCTATGGCCAGCAAGGTTACGGCCAGCCGGGTTACGGCCAACAGGGCTCTGGGCAGTCAAGCTACGGCGGCCAGTCGGGCTATGATCAATCCGGTTATGGGCAGGGCGGCTATGCGCAGCCAGGTTATGGCCAGCAAGGCTACCCGCCGCCTTCAGACAACGGCTATCCGCAAGGGCCGGGCTATGGCGGAGCATCGTCGGTTCCGCCACCGCCAGGATACGATCGAAACGGCCCGGATGCAGGCGGCTCGCCTCAGGCCGACCAGCAATATGCTCAGGCGGCTGAGCAGTGGGCCACGGACAACTGCGTGAAGTCCGGCGGCAACGTCGCAGGCGGCGCGCTCATCGGCGGGGCGCTGGGAGCCTTCGCCGGCGCAGGGCTGGCCGGTCGCCATAGCCGTGGCGCCGGAGCGCTCGCCGGCGCTGCGGGTGGGGCGTTGCTGGGCGGAGCGGTCGCCTCCAGTCAGCCAGGCGGCACAAGCCCCGGGTGTCCGCCCGGCTACGTGCTGCGCGGGGATGCGCCGGGCTTCACCTACGGTGGAGGCTACGCCTACGCTGCACCTGTGGATTACAATCCCTGGCTCTACGTCGGCGGCCGGTGGAGCTATCGTCCATATCCCTACCATGTCTGGTACTATCGCCATCACCGGCCTTACCGCTACTGAGGCGTTACGGCTGACCTCCGCGTGAGGGTGAGGGGCAGCTACGCTTCTGGAGCTTGAGCATGGGTGAGCCGCCGCAATTGCATCGCCTGGTCGAGACGATCCTCGGCCACTCCGCCGCCCGCGACACGCTCGAGGCCCTGCGGATGTCGCCGGCTTTGCTTAACCCGTCCGGGGCCGATGGGCGGGTCTCTCGGGCTGTGGCCGCCATGGCGCTCAACATCCTGCTGTTCCACGACCTGCTCGCCCGGGCGCCGACCGCCGCGGCCTATGTGGCGGATCGGCGGGCAGACGGTGCGGGTGTCGTGTTCGATCACGGCGCGTTGCGCACCATTCGATTCAAAGAGGGGCCGACGGGCGCTCTGCCACCGGGTGAAGCGGCCTTCACCCGTGTCCTGGAGCCGCTTGGCTACGCACTGGCTGGCGTCTACCCGCTGGACAGGCTGGGGATGACGGGCCGCGCCTACGCCCAGGAGGACTTTCCGGAGGACGTGCCGCAGTTCTTCCTGAGCGAGTTGCATGTGGACCGCTTCAGCGCGCCCTTCCAGGCCGCCGCCCATGCGGTCTTCGATAGTTCCAGCGATCCGCTTGATCCGGTCAGCCTCGCCGACTTAGGCCAGCTTCGCGCCAAGGGCGAGCTGGAAATGGCCGCAGCCATCCGGCTGCTGTCGGTCCTGGCGTCGGTCTTTGGGCGCCGGCATGCGGTCCCGCGGCTCGCCGACTACCGCACCCTGCTGGGCGAGTCGGCGGAGGCGGCCTGGATCGCCACTGAGGGCAACGCCTTCAACCACGCCACGGACCGGGTTTCGGACGTGGACGCTCTGGCCCAGGCTCAGCGTGCGCTCGGCCGCCCGATGAAGCCCGCGGTCGAGATCTCCGCTTCGGGCCGCGTGCGCCAGACCGCTTTCCGCGCCGATCCGGTGGAGCGCAGCTTCCTCGACGACAGTGGCGGTGAGGTGCGGATGAGTGCGCCAGGCTCCTTCTACGAGTTCATCACCCGGGATGTAGAGGCGGAAGCCGGGCGTATCGATCTGCGCTTCGACAGTTCCAACGCCCAGGGCATCTTCAAGATGACACAGGTGCAGGGCGCCTGACGCGCTTCGACGTTGCGAGCTTGAGAAACTGTAAGCTCGGAGTGTCTCGACAGACGTCATGGCCAAGCTACAGTCAGGGTCCTCAAGAGGGAGCGACTCCTATGCGTACGTTCATGCTGGCTGCGGCCGCCATAATCCTCATGGCTGGCTCGGCCATGGCGCAGGCGCCTACTGCCACGACCACGACCACCACCAAGGTGGCCGGCCATCCAAAGGTCACCACCACCCACACCGGTCTAGCGCCCAAGGGTGCACGGACGGAGGCGTCCCTGGCCTGCTCCGCAAGCGCAGACTCCAAGGGCGTCCACGGGAAGGACCGCGAGAAGTTCATGCGCGCCTGCAAGAAGAGCAAGTAGGACCGAGGCCCGCAAGGCGGCGCAGGCCGCCGCCTTGCGCCAGGCCGGGAAGGATCTCTATCGCCGGTAATCTGCGCGGACTGTGCCCCGGTCGCGAATAGTAGACGCGCAGCCTCGAAAAGCGATTTGTGCTGGGTTCTATAGACTTTTTATTCTGACACGAAACAGGCACTTAGCGTGCCACCTGACGGGCCTCCCGAAACGGCCTGAAATGCGCTAGGAGCCACAGAGGAGCCGAGCGCCTTAATGCGGGTGTGGTGGAATTGGTAGACGCGCCGGACTCAAAATCCGGTTCCGCAAGGAGTGTCGGTTCGACCCCGACCACCCGCACCACCTTTAGGTCGAGCTAAGCCTTCCGCAGCGTATTTATCGGCCTAATCGCATCGCCGACGACGCCTTGCCGAGGTCCATTAAGTGAGGTGGTCCCTTGAAATCGGACAGGGTGTTGAGGTGGGTTCGACCGAGAGGAAGGACGGACCCGATGACGGGCAAGCGGAAGCGGTCTTCTGCTGAGTTCAACGCCAAGGTGGCGCTAGAGGCGCTGCGTGGCGAACGGACGGTGGCGGAGCTGAGCCCCGAGCAAGCTCCAGATGGCAAGAGTCCGCAACGAGACGGCTGCGGCGGCCCGGCTTTGTTCGCCTGGGCTAAGGCGCTGGATCATGGGCGGCTCACCAGGGGATGGCGGCAGCCGGCGCGCTCGGTCACGTGGAGGTTACCGTAAAGGCGGGTCCCGGCACGTCGGTCACCTCGATCAAAAGCCGCGAAAACGTCCAGGCCAGCCGCGGCGAATTACACCATGGAGGCTAATCTCAAATCCCATTTGGCTCGGCTGATCCCGCCATCCTCGGCCATCATCTACAGCCGCGGCCATGCTCCGTGGGCGTCTTTAGTGGAAAGAGCTAAAAACGGCGTAGGTCATCCGTCCGTAAAGACCAAAACGCGTTCAATCGATCGCATATGAACAATCAATTGTACAAGCCGGTCGACAAGGCTTTGTTTGGACGGAGCACCGGTCGCCGGAAGCGCGGGCCTCATCGGCACGCCGTCATAAAAGCGGCAAGGGAGACGAAGATGGATGCGAAGGTTGAAGACAGCATCGAGGCCCAATGCCCGATGGGACGCGGCGGCCGCGGCGGCGGCGGCCGGCAGTGGTGGCCCGACAACCTGCGCCTTGAGGGGCTGAACCAGCACGCGCCGCGCTCCAGTCCGATGGGCGAGGCGTTCGACTATGCCGAAGAGTTCAAGACCCTCGACCTCAATGCGGTCATCGCCGACCTGCACGCCCTGATGACCGACAGCCAGGAGTGGTGGCCGGCGGACTTCGGCCATTATGGCGGCCTGTTCATCCGCCTGGCCTGGCACAGCGCGGGCACCTACCGCATCACCGACGGTCGCGGCGGCGCGGGCGGCGGGCAGCAGCGCTTCGCGCCGCTGAACAGCTGGCCGGACAACGCCAATCTCGACAAGGGCCGCCGCCTGCTCTGGCCGATCAAGCAGAAGTACGGCCAGAAGCTCTCCTGGGCCGACCTGTTCGTGCTGGTGGGCAACGTCGCTCTGGAGTCCATGGGCTTCAAGACCTTCGGCTTCGCCGGCGGCCGGGCCGACACCTGGGAGCCGGAGGAGCTGTTCTGGGGGCCGGAAGGCTCGTGGCTCGGCAACGAGCGCTACAGCGGCGAGCGCCAGCTGCATGACGCGCTGGGCGCAGTGCAGATGGGCCTGATCTACGTCAATCCAGAGGGTCCCGACGGCAAGCCCGACCCGCTGGGCTCCGCCCACGACATCCGCATGACCTTCGCGCGCATGGCCATGAACGACGAGGAGACCGTCGCCCTGGTCGGCGGTGGCCACACCTTTGGCAAGACCCACGGCGCGGGCGACCCTTCCTTCGTCGGCCCCGAGCCGGAAGGCGCGGTGATCGAGGACCAGGGCTTGGGCTGGCGCAGCAAGCACGGCACGGGCCACGGCGCGGACGCCATCACCGCGGGCCTGGAGGTCACCTGGAGCCAGACGCCGACCCAATGGTCCAACCGCTACTTTGAGAACCTCTACAAGTTCGAGTGGGAGCTGACCAAGAGCCCGGGCGGCGCTTGGCAGTGGGAGGCGAAGGACGGGCCGGAGGACGTGCCGCACGCCCATCACCCCGGCTTTCAGAAGCCGCGCATGCTGACCAGCGACCTCGCGCTCCGCATGGACCCCGAGTACGACAGTATCAGCCGCCGGTTTCTTGAGAATCCGGACCAGTTCGCCGACGCCTTCGCCCGCGCCTGGTTCAAGCTGACCCATCGCGACATGGGCCCGATCCAGCGCTACCTGGGCCCATTGGTCCCCAAGGAGACGCTGATCTGGCAGGACCCGATCCCGGCCAACGACCATCCATTGATCGATGCGCAGGACGTGACGGACCTGAAGGCCAGGATCCTTGCCTCCGGCCTCACCGTGCCGCAGCTGGTCTCCACCGCCTGGGCCTCAGCCTCTACCTTCCGCGGCTCGGACAAGCGGGGCGGCGCCAACGGCGCGCGCATCCGCCTGGCGCCGCAAAAGGACTGGCCGGTGAACAACCCGCCCGAGCTGACCCGCGTGCTCCAGGCGCTCCAGGCCATCCAGTCGGAGTTCAACGGCTCGGCGCCAGGCGGCAAGAAGGTCTCGATCGCGGACCTGATCGTCCTCGGCGGCGCCGCGGCGGTCGAGAAGGCCGCCCGCGATGCCGGCACGGACGTGCAGGTCCCCTTCACGCCGGGTCGTATGGACGCCTCGCAGGAGCAGACCGACGCGGAGTCCTTCGCGCCGCTCGAGCCCCGCGCCGACGGCTTCCGCAACTACCGCCAGGGCGAGCAGTTCATGGCGCCCGAGGAGGCGCTGATTGACAAGGCGCAGCTGCTGCGGCTGAGCGGACCGGAGCTGACGGTGCTGGTCGGTGGCCTGCGAGTGCTCGGCGCCAACGCTGAGGGCTCTAAGGACGGGATCTTCACCGACGAGGTGGGCAGGCTGACCAACGACTTCTTCGTCAACCTGCTCGACATGGGGACGGAGTGGCGGCCCGCCGGGTCCGTAAACACCTTCCAGGGGATCGATCGCAGGACCAAGGCGGTGAAGTGGACCGGCACGCGGGTCGACCTGATCTTCGGGTCGCATTCCGAGCTGCGCGCCCTGGCGGAGGTCTACGCCTGCTCCGACGCCAAGGCCAAGTTCGCCCACGACTTCGTGGCGGCCTGGGCCAAGGTCATGGACGCCGACCGCTTCGACTTGGCGGCCTGACCGCCGCCGGCCTGGAAGCCTTAGAATCGAGGGCGAAGATGACGATGATCTTCGCCCTTTCTGAATTACCTGAACGTTCCCGCGTGCTTGGAGACCGAGTAAGCTCGCAAGATGACGAACCGGGGGGCACTTTCCATACGCTTCCTCCTCCTGAGGAGCCGTCTCGACCGATGCCGCCACGTGTTGAAACGGCTCTTGGACGTTCTAGGCCAGGGCCTTTTCCGCCGGATGCGCGTTGGGGACGTCTGATGGAAGTCCTGAGTAGCCGCGTTCCTCGTATTCCCGCCGGAAGCCCACGGCTGTGGCGGCCGCGGCGGGTGGTGATCACGCACTCGGCCATGGCGTGGGCGCATGGTCGCGAGATCGCTGCGCGCGCGGCGAGCCTAGGGTCCGACGTGGTGGAGCTTCCCGGCGACCGGGTGGTCCTGCCCAAGGCCGCGGATAAGCGCACCGCCTACAAGGACGCCAAATCGACCCTGGCGGTCGTCGTCGCGCCGGCCGGCAAGCGGCGGCTGCAGCCCATCCCGCCGTCGGCGGACTGGCGCTTCGACTTGGCCGAAGGATGTCACGCCCACTGCCAGTACTGTTATCTTGCAGGCTCGCTCGCCGGCGCGCCCATCACCCGCGTCTACGCCAATGTAGGGGAGATCCTAGATGACCTGGCCGCCTATGTGGGCCAGGGGTCGGTCACCTCCGTGTCCCAGGCGCGAAGCCAGGAAGGCACGACCTTCGAGGCTTCCTGCTACGCCGACCCGCTCGGGGTCGAGCATCTGACCGGCAGCCTTGCGGAGGCGGTGCGCTTCTTCGGAGCTTGGGAGGCGCCCGTGCAGCTCCGCTTCACCACCAAGTTCGATGGCGTGGAGCCCCTGCTGGGTCTGGCTCATGCGCGCCGCGTGAGGGTGCGCATGTCGGTCAACGCCGCGCCGCTGATCCGCTTCGAAGGGGGTACGAGCCCTCTCGCCGCCCGGCTCGCAGCCCTGGGCCGGCTCGCACGGGACGGCTACCGGGTCGGGCTGACCGTCGCGCCTATCCAGCCCGTCGACGGGTGGCGCGAGGCCTACACGGCGCTCTTCGCACAGGCTGCAGCCGAGCTGGAGGGGATTCCCGACCTCGACCTCACCGCGGAGCTGATCACCCACCGGTTCACGCCCAAGTCCAAGGCGGTGCTGCAGGCCTGGTACCCGGGTACAGCGCTGGACCTCGACGAGGACAGCCGGTCGCGCAAGCTGACCAAGTTCGGCTCGACCAAGTTCGTCTATCCGGCCGCCCTCATGCGGGACATGCGCGAGGCGCTCTCCACCATGATCGGCCGGGAACTCCCCTCGGCCCGGATCCTCTACTGGACGTGACGCCGCCAGCGACTTCTCGCCTTGCTTACTCGGGGGCCTTCCCCGAGGCGAAAAGCGCCGCCACTTCGGCCGCCCTGGGCGATCCAAGCCCGGTGCAGGCGTCCCAGCCCTTTGCCGCCGCATAGCCGACGCTACCGGACCTGTTGTCACCCAAGACAATGTCGCGGAACGCGTCGGCATGGGCGTAGAGCACTGCGTGGGGCTGGCCCGACGGGCGGCCGGCGCCCGCGTTGATCAGGGCGAACAGCCCGGCCCAGAGCGGCGCCGCCGCGCTGGTGCCCCCGATCACCTGGGCCTGCCCGTCGACCACCACGCGGTAGCCGCTGTCCGGATCGGCGTTGGCCGCGACGTCGGGAACGCCGCGACCCTTGCGCTGGCCGTTCACCGAGGCTGGCAGCGATAATGGGGCCTGGTAGGCGGGGATGTCGAAGAGGTCGCTGATCCCGCCGCCTGTTCCTCCGCCGTCGCTGTTCCACACCGTCTCGCCGCTGATCTCGGTGCTGGACGCTGTAAGGTGCGTGCCTCCGCACCCCAGGACGAGCGGACTGGAGGCCGGGAAATCCACGTGCGCCTTGCCGTCGTCCACGCCATCGGTGGCCAGCCCGTCGCCTGAGGCGGCGAGGACGGTGACGCCCAGGTCGGCGGCGTCCTGGAGGGCGGAGCCCATGGCGGTGATCGCCTGCTGGGTCCAGCCGCTCTCGGCCGAGCCCCAGCTGATGGAAAGCACGCTCGGCGCGTTGGCCTCGTCATGTGCGGCCTGGCTGATGGCGTCGACGAAGCCCTGGTCCGTGTTGGCGGCGAAATAGACCGCCAGGTGCGCGCCCGGCGCGCCTGCGCCCGCCACCTGGATGTCCAGGGCCACCTCGCCGTCGGCGTCGGTGTCCTTGCCCGGCGTGTTCGCCCCGCCTGACACCGGTACGGCGGTCACCTGGGGCGGCGCCAGCGACATGGCGGCGAACGCGGCCGCCGTGTCGCTGGCGTTGAAGCCGCCGCCGAGCTCGATGACGCCGATGCACTGGCCCGATCCCGCACCGGACGGGGAGGGGAAGCCGTACAGCCTGGCGACCTGGTTCGGCAGGAAGCCTGCATCGACGCTCGGGTTGGCGAGCCGCCTGGACTTGGGCGTGGCGATCGGGCGCTGGTCCAGGCCGAGGACGGCTTCGACCATGGCCGAGATGTCGGAGGGGGCGGTCAGGGCCCCCGAGCGCGCCCGGAAGGCCCGGCCTGCGTGCCGGTACTGGCGGAGCTGCGTCCCGAAGGCGGCCTGGAGCGCACCCAGCGTGCTTTCGAGCCGGACCAGGCGGCGGCCCGCATCGGTCTCCACCACGCTCAGCCCCTCGCGCCTGGCGAAGGCCTGCAGGCGCGCCATCGCGTCCGCAAGGCTCGCCTGGCGCTCGGTTCTGAGCTCCGTCCGCGTGCGGAAGCTCTGGTCCCTCGAAGGGTGAAGCGCAGTCGGCGGCTTGAGATAGACGCTCACCTGCGCGACCGCTTCCGCGGCGACTTCCCCCGTGTCCACGCCTGTGGGCGGGGTCCGCTCGCTGCCCACGATGACTGACCGTTGCTCCGCCATGATGTCCTCCTGCGCGCTCAAAACGTCCCGCGGCGC
>NZ_CAHJWH010000017.1 GCF_903642205.1 Caulobacter sp. S45 | reverse complement strand
TGAGCCCTCATCGACTCACGTTCCGCGCTCCTTGGGAATCCCTGCCGGGAGTCAGGGCTTCAGGCGGCTGGTATTACTTCCGAAACTGGGTAGGTCGGGTCGGCGATGAAGCGACGGGCTCCTGAGACCAGGCCAGGCGGACGGCTATGGCCCAGTTCGAGCCTTCGGCCCTCAGGTCGATGCCGTTTGGCCGTATCGAGTGAGCCGAGGACGGATGAGGCTCCACCCCTGAAGATCTCACAGGTCTGACCGACAGCCTGCGTTCCGATAATAATCCACCGTAGCAAAAGCCCAGCTGCCAAGTCCGAACTTTAGGCGGCCGACAAGCCCAACTGGATGACGTCGGTGCGGCCGGTGCGGAAGCCCGCTTCGCAATAGCCGAGATAGTAACGCCACAGCCGGTCGAAGCGCATGTCGAAGCCCTGGGCGTGCACCGCGCCAAGACGCTCGTCATAACGGCGCGCCCATTCAGTCAAAGTGTCGGCATAGTCCTGGCCAAAGCGGCGTAGGTCCGTCCAAGTGAGCCCCACGCGATCTGTCTCGTGGCGCAGGCGCCGGTTGCTCGGCAGCATGCCGCCTGGAAAGATATTTAGTTGAATAAAGTCCGGTCGACGACGATAGCCCTCGAAAAGGTCCTCGCGGATGGTGATCACCTGTAGCCCGGCGCGACCGCCCGGGGCCATCAGGGACGCCAGCTTGCGGAAATAGGTGGGCCAATAGGCCTCGCCCACCGCCTCGAGCATCTCGATGGAGGCGACGCGGTCGAACCGGCCATCCAGGTCACGATAATCGCAAAGCTTGATCGTTACCCGATCGTTCAGTCCCTGTTGCTGGATCATGTGGGCCGCGTGATCGTGTTGCGCCTTGGAAACCGTCACGGCGGTGACGCGAGCCTGATATTCGATGGCGGCGAAGCGGGCGAAGTCGCCCCAGCCACAGCCAATCTCCAATAGACTCTGGCCGGTCTGGAGGTTCATGGTTTGGGCGAGCGCCGCATGCTTGGCGCGCTGGCCAGCCACAAGGTCGTGCCGATCGTCCAAGAACAAAGCGGATGAGTAGTTCATGCCAGGGTCGAGCCACAGGCGATAGAAGTCGTCACCAAGGTCGTAGTGGGCCTGAATGTTGCGCCTGGAGCCGGACTTGCTGTTGCGGTTCAGGGCGTGGGCGGCCGCGTTGACCGCGCGCATCATCGGATTGCCGGCCAACAGACGCGTGATCCGGTCGAAGTTGGCGGAAAAAGCGGTGAGCAGCTTGGCGAGGTTGGGACTGTCCCACTCGCCGGCGACGTAGCTGTCTGCAAAGCCCACGTCACCGCCGCCCAGCACCCGGCGCACGAAGCGGCTGTCGTGGATGTCGAAGCCTACGTCCAGCCCGGGCTCGGCGCCCTCGATCCGGTGGACGGCCCCATCCGGGCCCGCCACCGTCAAGCTGCCCTCGGTCCAGCCGTGGCGCAGGCCCGCAACCATTGCGTTGACGGTGAACGCGGGTCGCGAGCGACGCGAGGCCGCAGAGACCCGATCGGGCCTAAACGTCAGGCTTGCCACGTTCAGCCCCGGTTTCTGGAAGCGGTGCGGGTGACCGCCACGCCAATCGCGGAGGCCGCGGCGCTGGCGAAGGCGCCCCAGATCATGTCCGCCACGCTGACCCTGGTGGACCAGGTCGCCATCACTGCCTGGCAGGTCAGATCGTAGGCGCCGTAGGCGACGAGGCCGAGCATCGCACCCGCGACGGCGGCTTTCATCCATCCCTTCTCGAAGTTAGGCGCCACGCAGAAGTAGATCAGGCCCACCACATAGAGCAGGTAGAACAGCACCGCCGGCGCAGCGCGAACCCTCCCGGCCAGCAGCGGCCCGATCTCGGGCTTGTAAAGAGTGGGACCAACCAGGGTGAGCCAGCCTCCGTCCAGCGTCAGGAAGATCATTCCCGTGACGACATAGGCGACGACAAGCCGTTGCATTGCCAATCTCCGCGACCGAGGATCTAGGCGACGGGCCGCAGGAGGTAGTGGCTGACGCCCCACTCCTGGCCGCCGGCATGGCCGAATAGACCGGCTGTCGCCAGGAAGAACAGCCGCCAGCGCCGAGCCCACAGCTTGGCGTCCTCACGATAGGCTTCGCGCAGAACCTCGCCGATCTCGCCGGCGTGGTCGTCGAAGTTCTTCAGCCAGTCGTTGGCGGTGCGGGCGTAATGTCCGCCGCTCCAACGCCAGTCCTGCTCCAGAATGAACAGGTCGCTGAATTGACGTACCAGCTCGTGGCTCGGCATCAGGCCACCGGTGAAGAAGTGCTGGGCGATCCAATCGGTCGGATCGTCGGCGTTGAAGCGATAGGCCGTGGTGCGATGACTGAATACGTGGAGGAAAAGCCGCCCCTCGGGCAGCAGCCAGACGTGAACCTTGGCCAGCAGGTCGCGCCAATTGGCCATGTGCTCGAACATCTCCACCGATACCACCCTGTCGAAGCGGCCTTCGGTGGTGAATTCGTTCATGTCAGCGGTGACGACCTGAAGATTGCCGATCCCGCGCGACTTCATTTGTCCGTCGATGAAGTCCTTTTGGGAAGCGGAGTTGGAGACGCTGGTTATCTTCGCGTTCGGGTAGACTTCAGCCATCCACAGGCTGAGCGAGCCCCAGCCGCAGCCGAGCTCCAGGATATGCTGACCATCCCTCAACTCGGCGTGAGCGACGGTATCGTGCAAGGCCAGGTCTTCGGCCTCACCCAGGGTCTCGCCGCCAGTAGGGTAGAGGCAGCTCGAATACTTCAGACGCGGTCCGAGCACCCGCTGGAAAAAGGCGGCGGGCAGCTCGTAATGCTGGTCATTGGCTGCTTTTGTGTGCTCCGCGATGGGGCGGGCCGCCATCTCCTTGGCGAAAGCGGCGTCGCCGTCGACCCCGGCGGCCAGGTTGCGCCTCGCGCCCTCCACCAGTATCCGCACGGCCACCCGGCGCAAGCTATCGGGCAGGGGCGCCCCCTCGAAGGCGGTGATGACGGAGGCGAGGGCGTTCATGAGTCCACCTTCGTCGCCGGCCGCGGGAGCAGGGGGCTGACCCTGGCCTGGTAGCGGCGGTAGGCCTCGCCTTTGGACCGCACCATCGCCGCCTCGAGGGGAGGTACGCCGGTTCCGTAGCGAAGGATGCCGAGCATCGTCACAGGAGCAGCAAAAGATAACCAGGTCCAAGGGTGCGCGGGGTTCAGCGCGATCACAGGATAGGCAAACCAGCCCAGCGCCTCGAAAAGGTAGTTGGGATGGCGTGACCAGGCCCACATGCCGGCGTCGCAGACCTTCCCCTCGTTGGCGGGGTCGGCCTTGAAGGCCTTCATTTCCCGGTCGGCCGCGCTCTCGCCCACGATGGCGGCGACGATGATCGCAATCCCTATCAGGTCCGCTATGCGGGAGGCTGGATGGGGGTCGCGGGCGGCGAACAGGACCGAGATGCTCAGAAGCGCGGTCGCCGGCGCCTGCACAATCAGCAGGAAGAACATGTTGCGCTGGAACACCTTGCCCCAGCCCTCGCGCAGGCCGGCATAGCGCGCGTCCTCAGGTCCCCGCGCCACCCGTAGAGCAACATAGGTACCGAGCCTGAGCGCCCAGACCGCCACCAGGATGGCAACCATGTCCTGGCGCCAGGTTGGTGCCCCATTCCCACCGAAGGGCGCCAGCGACGCCAGAGCGCAGCTCGTTCCGGTGCCATAGGTCCAGAACACGTCGGTCCAGCCGCCGTTGTTCATGGCTCGCTGGAAAGCCCACCCGGCGATCATCACCAAGGCCATGGCCGCCATGACGGCCGAGACGAGGGTGATCATGCCCACGTCTCCGGAAGCTCGTCGCCGCTGGCGTGGGCGCCGATGAAGCTGGTCATGTCGCGCAGCACAGGCGTGAGCAGGCGTGGCGACGGCGCCACCAGCAGCTCCTGACTCAGGCTCCTGTGCTCGCGCGTCTTAACAGGGCCGTCGGCGCCACACACCTTGGCGGCCAGGGGAACGGTGCTAGAGCAGGTTATCAACAGGCCCCCGACACCAGGCAACGCGCTCAGCCGGGACCAGACCGGCGCGCCTTCGCGCCCAGGCCTGACTGATCCAATTGCCTGCAACGGCTTCTCCCCCGGGTCCCGCCTGCATTTACGAGAGCGGACGGCGTCGGGATGAAGCTGCATCCGGCTTTCGCGTCACATCGTAGCTGAACATGGGCGCGGCTTTGTTCGCGAAGAGCTGAGAGACCGCAATGGCGCCTGTGCCCTCGTCGTGCGTCCGCAGACTGAAGGTCGCCGTCATCGGGTCCGGCATCTCCGGCCTGTCCTGCGCCTGGCTACTAGATCCTCGCCACGAGGTGACGCTGTACGAGGCCGAGCCGCGCCTAGGCGGCCATACCAACACCGTGGATGTCCCGGCGGCCGCTGGGTCTGTCGCAGCGTCTGTGGCGGTGGACACCGGCTTTATCGTTTACAACGAGGCGGCCTATCCGAATCTGACAGCCTTTTTTGCTCATCTTGGCGTGGCGACTCGGGCCACCGAGATGTCCTTCGGCGTGTCGCTGGATCACGGGGCGCTGGAATATGGCAGCGCTCATCCGCTGGCCTTGCTGGCCCAGCCCAGCAACGCGCTCAAGCCACGCTTCTGGTCGATGATGATGGACCTGGTCCGCTTCTACCGCGAGGCGCCAACCGCGCTGGCGGCCCTGCAGCTGCAGCCGGAGACGCTGGGCCAGTTGCTGGACCGTGGCGGCTACGGCCGCGCCTTCCAGGAAGACCACCTGCTGCCACAGGTGGGCGCCATCTGGTCGAGTTCGGCGGGCCAGGCGCGGGACTATCCGGCCGCGCCCCTGATCCGCTTCTTCGAAAACCATGGGCTGCTGAAGATAATGAACCGGCCCCAGTGGCGCTCGGTGACGGGCGGCTCCCATAGTTATGTGCAGGCGATCACCAGGGTCTTCTCCGGTCGCATTCGGCGAGGCGAGACGGTGCGGTCGGTGCGTCGAACGGCTGCGGGCGTACTGGTGCGCGACGCCGCGGGCCATGAGGCCCGCTACGACCACGTCGTGCTGGCCACACATGCCGACCAGGCGCTGCGTCTGCTCAGCGTCGCCACGCCCGATGAACGCAGGCTGCTCGGCGCGTTCCGCTATTCACAGAACGTAGCCGTCCTTCACACCGACATCAGCCAGATGCCCCGCCGTCGCGCCGCCTGGTCGGCCTGGAACCACGTCGGACTGCGCGATGAGCCGAACGGCTTCTGCGTCACGTATTGGATGAACGAGCTGCAAGGGCTGCCCAAGACCCGCGACGTGTTCGTGACGTTGAACCCACGCACTGAGCCCGACCCCGTCAAGGTGCTTGGCCGCTTCGACTATGAGCATCCCCTGTTCGATACCGCCAGCCTTGAAGCGCAACGCCAGCTCTGGTCGCTGCAGGGCGAGGGCTGCGTCTGGTTCTGTGGCGCCCACTTCGGGGCGGGCTTCCATGAAGATGGCTTGCAGTCGGGCTTGGCGGTGGCCGAGCAACTCGGCGGCGTGCGCCGTCCCTGGACCGTCCAGAGCGAGTCCGGCCGCATACACGTGACGCCTCTGCGTGAACGTTCCCAAGGCGTGGCGGCATGAGCAAGCTCCGGTCGGGCCTATACATCGGTCGCGTAGGCCACACGCGCCTGAGACCTCGCAGGCACGTTCTGACTTATGGCGTGTTCATGCTGTTGTTGGATCTGCGCGAGCTGACGGAACTGAACCGGCGGCTGCGCTGGTTTTCTCTTGGCCGGTTCAACCTGGTGAGTTTCGAGGAACGCGATCACGGCGACGGTTCGTCGACGCCGCTGGCGACGCAGGTCGAGCGTCACCTCGTCGCTGCCGGCATCGAGCCGGACGGCGGCGCGATCCGGCTGCTCTGCCTGCCGCGGGTGCTGGGCTACGTCTTCAATCCGCTCAGTCTCTATTTCTGCTACGGCAGGGACGGAAGCCTTGCCGCCATCCTGTATGAGGTCAGCTCCACGTTCGGCGAACGCCACACCTACCTGATCCCCGCCGATGGCGCCCTGGCCGAGGTCCGCCAGAGCGCCGCCAAGCGGCTGCACGTCTCGCCGTTCATGGACATGGCGCTAAGCTATGACTTCAAGGTCCTGTCGCCTGACGACAGGGTGCGGGTGATGATCGACACGTTTGACGCAGACGGTCTGTTGCTGTCCGCCGGGTTCGCGGGCTCGCGCCAGGAGCTCACCGATCGCTCTCTGATTGGCGCCTGCGCCACCCACCCGCTGCTGACGCTCAAGGTCATGGCGGCCATCCACTGGGAAGCGCTGAAAATCCTGCTGAAAGGGGTCCGCCTCCGCGGCGGCTTGCCGGCCCCGGCCGACCCGGTAAGCGTAGGCGTCAACCGCCCCCTTCAGACCGTACGGCGGTAGTCGATCAGCGAGCCGTCAGGCGCCTTCGCCTGCAGGGCGGTCCACACGCCTTCGCCATCATACCAGTCGGTGAGGTCCGCATCACCGGTGAGGGTGCAGCGGGTGGCGGGGATCTTGCGGCCGTCGGCGAGTTGCACCACGTCGCCCAGCGTGCGCGTCACCCGTTCGTGCGGCAGCTCGCCGTTCTGGGGGTTGATCACCGGGCCGCCGAGAACGGCGGCGTTCCAGTGCGTCAGCGGGCAGGCGCCGGGCGGAGCGTGCAGCACCTGCCCCTTGGAAGTGCTCACGGTGACGCTGTCCGCGCTCCGGACTGCGGTGACATGCACCTCAGACCCGTTTGTGGTCGTGTGACTTTCGAGCTGGACGAAGCGACCGGCACGCCAGAACTCCGATGCCTGGTGATGATAACGAAAGACCGGAACTGGCCCGATCTTGACCAGCAGCTCGGCGTCTGTGGCCACGGCGAAGTCCTTGCTGTCGCCCCGGAAGCTGACGGTATGCGTGCCGATCTGATGGCCCTTGCGCCAGACCTCGAAGGCGAGCGGGCGCCGGAAGGTCGTCGACTGGGCCAGCAATCGTGCGGGTTGCAGCAGGCAGAAGCCCGCCGCCAGGATCGTGCGGCGCTTCGCGACGTCAAACATCTTCCACCCAATTTTCGGTCTCGATTGCAGAATAACCGGCTGCGTGTCCAAAACGAAGGGACGGCTGAAGCGCGGCTCTCTTGTTCTGGAGCTTGCCTGCCTTGCACGGCTTAGCGAAGCAGGGGAGAGCGCATCGCCCATACGCGCCCGCTGAACCTCTCACCAGTAGTGAAGCATGGCCGGCGAGTGGTACGCACAACACACCCGGAAGTTGCAGTCTTGCTGACATCGTGCATGGAGCGGCATCCCGCATAGTCAGCAGCAGGTCGGCAATCACGCCGGGGTCGAGCCTCAGCTTCGTGCCAACGCAGGGCCGGGCGGGAGAGGCCTCAATCACCTGGCTGACGAAGGGCAGGCCGACCGTCGCCACGGCGCAGGTTCCGGTCGCGAAAGCGTGCGTCCGGCCAGCGAAGGAAAGACCCTCCGACCAAAGAGGACACTTGCCACGCGTTCCGGAGAGCGTAGCTTCAGACTCAGCGGCCGACAGAGCCGCAGGAGGACTTTTGGATGCTGAAGGCTATAGCTATCGCAACGCCGGTCTCGGCGGCCTTGTGGGCCGGACTGATAACCGCTGCCCTACGGGTCACCCGGGCAATCTGACGACGACGCCCATCTGGAACGCGATTTGCACGGCTGAAGTTCTATGGAGCTTCGGGGGGCTAAGTTGCTTTTCAGGTGGGGAGTTCGGTCGGCGCAGCGTCGCATAACGGCCATGTGTCCAATCACCGGGCACAACATCGACACACATGCCTCGATGACGCCGCGCCAGCTGGAAGCCCTGAAGTCGGGCTTGGTGGTTTGGTGCCCGCTCTGCAAGACGGTGCACCAGTTTAATCGCGAGGCGCTCGCCTTGGGAGGACTGGCGGCCGCAAAGGCTTGACCGTTCCCCATCCCATTCGGACTCTCGTGTCCGGCGGAGCTGTGGCCCGCCGATCTTCACGTCCGCCGTGTCGTTGGCTGTAGTGGCGGGTCATGGAAGGTCTCGCCCCCCATCCACGTTGAAGGCCGGCGGCGAGTCGGCTGCGGCCCCTGCCGTCGCTGATCGGTGGACGGTTTGGGCCGCCGCGCGTACCGCGATCTTATGACCGCCAGCTTCGTTCCCCCTTCCATACCG
Organism: Caulobacter sp. S45; assembly: GCF_903642205.1. Classification (GTDB taxonomy): domain Bacteria; phylum Pseudomonadota; class Alphaproteobacteria; order Caulobacterales; family Caulobacteraceae; genus CAHJWH01. Next base: position 25,321 of record NZ_CAHJWH010000017.1, on the reverse strand, counting down.
CTCCACCTCGCCGTCATCGGCGTGGGCCAGATCGGCAGCGCCTTGGCCTTCAACCTCACCCATCACGGCGGACATACTGTCACCGTAGTCGCACGCCCTGGCTCTCTCCGGCTTGATCAGCTGCGACGTGACGGTGCGATCGTGAGCGCCGCGGGCGAGCGGGCGCCGGTCCGGGTCCTCGACGCCCTGGATGAGCAGACGCCTTACGACCTCGTGATCGTGACGCTGCTCGCCCATCAGGTCGACACTGTGCTGCCGGCGCTCCGGCGCAGTGCGGCCGGCTGCGTGCAGTTCATGTTCAACACCTTTGAGCCCGAGCGTCTGGCGCAGGCGATCGGACCCGAGCGGTGCGGTCTGGGAATGCCGTTCATCCGGGCGCGGCTGGACAGAGACGGGCGCCTCGACGCCCACGTCGGCGGCGCGGGCCAGAAGACGATGAGGGACCGGCGGCGCTGGGTCGACCTGTTCGACGCGGCAGGGTTGCCGTCGGTGCTGGAGCTCGACATGCCGAGCTGGCTGCGCTCTCACGCGCCGCTCTGCGTCGCGTTCGAGAGCGTGTCGGTCGCGGGCATGCGCCGCGGCGGCGCCGCCTCCTGGGGCGAGGCCCGGGTCCTCGCGCAAGGGGTGAAAGGCGGCTTCGCACTGATCGAGTCTCTTGGCGGGACGGTCTATCCGCAGTCCAAGCGACGCATGCGACGATGGCCGACATCGACCCTAGCCGCGCTGCTCTGGGGCATGTCGCGTGTCCGCGCTTTCCGTGAGCTGCTGGCGACCGGCGGCCCGGAGGCGCAGGCGCTGGTCGATCGGATGGTTGAGGCGGCCTCAGTACGCCCCGACCTGGTCCCCACCCTCGCGGCGATGAAGCCAGCCCTCTGACCCTTTTCCGCCACCATCCAAAGGAAGGCGATGTCTGGCCAGATGACTTCGCCGAAGGTCCCCGCCCACGAATGGACAAGGTCAGGACGCCTGCCCGATCGATCTGCCAAGCTCAAGCTTGACGCCGTGACTATGTCTCCGCCCCAGCCTGGAGCTCACGTTTGACCTGCAGGACTAGTCCATTTGGATGATGTGCGGAGCCCTGAATTGCGGCAGACAACGCAAGGTCGGAGCGCGGGTGATCCGTAACTGCGACGCGCTTCAGGGCTGTAGGGACGAGTGGCGTATCGGGTGGCCTGCATAGGGTGTGCGCCAGGGTCGATGGAACTGATGCCTGTGCTTGCCCCTCGCGACTTCGGAGGGCGCCCGCCCGCCCATGACGGGGGGGCGGAGCGCCAACGGGATAGCGCCTCACCTGTGGCTCGACCTATCTGGAGCACCTCATGACCGCCTACTTCATATCGTCCGGCGTCACCTCCGATTACAACTTGTCGTCCGGAGACACGCTTAGGGTGCTTTCCGGGGGCGTGTCCTACGGCTCGGTCGATAACGGCGGGATCGAGTATGTCTCGTCCGGCGCGAAATCGCTGAGCGACGCCATCTATTCTGGCAGCATAGTGCTCTACAGCGGCGGCATCGCCAGCGACACCTATGTCGGTGAAGGAGCGAAACTCTACGGAGGCGGCGCGCTCTACGGCGAGGTCACTGATCAGGGCCTGGTCAGCAATGTGACGCTCTACGGCAGCATGAACGTCTATGGGCCCGGCGAGACCAGCCGCGTCACCGTAGGCGCCGGGGGCGTGCTGGTCGTCTCGGCGGGCGCCTCCAGCTATGCCGACACCGTGGTGAACAGCGGCCGGGAGTTTGTGTACGGCGGGGCCGTGGTCAGCGGCCTGACCGTCATGTCCGGCGGCTTCGTTGACCTCATCGCCGGCGCAGCCGCGAGCGGCGTCACCATCTCCAGCGGGGGCGTGGTCGATCTCGCCGCGGTGATCTCCAGCGGCGTCACCTACACGCTCCAGTCCAACGCCTTCGCCGCCACCAGCCTTGGAGGGGTGACGCTGAGGTCCGGCGCGGATCTCGTGCTGACCGATGCGACGGTGCAGTCGGGCGCGACCCTGAGCCTCGCCTCGGGCGCGGTCGTCAGCAGCGCCACCGTGCAGGCGGGCGGAACGCTGAGCGGAGCGGGCGTGGCGAACTATTGCGACGACTTCGGCACGGTCAACGGCATCGTCGTCAGCGACTTCAACTTCGGCGAACTCGACGTGGAGGCCGGCGGCATCGCGAACAGCGTCACCATGATCGGGTTCATGGACGTGCGCTCCGGCGGTCGCGCCAACGGGACGCTGCAGGCGTTCAGCGACATCCAGGTCGAGAGCGGCGGCCTGATCAGCGGCACGGTGCTGGGCAGTGGGACGTCCAAGGGCGGCTCCGTGGTCTACGGATCGGCGCTGGCCACCACCGTGGTCAACGGCAGCCAGGCCATCTATTCGGGCGGCTATGCGAGCGGCACGACGGTGTCGTCCGGCAGCGAGCAGGATGTGGAGTCCGGCGCCGTCGCGCTGGCCACCACCGTGCTGTCGGGCGGGACGGAAGTGGTTGCCTCCGGCGCCACCGTCTCGGGCGTCGATGTGAAGAGCGGCGCCCTGCTCGAACTGGCCGCCACCGTGATCAGCGGCTCGCCGCTGACGATCTCCAGCGGCTCCCTCACCGCCGCCGAGTCGATTGGTGGCGTGACCGCGGAGGCGGGCGCCACCCTGGAGCTGACCGGTGCGACCGTCTCCAGCGGGGGCGTGCTGTCGCTGGGCTCGGGCGTCACCGTCGGCGGCGTCAGCGTGCTGAGCGGCGGCGAGCTTTACGGACCCGGAGACCTGACCGACTACAGCCAGAGCGTCGATCTCGGAACGGTCAGCGGCGTGGCGCTCGGCGATCCTGCTCTGGGGAACGGCTATCTCACCGTGTCCTCGGGCGGCCTGGCCGATGCGGTCACGATCGTGCAGGGGTCCTTGAGCATCCTCGGCCAGGGTCTGGCGAGCGGCACGATCGTGAGCGGCGGTTCCGACCTCGTCTACGGCTCCGCGGTGTCCACGACGGTGCTTGGCGGCGAAGAAGCGGTCGAGAGCGGAGGGATCGCACGGGCGACGCGGGTCTCTCAGGGCGGGACTCAGGTCGTTGAGGACGGGGGTTTGGCGAGCCAGACGCAGGTCTTCTCCGGCGGTTCTGCGGTGTTCCAGGCGGGATCGACGGCCGCCGCCGTGACCGTCTACGCAGGGGGCACGGTGGAGCTGGACGCGGTGATCTCCAGCGGGACCTTCGTGCTGTCCGCCTCCCCGCTCGCCGCCGCCACGACCACTCTCGACGGTGTGACGGTGCGCTCAGGCGGCGCTCTCGACTTCACCGGCGCGACCGTGTCCAGCGGCGCGACCCTGTCGCTGGCCTCCGGCGTGGTGGTCAGTTCGGTTACGATCTCCTCGGGCGGCACACTCGACGGCCCGGGAGAACTGGCGGGCGGCACGTATCCGTTCAACACCGACTCCGGGACAGTCAGCGGCGTGACCATCGGCGACGCTTCACAGGGCGGAAACCTCTATGTCCGCTATGGAGCCGTGGCCGATGCGGTCACCGTCGCGAACGGCTACCTGGAGCTCGACGTGAACGCCTCCGCCACCGGCGCGGTGATCGACGGAGACGGGTCGGAGCTGTTCGTCCAGGCCGGCGCGGTGGCGAGCCGCACCGTTCTGGGCGAAGCCGGGGGGCCTGGCGCCTTCGACGAGGTCTACGGTTCGGCGATGCTGACGACCGTGTCGAGCGGCGCCATGGACATTGTCGAGTCCGGCGGCGTAGATCTCTCCGCGACCGTGTCGAACGGCGGCGTCCAGCTCGTGTCGAGCGGCGGCTTTGCGGGCCGCACGATCGTGCAGTCTGGCGGCCTGGAAATCCTGAACTCCGGCGCGACCGCCAGCAGCGTAATCGTGTCGAGCGGCGGCGAAATCCTGGACGCCGACGCAAGCGCCGTGGTGACCGTCTCAAGCGGCGGCTTGGCCGTGCTCGACGCGATCATTTCGTCGGGGACGAGCTTCACCCTGTCCGGCTCTCCCCTTGCGGCCGCGACCACCACCCTGGACGGCGTGAGAGTGTTGTCCGGCGGCGGGCTGGAGCTTCCCTCGGCGACCGTTCAAAGCGGGGGAACCCTCAGGCTAGCCGCAGGCGCGACGGCCAGCGGCGTGACCGTGCAGGCCGGCGGCTATCTGAGCGGGCCGGGCGTGCTCGGCGGCGGCTTCTCCGACGTCAGCCTGGATGCCGGCGTGGTGAGCGCTGTGACGCTCGGCGCAGGCGTGGCCACCGATTTCGGCGGCGCGGGCGAGCTCGATGTCGCGTCGGGCGGGATCGCCCACGCGGTGACCGTCGCGGATGGCCTTCTGATCGTGTCGTCCAGCGGATCGGCCAGCGCTACGCTGGTGCAGTCCGGAGCTGAGGTCGTTGTCGAGAGCGGGGGTGTGGCCAGCGTTACGCGGGTCTCCGCGGGCGGTCTGATGCGAGTGGCGTCCGGCGGTATCGCCAGTGGCTCTCTGGTCTACAGCGGCGGCGCGGTCGAGTTCGATGGCCGAACGGTTGCAGCGGGGACGACCGTAGTGGCTGGGCGGGTCGGCGCCGCAGTCACGTCCAGCGGCGTGAAGCTCTTTGGAGATGCCGTGGTCGACTACGCCGACCTCTCGGTCCTCAGCGGAGGAGTCCTTTCGCTTGGGCCCGGCGGAGTTGGAGACAGCATCGTTGTTGCGGCAGGAGGAACGGTATCGGGCGTCGGCGTGCTGGCTGGGGACAGTGCGGACGCCGGCCTGGTCTCAGGCGTCCTGCTCGAAGGCCAGCTCGCCGTCATGGGCAAGGCCGATACGCTCCAGGTCGGGAACTCGGCCGGCGACACGGGCGAACTCCTCGTTCAGTCCGGCGGGCTGACAAGCGGCGTCCTGCTGGTGGCAGGCGAGGTCTTGGTTGCCTCAGGCGGCGCTGAAAGCCGGACCAGGATCTCCAGCGGCGCGACGCTCGAAGTCTGGTCCGGTGGCAACGCCAACGGCTCGCTGATCTCCAGCGGCGGAACACAGATTGTCAGCGCCGGTGGCGTCGACAGCGGCAGCATCGTCTACGCCGGCGGCCTTGACGTGTTGTCCTCGGGTGCGATGGCGACCGCCGTCACCGTGTCCAGCGGCGCCACGGTGGACCTGACCGCCGTGGTGTCCTCCGGCCAGAGCATCAGCCTGGCTGCGCCCGATGGGGCCACGACCCTGAGCGGCGTCTCGGTGAGGGCCGGCGGCGCGCTGCGCGTCATGGGCGCGGAGGTGTCGAGCGGCGGTACGCTGACACTGGCGGCGGGCGCGGTGGTGTCCGGCTTCGTCCAGGTCGAGTCCGGCGGCGTGCTGAACGGGCCCGGCGAACTCGGCGGCGTCGGTTCCTCGATCTTCGACTACGGAACCGTCAGCGGCGTCAGTATCGGCGACCCCAACTCCGGCTTGCTCACATCCGGCTACGCCTTCCTGTATGTCATCGCCGGCGCGGTCGCCGACAACATCACCCTGAACGCGGGCCAGATCATCACCTACGACGGCGGCGGCGTGGTCAGCGGCGTCACCGTCGCGGGCGACTACGACGCCATCACCGTCAGCCGCGGCGGCGTCGTCAGCGCCGCCGTGCTGGGCTACGGCGGGGCGGTCGGCGACCGGGAGAACGTCTACGGCTCGGCCGTGGGCACGACCCTGTCCTCCGGAAGCTATCAGGCCGTGGACGGCGGAGGCGTCGCCGTCGGCACCATCATCTCTAGCGGGGCGCTGGAGGCGGTGGCGATCACCGCCGTCACCAGCAACACCACGGTGCTGTCCGGCGGGGCGTTGAACCTCAATCCCGGCGCCACCGCCGTGTCCGCGACGGTGTCGAGCGGCGGCTATTTCGAGGTCTTCTCCTCGGGCTTCACACTCAGCAGCGGGGCCACCCTCACCGCAGGGGCGGTTTCGGCCACCACCACCCTAAGCGGCGTGACGGTCCTGAGCGGCGGCGTCATAACCTACGACAGCGTCACGGTGGCGAGCGGCGCGACGCTGTCCTTCACCTCCAGCGCCACGGCCTACGACCTCACCTTGGATGCGGGGGGCGTCGTCGTCGGCTCGGTCGAACTGTTGGGCGATGCGGTCGATTACGGCGTGTTGTCGGCTCCGACCATCAGCTACTTCTCCGAGCTGGACGTGAAGTCTGGAGGCGTGGCGAACGGCGCCATGGTCAGTTCGGGCGCCTTTCTTGAGGTTTTCTCCGGCGGCTCGGCGAACGGCGCCGTCCTCTCCAGCGGCGCAGAGCAGTACATCTACAGCGGCGGCGTCGCCAGCTCAGCCCACCTTCTCGCCGGCGCCTTCGAGTTCATCGCCAGCGGCGCCGTGGCGACAGGGACGGTGGTGTCGAGGGGCGCCCGCCTGGATCTCGCCAGCGGCACGGTGAAGGCGAACACGGTGCTGGTCGACAGCGGGCAGTTCTCCGCCAATCAATCCGTCGGCAGCGGCATAGAGGTGCTGAGCGGCGGATCGGTGGATTATGAGGACTATACCATCGCCAGCGGCGGAGTCCTGTCGGTCACATCGAAGGGCGCCGCAGCAGGCCTGACCATATCCTCGGGCGGCGTCGTCTCCGGGGCCGGCGCGCTCATCGCCGAAGTCACCGACTTCGGCATGGTCAGCGGCGTCGACATCGGCACTCCCGGTTCAGGCACAACCCTCGCCGCGGTTCAGCGCAAGGGCGGGGCCGCTCCCGCCGTCTATGCCGGCCCTTTGAGCGGTTCCTTCGGATATCTGCAGATCGAATCTGGCGGTCTCGCCGATAACATCAACGTCGATCGCGAGGGCATTGTCGTCGTTTCGTCGGGAGGCATGCTGCGGAGTGCAACCGTCTCCGGCTTCCTCGACATCTACAGCGGCGGAGTCGACAGCGGATCGGTCATTCTCTCCGGCGCGGAACTCGATCTGCTTGGCGGAACCGCCGTCGGCACGACCGTGTCCAGCGGCGGCTACCTGTACCTCGCGCCTGTGGTCTCCAGCGGCCAGAGCCTCGTCGTGCCGGCTTCGTCGTTCGCCGGCCAGACGACCCTGGAGGGGGTCACCGTCAAGGCCGGCGGCCATCTCGAGGTCGCGAGCACAACGGTGCTCAGCGGCGGCCTGGTGTCGCTGACCTCCGGCGCGGTGACCGGTGGCGTGATCGTGTCTTCGGGCGGCTATCTCGCCGGGCCGGGAGAGGTGATCGGCAACGGATATGAGGCGGTGCTGGTCGACGACTTCGGCGTTGTCAGCGGAGTCACGGTGGCCAGCAGCGCCACCTTGCTGGTGGAGTCGGGTGGCGCCGCCGGCGGCGTGACGGTGCTGAGCGGATCGGCCGAGGTGGAGTCCGCCGGCTACGCCAGCGGAAGCGTGGTCGGCGGAGGCTCGACCCTGGCCGTGGAGTACGGCGGCGTGACCAGCGCCACCGTGCTCGGCGATGGCGGTGCAGGTTCCGCCAGCGTCTACGGTGACGACGACGGCGTCCTGATCCACGCCGGCGGGCAGGAGACGGTGGGATACGGCGGCGTCGCCAGCGGCGCGACCGTCTACGACGGCGGCGAGCAGGATGTCCAGGGCACGGCGAGCGCCACCACCGTACTGGCCGGCGGCGTTTTGTCGCTCAGCTATTACGGCGCCGCGTCGGGCTCGGTGGTGTCGAGCGGTGGCCAGGTCCATTTCGCCAATTATGGGACGGTGCAGAGCGGGGTGCTGTCGGACGGTCCGGTCACGGCCACCACGAGCTTCGACGGCGTCACCGTCTTGAGCGGCGGCCTCATCGACTATGACGGCCTGACCGTCGCAAGCGGCGCGACCCTGGTGATCGAGGCGGGCGGCGCCACCAGCTCGGTCTACAATTACGGCCTGGTCTCGGGCGCGGGCCTGCTCACGAACTCCGGCTATTCCTCCTCCTACAATGCCGGCACGATCGATGGAGTCACGCTGAACGGCTACCTGGACAACCGGGGCCTCACCAGCGGCCTGACCCTCGGTTCGGGTGGCGGCGAGACCATCGAGGTGGGCGCCAGCGAAAGCGGAACCGCCATCGACAGCGGGGCGTCGGAAAGCGTTTATGGCTCGGCCGTGGACGACGCTGTGTCCAACGGCGGCCGGCAATACGTCTTCAGCGGCGCAACGGCGAGCGGCGGGACCGTGCTGTCCGGCGGGCTGGAATATCTGTACCAGGGCGCCAAGACGGTCGCTCTGGCGGTCTCCAGCGGCGGCACGCTGGAGACGACCCTGGTCATCTCCAGCGGGCAGTCGGTCACGCTGTCCGGCGCCGGAGGAACGGGGGCCACCACCTTCGACGGTGTGACGCTGGAGGCCGGGGCGCTCCTTCAGATCGACAACGCCACGGTCCAGTCGGCTGGCGTGCTGGATCTCGCCTCGGGCGCGTCCGCAAGCTACGTCACGGTGTCCTCAGGCGGTGTGCTGTCCGGGGCCGGCGCGGTGGACGGCTATCTGAACGTGCTCTCGGGCGGGTCGGCGACGGGCGTGACCGTGGCCAGCGGCATCGACTATCTGGACAACGGCGCGACGCAGTCGGGCGTGACCGTGGGGAGCGGGGTGACGCTCGTCCTGAAGAGCTCCACCGTGACCAACGGCGCGTCGCTGACCGTCGGGACCGCCACCGCGACCACGCTCGTGAGCGGCGTCAGGCTGCTCAGTGGCGCCATCGACCAGGCGCAGGAGACCACCGTCCAGTCGGGCGGCTCGGTGACGGTCACCGCCGGCGGCCTGGCCTACATCCTGGACGCCCAGGCGGGAGCCACCCTGGTGGACAACGGCACGGTGGAGGAGGCCGGCGACACGGTGGCGGGAACGCTGTCGGGCGACGGCGTGCTTAGCGAAGGTCAAGGCGGCGTCCTGGTGGTTTCCGCCGCCGCGTCGGGCTTCACGGGCTTGGGGTCCCTGGTGGACGGTACGCTGGAACTCGCAGCCCGCGGCGGTCTCGGCGCCGGCGCCGTCTACTTCCAGGGTGCTACCTACAACGGCGTCGGACTTGGAGAGACGCTGCAGATCGACGCGGCGGCGACCCCGGCCAACAAGGGGATCTTCGCCAACACAATCCAGAACTTCTCAGGGTCGGCGGAGACCCTAGACCTGCGCGCTGTCGCCTACACCTCGGGCGCGACAGCGACCCTCGCGGGAAGCCTGCTCACCCTGGTCGACGGCGCCAAGACCCTGCACTTCAACCTCTCGGGGAATGCGGCGTCCATGTTCTTGGTTGCATCGGACGGGCAGGGCGGGACTGACATCACGCCGCACGCCGCCCTCAACACCAACGCAGCGCTCGTCCAGTCGATGGCAGGTTTCCAGAGCAGCGCCGCCACACCGTCGATCGGCGCCACTGCATCAACTGCAGCCGCAATGGCCTCGCTGGAGGGAGCCATGCTCGCCAACGCTCCAACGAGGCACTTCTGACATCCGGCGCCTTGATGCAACGAAGTTGAATAGACGCGAGTCCCCCACGCGTTCTAGGGCCTGCCGCAATTCACTTTACACGTTTGTGGTGCAAGTTGCCGCGCGAACTTCAGCTAAAATTGGCTCGAGCTTGTCCCAGCATTTGTGCGGCCTAGGCGCTGCTTGCGTCCGAAGTGCGGCAGCCGAGACCAGCTCAGCGCGAAGCTTTGGAGGCAACTCGTCGACTGTCGGTTTCGACACAGAGACAATCGGCCACAGCGGCTCGTTCAGCAAGGACGGTGACTTGGCGGCAGCCTGCATTTCGAGCGTGATGCACCGAAGTGGAGACACGGCGCCCTTAAAAAGGCCACCGGGTCGCGCGGTGTGGCCAAAGGATGACACTGTGGCCGAACCCGCGCCGAAATGAGGCGCAGCAGTTGACGTATTCCTCCGCTGACCGCTCACTGTAGCCAATCCTAAGGGGGTGCCTCACGGCGCATCGGTTCAACAGGAGGAGCGGGCGGTCGCCGTGCTCCTTGAAGGGGATGACAGTGAAGACAATGTCCATGCGTGGCAGTCTGCTTGCGTCGACGATGATCGCCGGTGCGTTTGCATCGCTCGGCGTCGGCCATGCGGCTGCACAAGGTGCGGTGCAGACGGCGCCGAACCCTGCCACGAATTGCTCGCCAGGCTCGACGGACGCCAACTGCACTCAGGCCGTCTCCGGCGCCACAGGCGCGGCGCTCCCCGTGACCCCGACCTCCGAGGCCGCCTCTGCATCGGTGACGGAGGTTGTGGTCACCGGTTCGCGCGTCGCCTCACCGAACCTGACGAGCTCGAGCCCGATCACGGTGGTGAACAGCCAGGAGTTCCGGCTGGAGGGCGCCACCCGGGTCGAGGACCTGATCAACAACCTGCCGCAGGCCTTCTCGGGCCAGGGCAGCTCCATCTCCAACGGGGCGACCGGCACCGCGGAAGTCGACCTGCGCGGCCTCGAGGCCAAGCGCACCCTGGTGCTGATCGACGGCAAGCGCCTGCAGCCCGGTGACGCCACCGATCCCGTGGCCGACCTCAACTTCATCCCGGCCGCCCTCATCGATCGTGTCGACGTGCTGACGGGCGGCGCCTCTGCGGTGTACGGCTCCGATGCCGTGGGCGGCGTCGTCAACTTCATCATGAGGAAGGACTTTCAGGGCGTCGAGCTGAACGCCACCGGCGCCTTCGACCAGCACAGCAACCAAAGCAAGGTCGTGGACGGCCTGAACCGGACCGCCGGCTTCCCGGTCCCGACCGGCAACGTTGTGGACGGCGGTCAGGAAGACATAACCCTGCTGCTGGGCGCCAACGATCCGGACGGGCGTGGCAACGTGACGGCCTATGCCGAATATCGCCACCAAGATCCCATCCTGCAGAGCTCCCGCGACTACAGCGCCTGTACGCTGAAGGAGACGGCGACCTTGGCGAAGTGCGCGGGATCCGAAACAACGAATCCCGCCGTCCTGCTCAGCAACGACCTCTACGGCGCCAGTCTGCCCTATGCCTATCAGGTCGGCGCGGGCGGCTCTCTCAGCCAAAACATCAAGGACTTCAACTACGGACCCTACAACTACTATCAGCGTCCGGATCAGCGTTACACGTTCGGAGCCTTCGCCCACTACCAGGTCGATCCCAAGATCGACGTCTATTCGTCCGCCATGTTCATGGACGACAATACGACGGCCCAGATCGCGCCAGGCGGGATATTCGGGAACACGGTGTCGATCCCCTGCGCCGACCCGCTGCTTTCCGCCGCCCAGGTCGCAACGCTCTGCACCGCGGCAGGCCTGACCCCCGCCCAGAGCGCCTCGATCGCGGTGCTGCGGCGTAACCAGGAAGGCGGCGGCCGCGTCTCCTCCATCCGCCACGACGACTTCCGGATCGTGATCGGCGCCAAGGGCGACCTGAACAGCGCGTTCAGCTACGACGTCTCTGGCCAGTACGGTCAGACCCAGTTGTCGACCGGCAACACCAACTACTTCTCTACCGCGCGCATCGGCAACGCCTTGAACGTCGTGACCAATCCGGCGACCGGCCAACCCACTTGCGCCTCCGTGCTCAGCGGGACCGACACGGCGTGCGTGCCCTACAACATCTTCACGCCGGGCGCCGTGACCCAGGCGGCTCTGAACTACCTGCAGGTCCCCGGCTACCAGCAGGGCACGACCACCGAGCAGGATATCCAGATGAACCTGACCGGGTCTCTCGGAGTTTACGGTGTCAGGTCGCCGCTGGCGACCGACGGGGTGAACGTCTCGCTGGGCGCCGAGTATCGGCGCGAAGGCCTGTCGATCCAGAACGACCTGGAGCTTCAGACCGGGGACCTTTCGGGCGGCGCCGGTCCGCAGCCGGACACCTCGGGATCCTTCGACGTCTATGAACTGTTCGGCGAAATCGAAATCCCGATCGTCCAGGACAAGCCGTTCGTGAAGGCGCTGTCTTTCAACGGCGGCTATCGCTTCTCCACCTACAGCACAGCCGGCATCACCAACACCTATAAGATGAATGGCGAGTACACGCCGATCACCGGCCTGACGGTCCGCGGCGGCTTCAACCGCGCCGTCCGGGCGCCCAATGTGATCGAGCTGTTCACCGACCAGCACGAATCGACTGGCGATTTCACCAACGACCCTTGCGCCGGCGCCACGCCCACAGCGTCGCTGGCCCAGTGTGAGCAGAGCGGAGTGAAGGCCAACCAGTATGGACGTGTGCCTGCGAGCACGGCCAACCAGTACAATGGCCTGACGGGCGGCAACCCGGACCTGGCGCCCGAGCAGGCTGACACCGTCAGCGGCGGCATCGTGGTGGCTCCCAAGACCGGGCCGCTGCATCGCTTCAGCTTCAGCGCCGACTACTTCAACATCCGCGTGACCGGCGAGATCGGCGGCATTGGCGGCCAGACCATCCTTAACGACTGCCTCAACAGCAACCAGTTCTGCAACCTCGTCCACCGGGACCCGAACAACGGCAACTTGTTCCTCAACACCAATGACTACGTTCAGGATACCAACCTGAACACCGGTTCGGTGCGCACCTCCGGCATCGACTTCACGGGCGACTACCGCTTTGTCTGGGCGGACTACAACCTTCCCAACTTCGGGCCGATCAGCTTCAACTACGTCGGCACCTACACGAGCGAGTTCAAGTATCAGAGCATCCCACACGCCGTCCCCTACGACTGCGACGGCCTGTACGGCGCAGTCTGCGGCAATCCTACCCCGAAGTATCGCCACAAGTTCCGGGCAACTTGGCAGACGCCCTTCTACGGCATCTCCCTCTCCAGCCAGTGGCGCTACAACGGTGCGGTGTCTTCCGACGTGACCAAGTCCTACGTCGACAACGCCACTTCGGCCTTCCCGTTCGACTCCCACATCTCGGAGCAGAGCTACTGGGATGCAACCGTGGATTGGAAGATCACCGACCATTACCGGCTCACGGTCGGCTGCAACAACGTGCTCGATACGCTGCCGCCGCTGGTCGGCTCTTCGACGGGGGGCAACAACTCCTTCTACAACGGCAACACCTATCCTGGGGTGTACGATGCGGTCGGCCGTTACATCTTCATGAACTTGGTGGCCGATTTCTAAGCGGCCCGATCTGAGCTATAGCGGACGGCGGCCTCCTCGGGCCGCCGTTCTGTTTTTACGAGCTGTGCAGTGCAGTCATCCCCGGTAGACGACCCACAGCAGCTCAACCGCATGGCCACCCGCGCCCTGGCTGCAAGGGCGCCGGCCGAGGCGCTCCAGCTGCTTCGGCATGCAGTCGGTCTCGACCCTGCAGATCCGGCGATCCGGCTGAACCTCGCCGCAGCGCACCGGGCGCTGGGAGACCTGAGCGGCGCCCTTCGTACGCTGGAGGGGGCTTTGACCCTCGATCCGCGAATGTTCATGGCGCTGCTGATGAAGGCCTCGGTTCTGGAGCGGCTGGGTCGGACGCGCGAGGCGGGGCGCGCCTACGGCGTCGCTCTTACCCAGGCGCCTGGTGATGCGGCGCTCGATGAACCCACCCGACGGGCTCTGAAGCACGGCCGCGACATCCATCGCCTCCACCTTGAAGAGCAACGGGAATTCCTGCGCCAGCGGCTTTATCGGCGCGCCGCGTCCAGAGCGCCGGCGCAGGCTGGCCGCATAGACCACTTCCTCGACTTGGCCCTTGGCCTGCGCAAGAACTACCGCCAGGAGCCGACGCACTTCTTCTATCCGGACTTGCCGGTCTACGACTTTCTTCCCAACGAGCTGTTCCCCTGGCTTCCCGCCCTGGAGGCGGAGACGGCGTCCATCCGGGCCGAGGCCCTGGAGCTCCTGGCGACGAGCCGTAACGTCGTGCCCTATGTCGACTACCCGGACACAGTCCCGCTCGACCAATGGGCGGCGCTGAACCGTTCGCCGGACTGGTCCGCGATCCACCTCTATCTCTACGGCGAGCCAGTGGCCGAGCACACGGCCGCATGCCCGCGCACCATGGCCGCCCTCGACCGGCTTCCCCAGCCGCACGTCCAGGAGCGCTCGCCCGCGGCCATGTTCTCGGTCCTCCGCCCGCGCACGCGCATCCCGCCGCACACGGGCGTCGCCAACACCCGCGTGGTGCTGCACCTGCCGCTGGTGGTTCCCGGCGACTGCGGCTTTCGCGTCGGCAACGAGACGCGTCCCTGGCGCGAGGGCAAGGCCTGGGTCTTCGATGACACGATCGAACATGAGGCGTGGAACGACGGCGATCAGGTGCGCATCGTGATGATCTGCGACATCTGGCGGCCGGAACTCTCCGAGGACGAGCGCGAGCAGATCGCCGAACTGATGACCGGCATGGACCTGTTCATGGAAACGCCGCCGGCCTCGCTCTGACCCTACGAGGCGCCTGCCGATCCGGAGTGGTCCCCGAGCAGGTCGCAGGCCTCCAGGCGGACGCGCAGCGGTTCCAGCTGGTCGGCATACCGGCGCCAGCCGCCGATGCTTCGATCGCTGATCGGCTCACGCACCTGTTGCGCACTGAGGGTGCGTACCGCCGCCGGGTCTGCGGAGGGGTCAAGGCAGGCCGTCTCGAACTCGAGGCCGCAGGCGGCGAGCAGCCGTGCGATCATAACCGGAGGTTGACGGACGAGCTCCTCGTAGGACAGCTCGATCCAGCGATCGTTGAGCCGTTCTGCCAGAGTCGTCGTCTCTACAGCATAGCGCCCATAGTGATCCGCCAAGTCCGCCATGTCGAATGACCAGCGGTACTCGCCGCCCACGAAAAGCTGCTTGTACGCGCCGAACAGGGAGTCCATGGGGTCGCGACGGACGTGGACAAAGAGCGCCTCGGGCAAGGCCTGTGCGATGCCGTCCGCCAGCAGCCAGTTCTGCAGGTTCTTGTCGGTGGTGACGGTCGCGCCGCCGGCCATCTGCGCCACTTCCGTCCGATAAGCGGCGCCCACCGCGCTCCAACCGCTGCGGCGCAGGCGAGCCTTAGCCACCAGGTCTCCGTAGGGGAGGAAGGCCTGCTCACCTGCCGTGCGCGCCAGCAGGCCAAAGGTATTGAGTTCACCAAGGCTCCGCACACGGCTGTGGGCGCTCAGCACGCGGTCCACCAGGGTCGTGCCGGAGCGAGGAAGGCCGACGATGAAGATCGTCCGGGGCATCGGCGATCGCCTCGGGCCGCCCACGGCCGGGCGCCGGGCGAGGGCGGGTGCGGGTGCGGCGGTCTCGAGAGGGGGCGGGAAGGCGGCTCGCGCCCCGCGGGCGCCCCTCTGCAAGGCTGACCAAGCGGCTTCAGAGTCTCCGAGGTCGTCGTGAGCCTTGAACAAGGCGTAACCGAGATGAGCCTGGTCGACAGCGTTCCGGGCCTGGCCGAGGGCGCGCTGCATTCGGCCCAACTCGTCATCGTCCGCCCGCGTCCAGCGCTTGCTGCTCGCCAAGGTCAGGTACGCGGAAGCCGACGCCTGCCCGGCGGCGAGAGCCTGTCCGCAGGCTTCGAGCACCACCTTCGGTCGCCCGAGCCACACGTTGATGTTGGCCAGGCTCAGCCAGGCGCTGGCGTCGGAGGGGCTTTGTCCGATCCACTGGCGAGCTGCACGGTCCGCCTCCTCCGACAGGCCCACGGCGTCCAGCAGCGCCGTCCAGATGCCGAGCCGGTCACGGCTGACGCTGGTCAGGGTCCGGGCGAGGTCCTGCGCCTGGCCCGTCCGCCCGGCCCGGAACAGAGCCCAGGCCCTGTCGAGGCTGAGCACCGAACGCAGGGCCACGTCGCGCGTGAGCCCTTCGGCCCAACCGAGGTCCTCATGCAGCTCGTCGACATCGCCGGCCGTCCGCGCGAGGTCCGCTCGGAGCAGCCAGGCGTCCAGGTGCTCCGGATCGGCTGACGTCGCCCTGGCCACAAGGGTGCGCGCCGCCGACAAGTCACCGCTGCGGAACGTTCGATCAGCCGCCTCCAGCAGTGCGGCCGCCTGGCTTAGCGCAGGCCTCAAGGGTAGCCGAACCGCCGTACCCAGGGATCGAGACGGGGAAGCACGGAGCCCAGCTCGGCCTGGTAGCGCCGCCAGCGGCCTATCGAGCGGTCGGACAGGCCCCCGGAGATGTCGGCGCTGCTGGGTGTGGCGACGAACCGCGCCTGCGCCTGCGAAGCGAACCCCTGCATGATCGGCGTCCAATCGACACCCATGAAGTGGCACAGGCGTCTGGTCTCACCCTCGAAATCGAGGACCAACGCCTCATGCTGCTGCTGCAGGCAGCCCAGCGGCGACGTCTCCAGGGCGCGAAGGCAAAACGACACGACATCCGCGTAGAAGCCCACTGTTGAGTGCAACTCCAGGAACTCGACCGTGCTCGGTCCAAGGGCGAAGCGCTGCCGAAAGCAGCTCAGCACCACATCGCGAGGATCACGCACGCTGTGCAGGATCAGCGCCTGCGGAAAGAGCCGGTGGATGATCGGCAGACCCAGGATGTTCATGGGCAGCTTGTCGACGAAGACCTTGCGCCCAGGCATTACGCCTCCAGCGGTGACCCGGTCCCAGTAGAGCCGGCGGAAGGTGTCGGCCGTATCCGGATCGAGATCGTGAAGGCGTTGCAGCCCGCCGCCGTCCTGGAGGAAGACTTGCGCAGCGTCGGCCAGGGTCTCCCGCTCGTCCAGGGTGGAAACCTCGGGATGGCCTGCGAGCACCTGTCCGAGCAGAGTGGTTCCCGAGCGCGGAAAACCGATTAGGAACACGTGCGTCTCGGGCGCGCGGGGATCGGGCGTGCGGCTCCCGGCGCCATCGCTGCGGAAGTCCTCCGCGGGTGTGTCCAGGAGGCGTGCCACCACGCTGCGGGCGCCGCGAACTCGCCAGTGGGCCACAGCCTCCGGGTTCGCGGCCTCCAGATCGGCGTTGCAGCTGACATACAGCCGAAACGCCGCCGCGGTGTCACCCAGACGGTCAAGAAGGTCCGCAAGGACGCCCTGTGCAAGCGCCCGCTCGTCCTGCTGCAGATGCGGTGTCAGGAGCAGAGCTTCCAAGCGCGCGCAACCCTCCGCCGGCCGGTCCTCCCCCGCATCCGCCAGGGCAAGCGCGATGATAGCGGTGGGAACGTCCTTGCCGTCCGCGTGCGCTCGCGCCGCACCGCTGCGGGCCGCCTGCCAATCCCCCTGTCGCGCAGCCAGCATGGCCAGGGCGGCCCAGGCGAACGGCTGGTGCTCGTCAAACGAGACTGCCTGCTGGTAGTCCGCGCAAGCAGCCTCCAATTCCCCCAACCCCTCGAGCACCCAGGCGCGATTTACATAGGCTGCGGCGAAGTCGGGTTGGAGACGCAAGGCCTCGCCTAGATGCTGCAGCGCCCGTGGCCGCCGACCGAGCCGGGCTTCGCAGAGCCCCAGCGCGTTCAGCACGGCCGGGTCCCATGGCGTCAGCGCAAGCGCCTGCTCGAAGTCCTCGACCGCGGCAGCGAACTCCCCGCGTCGTTCCGATCGCACAGCCCGCAGCTTGTAGAGGAGCGGGTCCATCTCACCCGCCGCGAGCGCTCCGTCGATCATGGCGAAGGCGTTCTCCATGTCTCCGCGAGCCGCCGCGGCCTGGATGCCGAGGACGGAGCTGGGTCTCTCGGTCGTGTCGGAGGGCATGGTGTCTCCTGCGGGGAGCCGCCCAGTGATGGCGAGCGGACCCTTCGCCTAGCGGGCCGGCGCTGACTAGCATAGGCTGAAGGTGCTCGTCGAACGAGGTCCCATGACGTCTCTGACGGAGAGCAGCCGGTCCGCTGCAGCCTCCGCCGCGTTGCAGCGTGTACGCATGCTGCTGGCAGGCAGGCAGGCGCAGGAAGGTCGCCGCGTCGCCGAGCAGCTTCTGGCGGGAGACGTGGACTGGGCGGAAGGCCAGCATCTGCTCGGCCTCGCCAGAAGGGCCGCGGGCGATGCGGCCGGAGCTGAAGCCGCCTTGGTCGCTGCTGTTAGGGCAGATCCCCAGGCCGGCTACCACGCAGCCCTGGCTGAAACCCTGGCGGCGCGGGGCGAGGACGCAGGTGCGGAGACCGCCTTCACACGAGCCCTGGAGCTCGACATGAGCCATGAGGCCGCCGCCATTGGTCTGGCCGAGCTGTTCTTGCGCTTGGGGCGCGTGGAAGCCGCCATCGAAGCGACTGCCGCCGCCGTGGCGTCTCCAAACGCCAGTCATGCCCTGCTGGCGATCCATGCCCGGGCGCTGAAGGGCGCAAGAAGATGGGATGAGGCGCTCGGTATCTATCAACGCGCCGTGCGGCTCCACCCTTCCAGCGGGCTCGCCGAGCACAACGTCGCCAGCACCCTGGCCGATATCGGGCGATTTTCCGAAGCAGAAGATGCGGCGCTCAGGGCGCAAGCCAAAGGCCTTGATGCGCCGGAGACTTGGCTTGTTCTTGGGCGATCCCTCATGAACCAGAACAGCTTTGAGGCTGCAGAGGCTGCGTTCGCACAGGCGCTTCGCCGCCGACCGCACTATCTGGAGGCGCATCGCGACAGCGCCCAACTGCTATGGATGCGGACAGGCGATATCGGGGCCGCGACGGTGGCGCTCGATCGCACCCTTGCCTCTCCGGCCGTCCAAGCCGACCTGCTGATCCTGAAAGCAGACCTGCTGAGCTCGGCCGGCGAGGTTCAGGCTGCCTACGATCTTCTCAGGCGTCCGGCGCAGAACGCACCTGAGATCGTCCAGTTGAGCGTGGCCGCCGCACGCCTGGCCGCGCTCCTCGGCTGCCCCGAGGCGGCGCTGGCGCACGTGGAGGCGACCGCAGGACGCGCGCCTCGCGATCCGAACGTCGCCTTGGCCCTCTGTGAAGCGTGGCTCGGCGTGGGTGACGCCAAGGCCGCAGCGGCGCAGGCCGAACGCCTGCTGCGGATCAAACCGCATGACCAGGCGCTGATCGCCTATCTCCTGACCTGCTGGCGATTGCTGAGCGACGGGCGCTACTATGACTGGACAGACTATGACCGATTGACCTCGGTCGACGCGCTCGAAACCCCGGCCGGCTGGGCCAGCCTGGACCGATATCTGGACGACCTGGAGGCCACGCTCGAGGCGCGGCACGCCTTCCGGACTCACCCGCTCGGCCAGTCCGTGCGACATGGCAGCCAGATTTCGCACCTGAACGCGTCTGCAGAGCCCGTGATCAAGGCCTTCTTCGACGCGGCCAAGGGACCGATCCTGCGCTTCCTCGCCCAAAGCTCGGGAGGCGCCGACCCGATGTCCAGCCGCAATCGTGGCCGCTACGGTTTTGACGGCGCCTGGTCCGTGCGGCTGCCCGCCGGCGGCTTCCATCGCAGCCATATCCATCCGGAAGGCTGGATCTCTTCAGCCTGCTATATCGCCCTACCGGGAACCGGCGGAGATGAGCACGCCGGCTGGCTGCAGTTCGGCGAACCCGGCATACCCACCCGCCCTGGTCTCGCACCGGACCACTTCATCAAACCTGAACGGGGGCTGCTTGCACTGTTTCCCGCCTATCTATGGCACGGGACGCGGCCCTTCTCGAGCGACCGGCATCGACTGACCTTAGCCTTCGACCTGACGCCGTCACCTCGCGCGCCGGCGGATCCTCAAGCGTGACGGACCTGGTTAGCGCGACGTCCTGCGAGCGGGCTGCTCTCGTTCCGGGCGGCGAGCAGCGCCCGGGCCGCGCAATCCCTTGCCGCGGGCGTCAATCTCCTGGCTTGCCCATGGCGGCTTCCAAGTTCTCGGAAACCTTGTCCAAGTACCCTTCCGTGGTCAGCCAGCCCTGGTTCTCGCCGACCAGCAGGGCGAGGTCCTTGGTCATGGACCCGGCTTCCACGGTGTCGACGGTGACCTTCTCCAGCGTCCCGGCGAAGTGGGTCAATTCGGTGTTGCCGTCGAGCTTGGCCCGCTGCTCCAGCCCCTTGGTCCAGGCGAAGATCGAGGCGATCGAGTTGGTGGAGGTGCTCTCGCCGCGCTGGTGCTGGCGGAAGTGGCGGGTGACAGTGCCGTGCGCGGCTTCCGCCTCCACCGTCCTGCCGTCGGGGGTGAGCAGCACGCTGGTCATCAGGCCGAGCGAACCGTAGCCCTGGGCCACGATGTCGGACTGCACGTCGCCGTCGTAGTTCTTGCACGCCCAGACGTAACCGCCGGACCACTTCAGCGCGCTGGCCACCATGTCGTCGATCAGCCGGTGTTCGTAGTGGATGCCGAGCGCCTTGAACTGGTCGGCGTACTCGGCCTCGTAGATCTCCTGGAATATGTCCTTGAAGCGGCCGTCATAGGCCTTCAGGATGGTGTTCTTTGTGGACAGATACACCGGATACCTGCGCTGCAGGCCATAGGCGAAGCTTGCGTGGGCGAAGTCTCGGATCGAGCTGTCCAGGTTGTACATGGCCAACGCAACGCCCGAGCCCGGGAACTGGTAGACCTCGTGCTCGATCTTCTCGCCACTGTCACCGAAGAAGGTGATGGTCAGCTTGCCCGGACCTGGAACCTTAAAGTCGGTGGCCTTGTATTGGTCGCCGAAGGCGTGGCGGCCGACGATGATCGGCTGGGTCCAGCCGGGCACCAGGCGCGGCACGTTCTTGCAGATGATCGGCTCGCGGAAGATCACCCCGCCCAGGATGTTGCGGATGGTGCCGTTCGGCGACTTCCACATCTTCTTCAGGCCGAACTCCTTCACCCTTGCTTCGTCCGGAGTGATGGTGGCGCACTTCACGCCCGCGCCGTGCTTCAGGATCGCTTCGGCCGCCTTGACGGTCACCTTGTCGTCGGTGGCGTCACGATGCTCTATGCCGAGGTCGTAATAGTCGAGATCGAGGTCGAGATAGGGGAAGATCAGCTTGTCCTTGATCATCTTCCAGATGATGCGGGTCATCTCGTCGCCGTCTAGGTCCACGACGGGGTTGGCGACCTTGATCTTGGACAGCGGCATGGGCGGTGGCGACCTTGAAGGCAGGGGGCGGGCGCTGTCATAGCCCCATCGAAGCCCCGCGCAAACCCGGGTTGCGAGGGCCGCCGCCCCGGTTCAAACCATCCTGATGCCCGCCGAAACTCCCCTGAACCCCCCACCCGTCGTGATCCTGGACCGCCCTCAGCTGGCGGAGAACATCGGGGCGGTCGCCCGGGCCATGGCCAATTTCGGGCTGCACGAGCTGCGGCTGGTGAGCCCTCGCGACGGCTGGCCCCAGGACCGGGCCTGGGCGTCGGCGTCCGGCGCCGACTGGCCGCTGCGGGACGCCCGGGTGTTCGAGACGGTGGCCGACGCGGTGGCCGACCTGCAGCTTGTCTACGCCTGCACCGCCCGGCCGCGGGAGACCCACCTGCCGGTGCTCACCTCCCATCACGGCGCGACTGAACTGCGGACCGCCGTGTCGGCTGGCCTGCGCTGCGCCTGGCTGTTCGGGGCGGAGCGGGCCGGGCTGGAGACCATGGACATCGCCCTCTGCCACGGCATCGTCACCATCCCCATCGACCCGAAGTTCCACTCCCTGAACCTGGCCCAGGCTGTGGTGGTGAACGCCTACGAGTGGTGGACCTGCGCCCCCGACGCCGCGGCCCCGCGCCTGACCGGGGAGGCGGCGATCGCCGACGGAGCGATGATGATGGGCGTCTACGAGCACCTGGAGGGCGAGCTGGACCGCGCCGGCTTCTTCTTCCCGCCGGAGAAGAAGCCATCCATGCAGCGCAACCTGCGCGTCGCGCTCGGCCGCGCCCGCTTCACCGAGCAGGAGGCGAGGACCTTCCGCGGGGTGATCACCGCTTTGGTGAGGGGGCGCGGCCGGACCTTCGCCAAGTCGTCCGCCGATCCTCTCTCCTCAAGGGAGCCAGATG
This sequence comes from Caulobacter sp. S45, assembly GCF_903642205.1. Taxonomy (GTDB): domain Bacteria; phylum Pseudomonadota; class Alphaproteobacteria; order Caulobacterales; family Caulobacteraceae; genus CAHJWH01. The sequence continues at coordinate 3,703 of NZ_CAHJWH010000017.1, read as the reverse complement.
ACGCCGAAGATCGCCGCGGGTAGTCTGGTCCGTCACGTCTGAGGACATTCCATGCGCTCGTTCGCCCTGGCCGCCGTGCTCTTAGCCCTATCCGCCGTCGGAGCGACCGCCCAGCCCAGCACCCCGCCGCTCCCCGACTACGCCAACCCCGCCGCCTGGGTCTGCCGCCCTGGCGAGGAGACGGCCTGCACCACGGGTCTGGACGCCATGGTGATCACCGCCGACGGGGCGCGCACCCCGCAGACCTTCCAGCCCGCCGCCGATCCGCCCATCGACTGCTTCTACGTATACCCCACCGTCTCTCAGGAGCCGACCGCCTATGCCGACATGGCGGCGAGCCCTGAGGTGGTGGCCACGGTGCGGTCGCAGGCGGGGCGGCTGACCTCCCGCTGCCGGCTCTACGCGCCGATCTACCGCCAGCTCACCTCGGCGGGGCTGGACCAGATCTTGGGAAGCAACCGGCCGATCGACTGGAGCCGTCCCTATGCGGACGTGCGCGCCGCCTGGCGCTGGTACATGGCGCACGACAACCATGGCCGGGGCGTGGTCATCGTCGGCCACAGCCAGGGGACGATCCTGCTGCAGCAGCTCATCGCCGAGGAGATCGACGGCAAGCCGGCGCAAAAGCGGCTCGTCGGCGCCTTCCTGGCCGGCGATCCCGCCTTGTCCGTGCCGCACGGCGCGCGGGTCGGCGGGACGTTCAAGTCGACGCCGCTCTGCGCCGCGGCGGGGGAGGTGGGCTGCGTCTACGTCTGGGCCGATTATGTCGCCGACGATGCCGACGCCCATCGCCTGTTCGGCCACAGCCCCGGCGGCGGCCTAGTCGCCGGCTGCGTCAGTCCGGCGGCGCCCGGAGGCGGCGCGGGCTCGCTGAAGGCGTATCTGGCCAAGCCGGAGGAGGCTCCGGACGGCGATCCGCCCTGGATCGAACTGGTCGGCCAGCTGTCGGCGCAGTGCCAGGCCGACGCGCAGGGCCATGTGGTGCGGGTGAGCGTCCTGCCCGGGCGCTACCAGGCGAGGCTGACGGCGCGGCTGGAGCGGTCCGCCAGCGGCTCAGGCTGGGGTCTGCACCGGCTGGACATGGGCCTGCCGCAGGGGAACATCCTGGACGTGTTGGCGGCGGAGAGCGCCGCCTGGACGCGCCGGTAGGCGGCGCGGCGCGCATGCGCGAGGGCTTTCGCGCGCCGCCTTGTTGCGCCCGCTCAGCCGCGGAACAGGCTGAGCAGGTTGGAGGAGGAGGCGTTGGCGATCGAGAGGGCCTGGACGCCGAGCTGCTGCTTGGTCTGCAGGGCCTGCAGCGTCGCGCTTTCGGCAGCCACGTCGGCATCCACCAGGTTGCCCACGCCAGTCGTCAGGCTGTCGCTCAGGTTGGACACGAAGGTCAGGCTCTCGGTCACCTGATTGGCCTCGGTGCCGAGCTTGGACACGGCCAGGTTCACGTTGGTGATGGAACTGTTGATGGTGGTCAGCAGGGTGGACGCCTGGGTGGCGGTTGTGAAGCTGGCGGTGGCGGCCACCGTCAGGTTGGCGCCGCCGAGCGCCAGCGACTGGGCGGCGAGGGTCAGCTTGTTGGTCCCGCTGGGGCCTGACAGGGCGTAGAGCGTGGTGCCGCCGCTCTCGATCATGTTGGCGCCGTCGAAGCTGGCATTGCTGACGGCGTTCTTGATCTGGGTGATCAGCGACTGGAAGTCGGAGTTCAGCGCCGCGCGGTCCGACGTCGAGAGTGAGGTGTCCGACGCCTCCAGCGTCTTGGCCTTCATCTGGTTCAGCAGGTCCGAGATGGTCTGGCCGGCCGACACCGCCACGTCCAGAACCGAGGAGGCGCGGTTCAGCGAGTCGGTCACCGCACCCAGAGACGAGATCTGGGACCGCTGGCTCTGGGCGATGTTCCAGATGGCCCCGTCGTCCTTGGCGCCGGCGACCTTCAGCCCGGTGGACACCTCGTTCTGCGCCATGTCCAGCGAGGCGTTGGTCATGTTCAGCGACTGCAGCGCGATCATCGCGCCGGTGTTGGTGTTGATGCTGTTCATCGACATCAGGGCGGTCCTCTTCGATCTCAGGGCGGGTCCGGATCGTCGTGCGACGTCGGCGGCGAGACTACTCTGTCGCCCCTCTTCGCAAAGCCGGGACCAGCCACGCGCCGCGTTAACCCTTTGAATTTACTATGTGCAGGAGCAAGGGCGCGAAGCCCGGCCTAGGCAAGCCTGACCGCTAGACGGCTGTTTTTGCCGAGTAATCCAGATCGCCTCAGCCTGCCGGCCCCAATCGAGCCCCTTCGGCGGCCAGAAAGCGCAGCAGGGCGGCGCGGTCCACGCCTTTGGCGATAAAGGCCTCTCCTATGCCCCGCGCCAGCACGAACACCAGGCCGCCCGCCTCGGCCTTCTTGTCCTGAGCCATGTGGTCAACCAGGCGCGAGGCGTCGAACGGCGCGCCGGCCAGGGCGCGTAGGCGGGTGGGCAGGCCGGCGCCCGCGATCGCCGCCTCCGCCCGCGCGGCGGCTTCCGGCGGGCAGACCCCGAGCTCGGCGGAGAAGCGGAAGGCCAGGGCGCAGCCCGCGGCCACAGCCTCGCCGTGCAGCAGGGCCTCGCCGAACCCGGTCTCGCTCTCCAGGGCGTGAGCGAAGGTGTGGCCGAGGTTCAGCAAGGCGCGCCGGCCGGTCTCGCGCTCGTCCTCGGCCACGATCTGCGCCTTCATCTCCACGCAGCGGGCGACCGCATGGGCCAATGGTCCGGCCTCGCCCGCCAGCACGGCCCCGCCGTTCGCCTCCAGCCAGCCGAAGAAGGCGGCGTCGCCAAGCAGGCCGTATTTCAGCACCTCCCCATAGCCCGCCCGCAGCTCGCGCTCGGGCAGGGTGGCCAGCACGTCAAGGTCGGCCAGCACGAAGCACGGCTGGTGGAAGGCGCCGACCAGGTTCTTGCCGGCGGCCGTGTCGATGGCGGTCTTGCCGCCCACCGAGCTGTCCACCTGGGCCAGCAGGGTGGTGGGCACCTGGATGAAGTCGATGCCGCGCTTGTAGATCGCCGCCGCGAAGCCTGCGAGATCGCCCACCACGCCGCCGCCGAAGGCCACGATGCGGTCGCCGCGGTCCAGCTTCAGGACCAGCAGCCGGGCGATCAGGTCCTCCAGCCCCGCGAAGCTCTTGGTCTGCTCGCCCGGCGGCAGCACGACCATGTCCACGGCGATCCCGCCGGCCTCCAGCGCCGCAGCCAGCCGCTCGCCGTGATGATCGGCGACGTGGCGGTCGGTGACCACCACCGTCCGCCGCCGCGGCAGGTGAGGGGCCAGCAGCTCACCGGCCTGGTCGATCAGTCTGGTCCCGATGTGCACCTCATAGGCGCGGCCGCCCAGGTCCACCTGCACCCGCCGCCCGGCCTCTGCGTTCACGCCTGCGCCTCCCGCTCAAGGTGGGCGTGCAGAGCTTCCAGCGCGCCCTCAACGCTGACCGCCACATTGGCGTCGGCTGTCTCCACCGTGACGTGCGCCTCGGCATAGTGGGCGTAGCGCTGGGCGGCCTGGGCGGTCAGCACCTCCATGGGGTCGCGCCCGTGCAGCAGCGGGCGGGTATTGCGCCTGCCGACCCGCCGCGCGATCAGTTCCAGGTCGGCCTTCAGCCAGACGCAGAGCGCCGCCCGCCGCGCCAGGGCGCGGGTCGCCGGGTCCATGAAGGCGCCGCCGCCGGCCGCCAGCACATGGGGCGGCTCCG
>NZ_CAHJWH010000016.1 GCF_903642205.1 Caulobacter sp. S45 | reverse complement strand
GACTGTGGGGGCCGACGCGAAGCGGCGGCGCAGCCCCCTCCACCAGCTTCGCTGGTCCCCCTCACCCAAGAGGGGAGGATCAGCCTCGCCAGCGGTCAAGCTCAACAGCCGCTGGTATAAGCAGAGCTCAGCGCCGGCAAAGGCTTAAGGCGCCGGCCGCCGCGGCTTGACGCTCCGGGACCGCCTCTATAGACACGGCGGCGTTCCAGAGGGCTGCGACCTTCGCCGTCGCGGTCGTTTCCGTGTCTGATCCATGCCCGAGCCGCCGTACCCGCGCGACGAGGCGCTCAAGCGCTTCGACGAGCGGTACGACGCCTTGGCCGCTTCGAGCCGGCGGACGCCTAGGCAGTACGGCTCCGACGAAGGGGCCGGCGCCGGCTACAGGCTGATCGGGGAGCTGATCGGCGGGGTGCTGACGGGCCTGGGGCTCGGCTGGCTGCTCGACCGGTTCGCAGGAACCGCGCCCTTCGGCCTGATCGGCGGCGTGCTGATCGGGTCCGCTGCGGCGATCTACCTGGCGGTCCGCTCGGCGGCCCGCATGTCGGCCCCAGCGCCGGCGAGGACACAAGACTCGGCGCCCGCGCCGGTGAACATGAACGAAGGTCCCGACGACGGGGCTTGATGAGAGGGCTGATCGGGCATGGCTGCGCCGATGGAGCAGTTCGAGATCCACAGGATCGTCGAGCTGCCGAAGATTGCGGGGATCGACTTCTCGATCACCAACGTGACCCTGGCGATGCTCGCCTCGGGTGTGGTGCTGTGCGGCCTGTTCGGCCTGGCGGCGAAGCCGGCCGTGGTCCCGGGACGGCTGCAGAGCGTGGGCGAGCTGCTGTTCGAGCTGATCGACGACCTCGCCCATTCGATCATAGGCCATGAATATAAGCGCTACGTGCCGCTGGTGTTCACCCTGTTCACCTTCATCGCCGCGATGAACCTCTTGGGCATGCTGGTGGTGATCCCCACCGCGACCTCCCAGCTCGCCATCACCGCGACCCTCGCCATCCTGACCATCGCCGTGGTGCTGGTGGTGGGCTTTGCGCGCAACGGCCTGGGCTTCTTCAAGCTGTTCATGCCGTCCGGCGTGCCCTGGTACCTGCTGATCCTGATGATCCCGATCGAGATCATCTCCTTCCTGGTGCGTCCGCTGACGCTGGCGCTGCGGCTGTTCGGCAACATGATCGGCGGCCACGTGGTGCTGAACATCTTCGGCAGCTTCGTGGTCTCGCTGGCGCTCCTGGCGCTCGGCGGCGGCGTAGCCTCGCTGGCCTGGCTGGTCTCGGCCCTGTCGCTCGGCAGCGTGGTGGCCCTGATCGCGCTGGAGTTCATCGTGGCCTTCCTGCAGGCCTTCGTGTTCGCCGCGCTCGCCTGCGTGTATCTCAACGACGTCGTGAACCTGCACAGCCACTAGCGACGGCGATCCACTCCAACCTCCCTCTACCTAAAGGAACGACTGAAATGGACGTAGCAGCCGCCAAGTACATCGGCGCGGGCCTGGCCATGCTGGGCATGATCGGCGCGGGCATCGGGCTCGGCATCCTGTTCGGCAACTACCTGAACGGCGCGCTTCGCAACCCCTCCGCCGCCCCTGGCGAGCGCCCCATGCTGTTCCTCGGCATGGCGCTGACCGAGGCGCTGGGCATCTTCGCGCTGGTGATCGCCTTCCTGATCCTGTTCGTGAAGGTCTGAGCCGGACGCGTTAGGAGACCGGCCGGATGCCTCAGTTCGACTTCGCCACCTGGCCGGGCCAGATCGCCTGGGCGCTGCTCATCTTCGCAGGGTTGTTCCTGGTGATGCGCGGGCGCTTCCTGCCGCGCATGCGCGCGACCATGGAGGCGCGCCAGGGTCGCATCGAGGGTGACATGGCCGACGCCCGGCGCCTGCGCGACGAGGCCGAGGCCCAATCCGAGACCGCCCGGGCCGAGACCGCCGAAGCCCGCGGCCGCGCCCAGCGAACCGCCAGCGAAGCCAAGGCGCGCGCCGCGGCCGCCTCGGCCAAGCGCAACGCTGAGCTGGAAGCTGAACTCTCCGTGCGCCTCTCGGCCGCGGAGGACCGTATCCGCGCCTCCCGTGACCAGGCCATGACCCAGGTGGGCGGCATCGCCAACGACACGGCGGCCGCGATCACCGAGCGGCTGACCGGCTCTGCGGCGTCGGGTGCGGAACTCGCCCGCGCCGCCCAGGCCTGAGGAGAGTGCAGATGGCCTTGTTCCAGAACGCCGAGCTGTGGGTCTTCGTCGGCTTGGCGCTGTTCTTCGTGATGATCACCTTCCTGAAGGTGCCTCACTCCGCCGCCAAGGCGCTGGACGACCGCGCCGCCAAGATCCAGAGTGCGCTGGATGAAGCCGAGCGGCTCCGCGCCGAGGCTCACACCCTGCTCGACTCGCTGAAGTCCCGGCGGGCGGAGGCGGAGGCCCAGGCCGGGCAGATGATGCGCGACGCCGAGGAGGAGGCCCGCCGGCTTGAGGCCGACGCCAAGGTGAAGCTGGAGGAACAGATCGCACGGCGCACCGCCTTGGCTGAGCGCCGCATCGCCCAGGCCGAGACCCAGGCCGCCGCAGAGGTGAAGGCCGCCGCCGCCGACCTCGCCGCCCACATCGCCGAGACGGTATTGCGCGGCCGGTTGGAGGGCATGACCTCCGATCCGCTGGTGGACCGGGCGGTAGCGCAGCTCGGCGCTCGGCTGCACAGCTAGACCGTCCCATCCCCCGCCACGCAGGGGGAGAGAAGAACGTCTTACGCCGCCGCCCCACCCGGCGACATCGGCGGCTCCGCAACCTTTCCCTTCGCATCCGGCTTCGGTCGTGCTGCGCCCAGCGTATCCGCCATGTAGGCCCCGCGCTTTCCCATGGGCAGCGGCTTGCCGGCGGTGGTGTCGACCGCGGTCTGGTGCTCGATCTCGGAATTGATCTCCGCGCCGAACAGAATCGTGATGATCGACACCCAGATCCAGGTCAGGAAGCCGACGACCGCCCCCAGGGATCCGTAGGTCTTGTCGTAGTTGCCAAAGTGGGCGACGTACTGCGAGAACAGCAGCGAGGCGGACAGCCACAGCACCGCCGCAAGCGCGCTGCCCGCGGTGACCCAGCGCCAGCGCTCCAGCTGGCGGCTCGGCCCGTAGCGGTAGAGCACCGTGATCGCACCGACCGCCACCAGCAGCAGGAACGGCCATCGCAGCAGCGCCAGCGCGCTTCCCTTGTAGCCCACGAAGGCCAGCACCACCGGCACCACGATCACAGCCCCCGCCGCCAGGATCACGAACACCAGGCCGCCGAGGGTGAAGGCCAGGGAGACCAGGTTCAGCTGGACGAACTTGCGCTTCTCCCTCTCCTCGAACGAGATGTTCAGGCCCACCATCAAGGCCTTCATCCCGGAATTGGCGCTCCACAGCGACACCAGCAGGCCGAAGATGAAGGTAAAGCTCAGCCCCGCGTGGTGGGCGGCGGCCAGACGCTTGATCTGGTCGGAGACAAAGCCCAGCGCCTCGCCGGGCAGCACGCCGTTCAGGAGGCGGACCTGCTGCTCCGCCGTGGCCGGGTCGAAGAACAGCCCGTAGAGCGACACGAAGGCCGCCATGGCCGGGAACAGCGCCAGCAGGCCGAAGAAGGTGACGCCTCCCGCCACCTGGGGGATGTTGTCCCGGTTGAACTCGGTCCAGGCGCGCCAGAAGATGTCCTTCCAGCCCCGCATGGGGATTTGACCCGGATGCTCGGCGTTGCGGCCGCGGCCGGGCTCCAGCTCATGAGCGGCGATGACCTGCTGGGCGTGGGTCTTGGGGGGCGTGACCTGACGCTTCAGGAAGGACCACTCGAAGGCCGAGCGCTCCCGCGGCCAAGCCAGGATGACGCCGGCCGCCAGGAACCAGCCGAGCGCCTCCAGCCGTCCGTACTGGGGCCTCGGCCTTGCGACGGGGCGCGCCGGAGCGCGGCGGCTGGCGGCCTTGCCACGGCGCTTTGGCGACGCCGCCTTGCGCGGCTTGGACTTGCCGCCTTTCATCGCCTGGGCCGCGCGCCAGCCGACGAGGGTGCTCTCCGCCAGCGCGCCCAGGCCGCCGTGGCCGGTCACGCCCTGGCGCAGCGCCTTGAAGGTCGAGCGATCGAACGGCGATTTCATCGGCGGCCTCGGCCAAAGCGCACGATCATAGCTCGACCGCGTCCCTGGCAAACCCCGCAGCCGGACGCGCGTTCCAGGCGCCCTTTTCGAGCCGGCGCCAGGCCTCTATATATCGCAACACACAGTGATACAGTTAGTGGGGCCTATCATGATCGAACGAAGAGCCTTCGACAGCCTCGGCGGGGCGGACCACGGCTGGCTGCGCGCGCGCCACCACTTCTCCTTCGCGAGCTACCACGATCCGGCGCGCATGGGCTGGGGCTCCCTGCGCGTGTGGAACGACGACGAGATCGCGCCCCAGAGCGGCTTCCCGGCCCACCCGCACGCCGACATGGAGATCATCACCTATGTCCGCGAAGGCGCCATCACCCACAAGGACAGCCTGGGCAATACCGGCCGCACCGAAGCCGGCGACGTGCAGGTGATGTCGGCCGGCCGCGGCGTGCGCCATGCCGAGTTCAACCTGGAAGGCGACACCACGCGGCTCTTCCAGCTCTGGATCCTGCCGAGCCAGCGGGGCGGTGATCCCGCCTGGGCCGCCAAGCCGTTCCCGAAGGGTGACCGGGCCGGGCGCTTCGTGCCCCTGGCCTCGGGGTTCAAGGATGACGGAGACGCCCTGCCGATCCGTACCGACGCCCGGGTGCTGGGCGCCACGCTGACGGCTGGCGAGACCGCGCCCTACGAGACCGATGCATCCCGCCATCCCTACCTGGTGGTGGCCCGCGGCGCGGTGGAGGTGAACGGCGTGCGGCTCGACACCCGCGACGGAGCTGCGATCACTGGCGAGGCCGCGCTGCAGGTCAAGGCGCTGGAGGACTCGGAGGTCGTTCTGGTGGACGCGGCCTGACGCTTAAAGCTCTATCGCGCACCGCTCACCCACCGTCGGTCGCGAGACCACCACGCGCGACAGGCTCAGGAACTGCGGCCTCAGCCGCTCGGCGAAGAACAGGCACAGGTGCTCCAGCGTGGGTGTCTCCAGGCCCGGTGTCTCGTTGAGGTGGCCATGGTCCAGCTCGGCCGCCAACGCCTTCAGCGCCTCATCCAGCGCGCCGAGGTCCGACACCCAGCCCCGCGCGGCGTCGAGCGGCCCGCGCAGGCTCGCCTCCACCCGGAAGGAGTGGCCGTGCAGGCGCCGGTACTCGCCACGGGGACCGTCCGGCAGGCTGTGGGCGGCGTCGAAGCTGGCCGCCTTGGTGATCTCGAATAAAGGGTCAGGCATCGGGCGTCTGAGAGGTCCTACGGCAGGCCGAGGTATTTGTGCGTCTGCACGCTCAAACGCCAGCGGGGATGCGCCAGACAGTAGGCGACCGCCGCCTGGGTGTTTTCGAGCCGGGCTGGCCCGTCCATGGGCTGGAGCAGGAAGCGCTCGAAGGCCAGCCCCTCATAACGCGCCGGATCGACCCCGGACTGAGGGAAGACCAGCTTCAGCTCGGCGCCAAAGGTCTGGGCCAGAAAGTGGTCCGCCTTGGGGCTGACGCAGATCCAATCCAGGCCTGGAGGTGCGGCGAGAGTGCCGTTGGTCTCCACCGCCACCTCGAAGCCATGGGCGTGGAAGGCGGCGATCAGCGGCGGGTCAAGCTGGAGCAGCGGCTCGCCTCCGGTGCAGACCACAAGCTTGGGCTGGCCCTCAGGTCCTCGCCAGATCGCGGCGGCGGCGGCGGCCAGGCGTTCTGGAGTGTCGAAGCGGCCGCCGCCCTCCCCGTCCAGGCCGACGAAGTCGGTGTCGCAGAAGGTGCAGACGGCGCCCGCCCGGTCCTGCTCGCGGCCGGACCAGAGATTGCAGCCGGCGAAGCGGCAGAAGACCGCCGCTCGGCCCGCCTGGCCGCCCTCGCCCTGGAGCGTGAGGAAGAGCTCCTTGACGGCATAGCTCATAGAGAGGCTCGCCCCTCGGCGCCCCGCCACTCCGCCCAGCCCCGGGCGCGCAGCTCGCAGGCCGGGCAGGTCCCGCAGCCGTAGCCCCAGTCATGGCGCAGGCCCCGCTCGCCCAGATAGCAGGTGTGGCTCTCTTCCAGGATCAGTTCGATCAACGGATCGCCGCCGAACATGTGCGCGAGCGCCCAGGTCTGCGCCTTCGTCAGCCACATCAGCGGCGTGTCGATGGCGAACTCGCGCGCCATGCCGAGCCGGAGCGCCGCCTGCAGGGCGTCCAGCGTATCGCGTCGGCAGTCGGGATAGCCCGAGAAGTCGGTCTCACACATGCCACCGACCAGGCTCTGCAATCCGCGCCGGTCAGCGAGCGCGGCGGCATGGACGAAGAAGGCGAGGTTGCGCCCTGGCACGAAGGTGGAGGGCAGGCCGCGCTCGGTCACCTCGATGGCGCGCTCGGTGGTCAGGGCGGACTCGCCTATCGCCCCGAAGCCGCGCAGGTCGAGCACATGGTCCTCGCCGATCCGCCGGGTCCAGGGCGGAAAGCGGGCGCGGAACCCGGCGAGCACGATCTGCCGCGCCTGCATCTCCACCCCGTGACGCTGGCCGTAGTCGAAGCCCACGGTCTCGACATGGTCGAACCGCTCCAGCGCCCAGGCCAGGCAGGTGGAGCTGTCCTGCCCGCCGGAGAACAGCACCAGGGCGCCTTGTCCGCCCGCAGCGCCAGGGATGTCGGACGTGTTTGGCTGTGACATGACGAAGGGCGCCGGGGGAGCCTGATCGGAACGGAATGGCGGTCGGACGCAGGCGATGGACCGGAAGGCCGATGGGTGGTTTACACCACGCAGACAGCTGATGCGACCGCCCCTGAACGGCCACGGACCGGCGCGATGAGAGAAGCCTGGCCGTGAGTGGGGGGAGGACGACGTGGGATGATACTGATGCTGGCCGTCCTGGCCCTGACGAGCGGCGAGCCGCCGGCCGACGACCCGGCCATGGGGGTTGCTGAGCTCCAGCAGATGTATGACCAGAGCTGCGCGGCGCGGGAGTACGGCGCCTATGACGACCTGTGCGATCAGCTCTTACAGCAGCTGAAGGCCGCGCGGGTGGAGGCCGACCGGGAAGCCAGGCGAAGAGCGGTGCTGGCGCGCCGCCATCCCGCGGTCCCGCCCGCTTACGGATCCCAGCCGCCTGTTCCCGCCGCGGGTCCACCCGCGCCGTCTGGACCCGCCCTCCCGCCTTCCTGAGACCGGGAGACAGGAACGTCAGTGCCTGGGCGCGGGGGCGGCGTTCGAGGCCGCGGGGGGCGGCGGCTTGCTCCCCTTCGTGGTGTCCTGGACCTTGATGATGGCGGGTCCCAGGATCACGATGAAGATGACCGGCAGGAAGAACAGGATCATCGGCACGGTCAGCTTGGCGGGAAGCTGCGCCGCCTTCTTCTCGGCCGCGGCGATCCGCATCTCGCGGTTCTCCTTGGCCATGACGCGCAGCGCGCTGCCGAGCGGGGTGCCGTAGCGCTCCGCCTGGGTCATGGCCGTGGCCACCGACTTGATGCCCGGGTGGTTGGAGCGGCGGGCGAACCCCTCATAGGCCTGGCGGCGCTCGGGCAGGTAGCTCAGCTCGGCGCTGAGCAGCGCCATCTCCTCGGCCAGCTCGATGGAGCTTGAGCCCATCTCGGCGGCGACCTTCTGGATCGCGGCCTCGATGGACATGCCCGATTCGACGCAGATCAGCAGCAGGTCAAGCGCGTCGGGGAAGACCGCCATGATCGAGGCCAGCCGCTTGCTGGCGATATTGCTGACATAGATATTGGGGCCGTAGAATCCGATCACGAACAGCACGCAGACGGCGACGAAGCGCATCTGCGGCGGCCAGTTCACGCCATGCAGGCCGAAGAAATAGATCAGGCCCAGCAGCGCCAGCACGAAGGGCGTCACGAAGCGAAAGAAGTAGAAGGTGGTCAGCGGCTTCGGTCCGCGGAAGCCGGCGGTGGCCAGCTTGTCGATGACCTTGGGATCCTCCAGGAGCTTTCGCACCTGGAGCCGCTCCATGATGTCCTTCAGGACGCCGTTGTCCTGGCGCCTGAGGCTGGCGTCCTTGATCTGCTGGCGGGAGCGGCGACGCAGCTCCTCGCGACGGGTGGCCACCGACTTCAGGCGACCTTCCAGCTTGTCGCCCTTAAGGGCCGGGGCGGCGATGCTCACCACCGTGCCGAAGCACATCAGGGCGATCGCGGCGGCGGCGATATTCAGCGGGTTGTCGAGGGTGGCGACGAGGCCGGTCATGCGTTCAGCCTCCCCGTCAGAACTTGAAGTTGATCATCTTGCGCATCACGAAGATGCCCAGGCCCATCCAGAACGCGCCGATCATCAGCATTATGTGACCACGGGAGTCCTGGTACATCGGGTCCATGTAGCGGGGCGTGGTGACCTGGACGAGCATCATGATCGCCGGCGGGAGAACGCCGATGATGCCTGCGGACGCCACCGCCTCGCCGGACATGGCCTTGATCTTCTCCGCCATCATCTTGCGCGAGCGCAGCACGACGGACAGGTTGTTCAGCGCCTCGGCCAGGTTGCCGCCGGTCTTCTGCTGAATGCCGAGCACGATGGCAAAGAAGCGCACCTCGTTGGTCGGCATGCGGGTGAACATCTTGTCCAGGCCCTGATCCATGGACATGCCCATGCCGAGGTTCTCGACCAGCATGCGGAACTCCTCGTTCAGCGGCTTGGGCGCCTCGGTGGAGATGACCTTCAGGCAGTCGTGGACCGGCAGGCCGGACTTGATGCCGCGCACGATCACGTCGGTGGCGTCCGGGAAGGCGGAGGTGAACTTCTTGATGCGGCGCTTGGCCAGGAAGCCCAGCACCCAGCGGGGCAGGCCCAGCCCCGCCGCGAACGCCAGGCCCAGCGCCTCAAGGAAGTTGCGCGAGACGATGAAGCCCAGCACCAGCATGACGCCGGCGATGACGGCGCTGCTGATCCAGAACCCGCGGACATTGGCCATCAGGCCCGCCTGCTGCATGCGGCTTTCCAGCGACAGCGACTTCTTGCGCTGCTGGCGGTCGATGGCCTTGAGGTCGGTCAGGATCTTCTTGCGGCGGTTGACCTGCTGATCCTGAGTGTTGCGCCGCGAACGCTCGACCTTGGAGGTGGTGGCGAAGCTCTGGGCGCGCTTCAGCACCTTGCCGTTGAACCCGTTGGTCCAGCCGAAGGCGAAGACCACTCCCCCAACGGAGGCGCCGGCGAGCAGGAGGGCGAGAAGGACCAGCACGCCGTCTACTCCGCCGCGTCCAGGGCTTCGGCGAGTTCGCGCTCAAGGCCGTAGTAGCGGGCGCGGTCCCAGAAGCGCGGGCGGGCGATGCCGGTGGAGCGGTGGCGGCCCGCCACCTTGCCATGGGCGTCCTCGCCAGTGATCTCGTAGAGGAAGAGGTCCTGGGTGATGATCACGTCGCCCTCCAGCCCCACAACCTCGGTGATGTGGGTGATGCGGCGGGAGCCGTCGCGCAGGCGCGCGGCCTGGATGATCACATCGATCGAACCCACGACCATTTCCCTGATGGTTCGGGACGGCAGGCCGTAGCCGCCCATGGTGATCATCGACTCGATCCGGCTGATGGCCTCGCGCGGGCTGTTGGCGTGGAGCGTGCCCATGGAGCCGTCGTGACCGGTGTTCATGGCCTGCAGCAGGTCGAAGGCCTCGGGCCCGCGGACTTCGCCGACGATGATCCGCTCGGGCCGCATCCGCAGGCAGTTCTTCACCAAGTCGCGCATGGTGATGGTGCCCTGCCCTTCCAGGTTGGGCGGGCGGGTCTCGAGCCGCACCACGTGGGGCTGCTGCAGCTGCAATTCGGCGGCGTCCTCGCAGGTGATGATGCGCTCGGACGGGTCGATGAAGGCGGTCATGGTGTTGAGCAAGGTGGTTTTGCCCGATCCCGTACCGCCGCTGATCAGCACGTTGCAGCGCGAGGCGCCGATGACGCCCAGCACCCGCGCGCCCTCGGGACTGATGGAGGCGTACTCCACCAGGTTGCGCATGGTCAGCTTGTCCTTCTTGAACTTCCGGATGGTCAGGGTGGGACCATCCAGGGCCAAGGGAGGACCGATGACGTTGACGCGGCTGCCGTCCGGCAGGCGCGCGTCGCAGATGGGCGAGCTTTCGTCGACACGACGGCCGACCTGGCTCACGATCCGCTGGCAGATGTTCATCAGCTGCTGGTTGTCGCGGAACCGGACGTTGGTCAGCTGCACCTTGCCGCCGACTTCGATGAACACCCGGCCGGCGCCGTTGACCATGATGTCTGCGATGTCGTCGCGCGCCAGCAGGGGCTCAAGCGGGCCGTAGCCCAGCACGTCGTTGATGATGTCCTGGACCAGGTGCTCCTGTTCGGCGCCGGACATGGAGACGTTCTTGATCGCCACCAGCTCGGCGACGATGTCGCGGATCTCCTCCGCGGCGGCCTTGAGGTCGAGCTGGGCCAGCTGCGCCAAGTCGATGGTGTTCAGCAGCGCCGTGTAGATGGTCGTCTTGGTGGCATGGTAGTAGTCGCTCTGCTCGCGCACGATCTCGGCGACGGCCCCAGGCTGGCTGGTGCCGCCCTGGGCCGCCTTCAGCTGCTCGAAGGCGGCAGTCTGGCGGGGACCGGTCTTGTCGACCGCGGCGCTTTTACCCTTAGCGGGTTCGGGCCGCGGGGGCTCGGCGGCCCTGGGCGGCTCCTGCCGCTGCGGGCGCGTGGAGATTTCCGCACCGCCCGGAGGGATGGGGGGGGGAGCGGTGGGGTCGGGCGCGCCGGTGGCGCTGCGCTTGCCGAACATCGGGCGTGTGTCCTCAGTCGCGCTTGCGCAGGCGCTCGATCAGGGAAGTCGCAAACCCGCCCGCCAGAGAGGCGGTCTTGGGCTTGGGCGCCGTGGGCGCCTCGCGACGCGACAGCATCTGGGCGAACTGGATCACGCCCTCGGCCACCTTGGCCTTGGGGTTCAGCTCCTGCACCATCTGGCCGTTGTTGGCGGCCTGGCCGAACAGCTTGGCGTCGAAGGGCAGCACCATGGCGGGCTCGAAGCCCAGCGCCTTGGAGAAGTCCTTCACCGGGATCTCGGGCCGGCCGGGCACGCCCACCTGGTTCAGGATCAGGAAAGGCGGGCTGTCGTTCGGGCGCGCCTTCTTGACCAGGTCCAGCAGGTTCTTGGCGTTGCGGAGGGAGGCGAGATCTGGGGTGGCGACCACGATCACGTCATCGGCGGCCAGCAGGGTGCGTCGCATCCAGGTCGACCAGAGGTGGGGCAGGTCGAGCACCACGTAGGGCGCGGTGGCGCGGATCTTGTTCAACACCTCCTCGTAGGTGTCGGCGTTGTGCTCGTGGTCCTCGTCGAGCGAGGCCGGCGCGGCGAAAAGGCTCAGCCGTTCGCCGCAGCGCGCGGTCATGCGGTCGAGCAGCACCGGGTCCAGCCGGTCCGGCTTGGACAGGGCGTCGGCGAAGCCCTGCAGGGGGTCCTGGTTGAAGTCGAGGCCCGCGGTGCCGAACGGCAGGTCGTAGTCCACGATCGTGGTGGCGGCCTGCATGTGCTCGGCCAGGGCGTAGGCTATGTTGTGCGCCAGGGTGGAGGAGCCGACGCCCCCCTTGGCGCCCAGGAAGGCCAGGGTGCGCCCGATGAAGGGCGTGGCCGGGTCGGAGTACAGGGTGGTGATCGCGCGGATCATCTGCAGCACGTTGATCGGCGGGACCAGGTACTCGCTGACGCCGCGGCGCATCAGCTCTCGGTAGAGGGGGATGTCGTTGTGGGTGCCGATCACCACCACCTTGGTGCCGGGGTCGCAGACCTCGGCCAGCTGGTCGAGCTGTCCGAGCAGCACGGCCGCGTCGTCGGCGCTCTCGGCGATCACCAGAGAAGGGGTGGGCTGGTTCTGGTAGAGCGCCAGGGCCTCGGCCAGGCCGCCGGAGCGCACGATGGTGTTGGCGCGGGCGAGCCGGCGATCCGCACCGACCTGCTCGGCGATGGCGGCGGTCTCGGCGCGCTGGCAGAAGATGTGGATGCTGATGCGCGGAACCGTCACCTCGCCCAGCGCCGCTTCCGCGTTGGCGAGCAGGGCGCCAATCGGGTTGGGCGCGTCTTCCGGCGCGACGGTGGCTTCCGTCACCGCCTGGAGGCGAGGCGTGGGCAGCAGAGGGAAATCCATGTCGTCGTCCGGCGCCTGGGACAGGGCGGTCGGCATGGCGAACTCGTCGTCGGCGTCGAAACCTGCGAGCGAGTCTTCGAATTCGGCCTGGGCGGACCTCATCATATTGCCCCTTCCCGTGTGAAGGCTGGATGCATCGTCATTGCGGGGACGAGCTGGAGGTCTTGCCGTCCGCCTGGTCGTCCTTGGCGGAGGAGGTGACCTCGCCCTTGCGATACTTGTCGAGCACCATGGATCGGCGGACATTGTCGCCCGGCGTCATGACCGCCGGCGCCACCAGGTCGCGAGGATTGGCGATCTGGGCGGCGATGTTGCTGGTCACCGCGCATCCGAAGTGGCCGAAGGTGGAGTTGTGACCGGTGGCGGTCAGGTCCGCCCAGCCACCGCTGCAGTTAGGCCCCTGCGCCTCGAAGCGGTCGTAGCTGGCCAGGAGCGGCGCGCCGGGCGCGCGGTTGGAGGCGTAGCCGCTCACCTGCAGCCGTTCGCGAGGAACGCCGAGCTTGATGAGGTAGGCGGAGGCCTCGTCCTGCATGTGGCGCGCCGTGGAGGGGTCGGCGCCGTCGGTGGGGGAGCGCACGCTGACCATGCCGCCGCCGTCGTCGCGCCACTGGCTGACGAACTGGGCCAGCGCCGCCTTCTGCGTGATCGAGAGGCCGCTCCTGTGCAGGCCGATGGCGATCTGCTCGGGATGGCTGGTGACGGTCAGCCCGTAGTGCTCGGTGGGGGTGAGCGCCAGGGACTGGGGGTTGCTGTCGGCGGCGCAGCCCGCAAGCGCTGCGGCCGCCGCCAGGATCGCCGGAAGGCTTGCGCCGCGGATCATCGCCTTATTGCACGACATAGCCGAAGGGTCCCTGATAGCTCTTGCCGGGCAGAGGCGCTGCAGGCCGGCTGAACCCCTGGTTCAGCTTCCCGAGCAGGTAGGCCGAGGCGTCGTCGGCCACCTGCAGGCCGTCGGCGGGGGTCTGGATCAGGTCGGGCCGGGTGGGCTTGACCAGATAGGGGGTGACGATGACCACCAGCTCGCTCTCGCCCTGCAGGTAGTCGCGCGAGCGGAACAGGGCGCCGAGCACCGGCAGGCCGCCGAGCCCGGGCAGGCCGGAGATCGACTGCTTGTTGCTGGACTCCAGCAGGCCCGCGATCATCATCGCGCCGCCGGAGGGCAGCTCGACCGTCGTCTCGGCGCGGCGCACGTTCAGGCCGGGCACCGACAGGGTGATCCCCTGCCCCGTCGTCGCAGTGCCCGTCCCGGAAGTGGTCGATGCGGTGGTGCCGGACGTGGTGCTGGCGGAAGACGTGCCGCTGCTGAGCGAGAAGCCGCCGATGTTGGTCAGCTCGGAATATTCGGTGGACAGCTTCAGCGAAATGCGGCCGCTGGACAGCACCACTGGGGTGAAGCCGAGGCCCACCCCGAACTGCTTGAACTCCACGGTCACGCGGCCGTTGTTGTCCTCCGACACCGGCACCGGGAACTCGCCGCCAGCGAGGAACTTGGCGCTTTCGCCCGACACCGCGGTCAGGTTCGGCTCCGCCAGGGTGCGGACCAGGTTGGTCTGCTCGAAGGCCTGCAGCACGCCTTCGGTGCTGGTGCCGTAATTCCCGTTGGAGAGCTGATTGAAGAAGGTCTGATACGACGCCGTCAGGCCGCCCAGGGCCGAGCCGTTGACGCCGTAGACCGCCTGGGTCGCCGCGCTGAACTGGCTGGCCCGGCTGTCGAGCTGGGCGACCAGGGCCTGCAGGCTGACGCCGAGCTGCTTGATGATCTGGCGGTTCACCTCGATGATGCGGACCTTGAGCATCACCTGCTCGGGTCCGGCCACCGAGATCATGTTCAGCACGTTCTCGGGCTTCTCCACGAAGCTCTGGGCGACGCGCATCGCCTTGTCGGCGTCGGCGGCGTTGGGCGCCTCGCCGCTGAGGATCAGCCGGTCGTTCACCGCCTCCACATGGATGGAGGAGCCGGGCAGGACGTGGTTCAGGGTCTCGGCGACGGCGGAAGTGTCGTTGTCCACCCGGATGTTCAGGCGCAGGATCTGGCGGCCCATGCCGTCCACGAAGGTGGCGTCGGTCTGGCCGCCGTCCTGACCGAGCACATAGATGCGCCGGGGCGTGGAGAGCACCACGTCGGCGACCTTGGGATTGGACACCATCACGTCGCGGGCGTCCACCGGCAGTTCGATCACCGCCGACTTGCCCTTGGGCAGCGACAGGTTGCGGCTGGCGCTTCCCGCTCCGCCCAGGCTCACCTTCACGGTCTCCCCGTCGGGCGCGCCCCTGAGGCCCGGCCAGGCATGGGCCGGCTGCGCGTGGGCGTGGCTTCCGCCCGCCAGCAGCACGGCCGAGACCACCGCAAGACCGCTCATGTGCGCCAGCACGGTGCGGAGCGGCGCGCGCGGGTGTCCTGCGGGCCGGAGGCCGGGCGGCTTGATCTTAGGCGTCATTGGGGCACCACCGGCGTGGAAGCGGAGTTGCGGAACACCCGGATGGTGGCGCCCGCCGTGTCGTGGTTGTTCGCGCTGATCTCGGCGCCGCCGGCCGCGTCGGCGTAGGAACGGAGCGCCAGCGTCAGGGTGCCGGACGCCTTGGCGAGCACCAGATATTCGGCCTGCTTGGGCGTGGCCTCCACCGTGGCGGTGGCGCCGACGGCCGAAGCGGTCTTCTGGGCGGCCATGTTCTGGTCGATGGCGAGCACGCGGACGTTGCGCATCACCGTGCTGGTGACGAAGCCGTGGGTGGTGGTCGAGGCCGTGGCAACGCCGCCGCTGTCCACCTGGCGGGTCAGCAGCACGTCCACATGGTCGCCGGGCAGTATGAAGCCGCCGGCGGCGTTCTCGGCGGTGAGCGGCAGGGCGACGGCGCGAAGGCCCTGGTCGAGGGTGACCGCCATGACGCCGGAGGCGCCCGCCCGCACCACCTTGGAGGCCATCAGCGGCTCATTGGCGCTGATCCGCTCCCGCACCAGGGCGCCCACGAACTGGGCTCCCTTGCCTTCCGCGGGGTTGCTGATGGCGTCGCTGGCGACGGTGGTCAGGGCGCCCGCGGCCCTTTTGAACTGGTTCTGGGTGGAGGCGGCAGCCTTCGCCGCTGCTCCGTCGGTGACGTAGGCAGGATTGAGACCGTCTGCGGGCCAGGTCTGCCAGGCCATGTCCACGCCCTCGACCCGATCCCCGACAGGCAGGTCGCGCTTGGCCACCAGCACGCGCACGGTCGGCTGGGGTGGCGCGACGGGAGCGACCACGATGGGCGCCGGCGGCGGCTTGGCGCCGGCCAGGCCGTGCATCAGCACGCCGACGCAGCATATCCCCGCCAAGGAGGCTACACCGAGGATGGCCATGCGGGCCGTATTCATGCCTGGTCTTCCCCGCGAACTCTGCGCATCAGTCTTGCTGGTGTATCGATGAGACCATGAACCCGTCTGGTTAACGGCCGGCTAAGCGTGGGCGGACGACCTGCCGCGCCCCTGCAGGATCACCCGTGGACGAGCCGGGCCAGCGGCGAGGACGGGAAGGCGGCCAGGGCCCCCACCGCGATCGCCACCCCGTAGGGAACGTCGCCGCCCGGCTCCAGCAACCGCCCGACCCAGCGCGGGCCGGCGGCGGTCACGAACCCGGGCATCCTGCGTGCGGCCAGCAGACTCACGGCCAGAGCGCCGCCGGCCACCGCGGTCCAGAGCAGGAAGGGGACGATGCCGGCCGGCCCGAGCCACAGCAGGCAAGCGGCCGAGAGCTTGGCGTCCCCTCCACCCATGACCCGGAAGGCGAACAGCCCGACGCCGGCCGCCAGGGCGCCCACGCCGATCGCCATGCAGAGCGCGAAGCTGGTGAGTGGCAGGCCCGCCGCCAGGGCCGCAGGCACGAAGGCGATCGCCAGGGCGGCGCTCAGCCGATTGGGGATGATGTAGCGGGTCGCATCGGTCATCGCGGCGGCGATGACGCCCACGGGGAAGACCAGCAGCAACAGGGTTTGAAGGACAGGCGGCATCTGAGGCTCCAAGTCTGTGGAGATCGTGCCCGCAGCCTGTGAAGGAATCATTGAGTCGAGCGCTTATGGCGGCCCGGCTTCGTGCGTCTTGCTCAGTGCGAGGCCAGGGTGTTCGACGCGACGTTGAACTTGTTGCTAATGGCCGTGAACGCCGAATTGACGCCGACTATGACCACCAGGGCGATCAGCCCCGCGATGAGCCCGTATTCAACGGCGGTGGCGGCGTTTTCATCGAGGATGAACCGCCCGATCGTGGCACGCATCACCAGCCTCTCCCCTGAAACGACAAGGGTCGCGGCGCCGGAACGCCGCGACCCCCTTACGCTAGGCGGACTGCCGACTTAGGACGCGGTGCCGGCCGTGGACACGTTGCCGGCGATGGCGGTGAACTTGGCGCTCAGGTTGTTGCCGAGCGTGGTGGCGCCGGCGATGATGACGACGGCGATGAGGGCCGCGATCAGGCCGTACTCGATCGCCGTGGCGCCCGACTCGTCCTTCATGAAGCTGGTGACGAACTTCGACATGTTTTCAGTCTCCTGTTGATTAGCAAGCGGAAGCGGGTCCCGAGCACTTCCGCCCGCTTGACCCCGAACACATCGTCACAATGCCGCGAGCTCCTTAATGTCAGGTGAAAACAAGCACAGGCGCCTGATTTTTTTCCGTTTACCATGTTTACCGGTCATGCGCCGCCAATCAGATGGCTCGGATTTACTTGGTTTACCGAACAACCCTGGTGGCGATCCCACCTATATAGACTCGCGCGCACACAGACTTGGCCTCGGGTGAACCTGTGTGCGGGCTTGAGACTTTGTTGACGATTTGCGCCGATGGTGTGCGGCAATCCAATCCGCAGGTCAGCCATGCGCCCGCTCTATCCGCTCATCCCCTTCGCCCTGGCCTTCATCGTCGCAGGCGCCGCTCGCGCAGAGAGCCTGTCGGTGGCGCTGGACCATTCCGCGCGGCTGCACGTGAGCAACGCCTCGAGCGTGGTGGTGGGCGACGCCACCGTGGCGGACGTGACGGTGGTGGACGGTCATACCGTCTTCGTCGAGGGCCGCAACTACGGGTCCACCGCCATCGTCGTGAACGACCGGGACGGCCGCACCGTCTATTCGGGTGACGTGACGGTGGTCCGCCCGGACTCCGGGGTCTCGGTCTACCGTGGCCTGGTGCGCTCCGACTTCGCCTGCGCGCCCGGCTGCACCGCTGTCCAGCACGTCGCCACGACGCCGCTGAACGGCGCCGTCGTCGGCGCCAAGTAGCCGGTGGGCAGGTCGCCGCCGCCCATGCCCGCCCTGTCCCGCCCCGCAGGCCCAGGCCTGGTCCGTGACGCGCGCGGCTGGCTGCGAGACCGGCGGGGCGCGACGGCGGTGGAGTTCGCCATCATCGGCGCTCCCTTCTTCTTCATGATATTCTCGATCCTGCAGCTCGCCATGTACTTCATGGTGCAGGTCACGCTGGACAACGCCACGGCAAACGCCGCGCGCCAGCTGCGCACCGGCCAGGTCATCGCCGACGGCAATAGCGACACGTCCGGCAAGCAGGCCTTCATGACCGCGGTCTGCAACAACATGTCGTGGCTGCAGTCACAATGCCAGTCCGGCGTCACCTCCCCCGGCGGGACGCAATATCTGGTCGTGGACGTGCGCCAGCTCGGCGCGTACAGCAACGCCGCCGGCAACCCCACCCTCAACGCCGGCGGAAACGCGCCCACGAACAGCTGCTACTATTCCGGGAGCGCCGGCAGCGCGGTCGAGATGCGCGCCTACTACCGCTGGCAGATGATTGTCCCCGAACTGATGTCGAGCCTGCAGACCTTCGCCAACGGCGTTGCCGAACTGCAGTCCACCGAAGTCTTTCAGATCGAGCCCAACGGCCAGACCAACCCCTCGGCCACCGCATGCTGAGCGCCGTCTTCGCAAGGGCCATGATGCGTCGACGGGTCAGGGCCTTCGGGCGGCGCGTAGCGCGCGATCGCAGCGGCGTCGCCGCGCTCGAGTTCGCGCTGATCGCGCCGCTGATGATCCTGCTCTTCTTCGGGCTGTCGGAGCTGTCCTCCGCCATCATCGCCAGCCGCCGCGCCAGCCACGCTTCGTCTTCGCTGGGCGATCTGACCGCTCAGTGCACCAACATCAACGACGCCAACCTGAGCAACATCTTTTCCGGCGCCGTCGACATCATGACGCCGCTGCCCATCTCAAGCGCGATGATGAACCAGCGGGTGTCGAGCGTGGAGGTCGTGGATTCCAGCGGGACCACCCAGGTGCAGTGGAGCAAGTCCTGCACGGGCGCGCCGACCAGCACCACGACCTGCACCACGTCGACCGTCCTGGCGCCTTACTCCACCAACCAGACCGTCACGCTTCCCGCCAACCTGGTCACCAACCAGGGCGACAGCGTGATCATGTCTGAAACGACCTACAACTTCTCGTTTCCAGTCGACCTGTTCAACAACCTTATCAAGTTCGACGACATCTCCTACTTCAAGCCCCGCAAGAGCGCGCTTGTCGCCTATGCGCCCAGCGGAACGAGTTGCTACAGCTGATGTGACGGGCTCACGGCCCCTCCACCTTCAGGCCGTCCCGCCGCAACAGGGCCGGCACGCCGTCCGGCCCGACCAGGTGGCCGACGCCCACCACCACGAACACGCGCTGCCGGCCCTGCGCCATCTGCTCGATGCGCGCGGCGAAGCGGCGGTTGCGCTCCACCAGCAGGCGGCGGTACAGCGCCTCGTCCTCCTTGCGCATCGGCGTGACCACCTCGCGCACCAGGGCCTGCACATCGCCGCGCCGCCATGCGTCGGCCATCCGGGCGAATATCTGCGGGTCAGTGTCGATCTCGTCCAGCGTCTGTTTCAGCGAGGCGATCTGCTCAGCCATCGGATCGGAAGCCAGCATCGTGACCTGATCCGCCAGCGTCTCGAAAGCGCCCCGTTCCGCATGGGCGGGGGCGGCGGCGTTGAGCTGGGCCTCGACGCCGAGGTCCTCGCGGGCCCCCTGGTGCTCAAAGAACAGCAGCTCCAGCTCCAGTTCGACCAGCCAGGGCCTCATGTGCTCCACCGCCGCCGCTGGAAGCCCCTCCCGCTGCGCCAGCGCGACGACGCGGGCCTCAAGGCTGGGCGGCAGCAGGGCGGACAGCGTCTGGCCGTCGGCCAGCATTCCCTGCGCCTGCATCAGGGACACCGCCTGAGCCTGGGCGGCGTTTCCGAGCGGGATCTCGAACCAGACGGCGTCCGCCTTGGCGAGCCGATCCTCCAGGGCCGGCGTCTTCCATCGGGTGGCGTCCGACAGCAGGTGGATGGAGCCGAACAGGTCGATCTCCGCGCCGGGACCGATCACCCGCCAGAGCGGCGGGTCGGCCCGCGCGGCGCCGGCGCCGGCGATCGACAGTCCAAGGCTCAGGGCGAGGGCGGGGCGGAATCGGCTCATGGGCGGAGAGCTTAGGCTTGGACGGGCGCAGCCGACACCCGTGGTGGCGTCCGGCGCGCTCCCGATCTAAGAGCCAGGGCCTTGCCGACCCGGAGCCCGCCATGAAGCTGTTCGTCGACAGCGCCGACCTGCACGAGCTGCGCGCCCTGGCCGACACCGGCCTGGTGGACGGGGTGACCACCAACCGCTCGCTCATCGCCAAACAGGGCGGCGTGTTTCTGGACACCCTCGCGGCCATCTGCGCGGCGGTGGAGGGTCCCGTCTCAGCCGAGGTCGCCTCCACCGCCTATGCCGGAATGATGGCGGAAGGCGAGCGGCTGGCGGCCATCGCCGCCAATGTCGTGGTCAAGCTGCCCCTGACCTGGGACGGGCTGAAGGCGACCCAGAGCTTCGCCGGGCGGGGGATTCGGACCAACGTCACTCTGTGCTTCACCGCGGTCCAGGCGCTGATGGCGGCCAAGGCCGGCGCCACCTTCATCTCCCCCTTCGTGGGCCGGATCGACGACCACGGCGGCCGCGGCATGGAGCTGATCGCCGACATCCGGGCCATCTACGACCAGTACGGCTTCCCCACCGAGATCCTGGCCGCCTCCATCCGCACCGAGACCCACGTCAAGGACGCAGCGCTTGCGGGCGCGGACTGCGCCACCCTGCCCCCAAAGCTGTTCCAGGGCCTGCTCACCCACCCGCTCACCGAGCGGGGCCTGCGACAGTTCCTGGACGACTGGAGCGGCAGCGGCCAGACCATCCTGTAGGCGGCGGTCTCACGCGCCGCACGGTTGCGGCCTCCCGCTGCAAGCTTGCGGCCTTGGCGAGGGGCAGTCTATAAGCCGTGCTCCTCGGCGAGCGGACGCGTAGCTCAGCGGGAGAGCACCTCGTTGACATCGAGGGGGTCACAGGTTCAATCCCTGTCGCGTCCACCATCCTTTTCGCTGTGAAAGGTGACGCCCGGCGGTTTGCTGACCGCCTTCCACCGCACAGGGACGAGGTCCTGCAGGCCCTGGCCGCCCTGGTGGCCTGTACGCCTTCAGGCTAGCTGTGTGCGCGTCCGACGCGGTGCTCCGCGACAGCTTGGGACAGGACAGCGGTGACGTTCCCTTCGAGCTCAGGTCCACACGACGGCGGCTCAGCCAAGACGGTCATCTTCATCGCAGGCGCTGAGGGCTCCGGAACCACCCTGCTGCAACGCCTCCTGTCGGCCCCCCCTCGTTGCGCCAGCCTGGGTCCGATGCATTCCAAGCTGCCGGAGCGGGAGCAGGCGGCGGCGCTGGCCACAGCGTTCGAGCGTTCCAACGCCGAGCTCTGGGACCAGCAAACCAGCCTCGACAGACATGAAGCCGCGCGACGCGAGCTTTTCTCCACGACCCAGGACATCCTGAGCTCCGACGCCTTTTCCACGACCACCCACCTCGTGCTGAAGCGGTCCTTTCCCTTCGGCCATCCGCACGGACGCCGCAGCCCCGATCTGTTCGACGTTCTGGACCTGCCTGGGGACGTGCGGATCGTCAGCGTCTACCGGGATCCATGCGCCGCCACCTATTCCGCATACAGACGTGGATTCGATGATGATCTGCGCAGGCTGGCCAGATCCTGCGCGGACTCCCTGGTGCGCCTTGCAGCTCAGACAAGTGTCGTCGATCCTTCAAGGCTCATCCAGGTGTCCTACGCACGCCTTTGCAGACAGCCAGCTCTGGTGTTGGGCGAGCTCGGCAAGTTCTGCGGCCTTCATGACGCGGAGCTGCAAGACGCCCTTGCAACAGAACGGCTGATCCCGGAGGCGGACATGAGGTACGCATCGGAGCTGTCGCCTTCGGAGGTCGGTTGGCTGCAGACCTATTTCTCTCCTGAAAGGCGCAGACAGTGGCTCGCCCTGACGGGACAAGATCAGACATCCCGATAGCTCCGAGAAGCGTCGCTGCGTCAAAGCTTTGTCGTTTGACGCCAGTACAGCTTTGCAGCCCCGCAGCGATCACCGATGTTCATCAAATCGTTAATCCGCGATAACTACTAAGAACTCGTTAAGCACATAATCAATTTAATCTGAGCAACACGCAACTTATCGCGTCGGCACTGCTTATATCTAAGTCGTGAATAGGGAGTAGCAAAGATGCAGTCCATAGCCATGAAGAAAGCCTGCTGCGGAGCGATGATGGCGGCGGTCACGCTAACGCTACCGGCGCTGGCGTCAGCCCAGACCATCGGGCAGCCGCTCGTGACCTCCGGGAACATGCCGGTGGAGTCGCGGGTCGCCGGCGTCGCCGTCGGAAACGGCGTGGTGCAGAGCCAGGCCTTGGTGAACACGTTCCAGAGCGGCAAGACGCCGCTTGTCGGTGTCGGCGCCCTGTCGGGCAACCCCACCCACAGCGGCTCGATCGCTTCGGTGAGCGTGCTCAACACTACCCGCCTGCTGGGCGTCAGCGCCGGTCCGGTGGGATCGAACGGCGTCAACGTCTTCAATCCGTCTGGGAAGCCGGTCCTGAGTGGCTTGGCTCCCCACTGACGTCGCCCTTGGTACCTAGGGACTCTTCCGGCCGCATCCATCCAGCGACGAAGATGGGCGGCGCGTCCAGCGAGAGCGCCTGAGACAACGCCCCCGGAGCTGATCCCGCTTCGGGGGCGATCCTCGGCCCCAAGTCGCCGCAGGCCGAGGCGAGGACCTTCAAGCTCAGCTTGGCCTTAGCGCCGTCAGATGAACGCCGCCTCCCGGGCCCGCCGGTCAGCCGCTGTAAGTTGCAGGCGTCACACCTGTTGCGTGTCGCCAGAGCCAACTGCATCCTCGCTGAGGGAGGCGTCGAGGTAGAATGCCGGATCGAAGCCTGACGATCGTTCTGGGGATGTATCGAAGCGGCACGACGTGGCTCTACAATGTTGCGCGTCTGCTTATGGAGGCCAACCACGCGAGCGTCAGCGCCTTCTATGCGGATTGCATGGCGGACGTTCCCGTGGAAGCGCTGGTCTCTACGTCTCCCATCCTCATCAAGTCACATGACCTGAGCTTCTCAGGTGCAGAGCTTGCGGGGCGGACGCGCCTGATCTGCAGCGTGAGGGATCCCCGCGACGCCGTCGTCTCGTTGATGGAGTTCCTCGACCTGGACTTCCAGGACGCCTTGAGCTGGGTCTCGAAGAGCGTGGCCGCCATCGACGCGTGTGACTTGCTGTCCCCTTCCCATGTGTTCCGGTACGAGGACGGGGACATAGGCACGTGCGGGGCGATCCTGCGGGTCGCCGCCCTGCTCGGGTACGAAGTATCGGAGACGCAGGCCGAGAAGATCGCCGAGCAACTCTCCGCCTCTGGTGTCCGCAGGATGATCGGCGAGCTCCAGCAACGCGGGGTCATCGGGGGGGATGGGGAGCCGGCTACGTTCGACCCGCTCACCCACTGGCATCCAGGTCACGTCGGGGACGGTGAGGTCGGAAAGCACGCCCGACGGCTGTCGCCTGCCCAGCAGTGCGCCGTCCTGGAAGCGAACGTCGGCTTCATGCAGGCTCGATATCCCAACGCCGCATGCCCGCCGGTCCGGTTGCCGGCGACGATCGCCTTTGGCCGCTCAACGGGCGCAAGCGGCTATTGCAGGACGGGCTTCTCCTACCCTGAAGACGGCGCCACCTGGACCGACGACGACCTCGCCATCGTTGACCTGCCTTTTCAAAACCCTCTGCAGGACACGCTGAACCTCACCCTCTGGTTCACGCCGCCTGCGCGCGGCCCGTCCTTCCGGCTCAGCGTCAATGGAATCGCGTGCGCCTTCCGTGACTACGCCCGCCACCCGGGTGGACCCACGTCCCTCGACATCTCCATATCCGACCCTCGACTCAAGGGGGCGACACGCTTGGAGGTCAAGCTGGAGTTCTGTGATCTGGTCAATCTGCAGGAGCTTGGGCTGAGCAACGACGCCCGCAGGCTGGGGATCATGCTGTCCAAGCTGACGGTTTCCGGTGGGGACGAAGGAACGGTCATGCCCCTTGGAAATGACGCTCCCTCTCCATGCTGACGTGTGCAGTCACAGATCATCGCACTGCGGCGATGAAGAGGGACGCTCACGCGCGCCTCATCAGCCGAGCGCCAGGCTGTCCTGGAGCCAGTCGAAGACGCTGAGCGCGAGGAAAAGGACGCCGAAGAGGCCGCCGACCTCCACAAGCACCTTACGGAAGCGGTCGCGTGGGACTTTGGGGAAGCTAGGCATGCTGAAGCTCGGCTTGGGCTGGTTCCGGCCTGTCCTGGCCGGCTGACGGTCACGAATTAAGTACCGTATGGTACATAAACAAGGGCCAAGCTGCGCCATGCTGTACGGCGCCTGGGCTGAGGCCGGGACGTGTCCTCAGACGTGATGCGTCACATGGGTGGCGATCCTCGGCGACTAGCCGCACGGCGAATCGAAGGTTGGCCAAACGTGAACGGACGGCCTGGGACAAGGCGGGTACGCAAAAATATCTCGGTTGACCCATCCCTTATTTGGGGTTGTCATGCACTTCGTCTACTAGATGTAGGGCTTGATGATGGCGGAAGCGGCTTCAGCGGCGTTGGTGGGCAAGGGCCTGGTGCGGGGCGTGACCGCCGGCGGCCAGCCTCGGCCCAAGCTGCACCTGGTGCGCAAGGTGGAGGTCGACCGCTCCCGCGACGCCCTGCTGACCGAGTTCGGCAAGACGACCCTGAAGGACCGCTACCTGCTGGCGGGCGAGAGCTACCAGGACATGTTCGCCCGCGTCGCCACGGCCTATGCCGACGACGCCGACCACGCCCAACGGGTCTACGACTACATCTCCACCCTGTGGTTCATGCCGGCGACGCCGGTGCTGTCCAACGGCGGGGCGGGGCGCGGCCTGCCGATCTCCTGCTTCCTGAACGCGGTGCCCGACTCGCTCGACGGCATCGTCAACGTCTGGAACGAGAACGTGGCGCTGGCGTCCAACGGCGGCGGCATCGGCACCTACTGGGGCGGCGTGCGCTCCATCGGCGAGAAGGTGAAGGGCGCGGGCCAGACCTCGGGCATCATCCCCTTCATCCGGGTGATGGACAGCCTGACGCTGGCCATCAGCCAGGGATCGCTGCGGAGGGGCTCCGCCGCCGTCTATCTCGACGTGCACCACCCCGAGATCGAGGAGTTCCTGGAGATCAGGAAGCCGTCCGGCGACTTCAACCGCAAGTCGCTGAACCTGCACCACGGCATCAGCATCACCGACGAGTTCATGGAGGCCGTGCGCGACGGGGCCAAGTTCGCGCTGCGCAGCCCCAAGGACCATTCCCCGGTGCGCGAGGTCGACGCCCGCTCGCTCTGGCAGAAGATCCTTGAGATCAGGCTTCAGACCGGCGAGCCCTACCTGATCTTCGCCGACACGGTGAACCGCGCCATGCCCGCCCACCAGCGCGAGCTGGGCTTGAAGGTGCGCCAGTCCAACCTGTGCTCCGAGATCGTGCTGCACACCGGCAAGGACCATCTGGGCCAGGACCGGACCGCGGTCTGCTGCCTGTCCTCCGTCAACGCCGAGAAGTTCCTGGAGTGGCGCGACCACCCGACCTTCATCGAGGACGTCATGCGCTTCCTCGACAACGTCATGCAGGACTTCATCGAGAGCGCGCCCGACGCCATGAGCGCGGCGGTCTACGCCGCCGAGCGAGAGCGGTCGGTGGGCCTGGGCCTGATGGGCTTCCACAGCTTCCTGCAGGCGCAGGGCGTGCCCTTCGAGTCGGCCATGGCCAAGTCCTGGAACATGCGCATCTGCAAGACGCTCCGCCGGCAGGCCGACGCCGCCAGCCGCACGCTGGCCGCAGAACGCGGCCCCTGCCCGGACGCCGCCGAAAAGGGCGTGATGGAGCGGTTCAGCCACAAGCTGGCCATCGCGCCCACCGCCTCGATCTCGATCATCTGCGGCGGGACCAGCGCCGGCATCGAGCCGATCCCGGCCAACATCTACACCCACAAGACCCTGTCGGGCTCATTCGCGGTGAAGAACCCCTGCCTGGAGCAACTGCTCGAAGACAAGGGCCGCAATACCGAGTCGGTCTGGGGCACGATCCTGGAGAACGAGGGCTCGGTCCAGCACCTGGATTTCCTGAGCGAGCACGAGAAGGACATCTACAAGACCGCCTTCGAGCTGGACCAGCGCTGGATCGTGGAGATGGCCGCGGACCGCACGCCAGAAATCTGCCAGTCCCAGTCGGTGAACCTGTTCATCCCTGGAGACGTCGACAAGTGGGACCTGCACATGCTGCACTGGACCGCATGGGAGCGCGGCTGCAAGTCGCTCTACTACCTGCGCTCCAAGTCGGTGCAGCGGGCCGCCTTTGCCGGTGGCGAGAAGATGGAAGCGGCGATGCGCATCGAGGGCAAGACCGACTACGAGGAATGCCTGGCGTGCCAGTGATGTTCTCCTCCCCTGCGCAGCGGGGGAGGTTGCGCCGCAAAGCGGCGTGACGGAGGGGGCGTCACCGCTAGCGGCTGATCCATTGGCGCCGGCGACGCCCCCCTCACCAGACTTCGCCTGGCCCCCCCCCCCGCTCCGCAGGGGGAGAGAAGTAAGCCCCGGCCTCGTCTTCCCAGCCGGAACACCCTGCCCGTCCGCCCGGTTGATCTTCCGCAACCAGCGGAGACTTCCCATGGCAGATACCCGAGACCTAGCCGTCGTCACCGGCGCCTCCAGCGGCATCGGACTTGAGCTGGCCAGACAGTTCGCCAGCAACGGCTTCGACCTCATCCTCGCCGCCGACCGAGACCTTGGCGAGGCCGAACAGGCGGTGCGCGCCGACGGCGGGACCGTCGTCCAGTCGCTCCAGGCCGACCTGTCCACCCGCAAGGGCGTGGACGAGCTCTACCAGGCCATCAAGGGCGCCGGCCGGCCCGTCGCCGCCCTGGCCGCCAACGCCGGCATCGGTCTCGGCCACGCCTTCCTCGACCAGGATCTGGATGACGCCATCAAGGTGGTTGACACCAACATCGTCGGCAGTCTGGCCCTGATCCACGCGGTGGGCCAGGACATGCGCTCGGCGGGCACGGGGCGCATCCTGATCACCTCGTCCATCGCCTCGATGATCCCCGGCACCTTCCAGGCGGTCTACAACGGCTCCAAGGCCTTCCTGCAGTCCTTCTCCTTCGCGCTGCGCGAGGAGCTGAAGGACAGCGGCGTCACGGTCACAGCGCTCCTGCCCGGCGCCACCGAGACCGACTTCTTCCACCGCGCGGACTTGGACGACACCAAGGTCGGCTCGTCCAAGAAGGACGATGCCGAGATGGTCGCCAAGACCGGGTTCGAGGCGCTGATGAAGGGTGAAGGCGACGCGGTTGCGGGCGTCAAGAACAAGCTGCAGGCCGCCGCCACCCGGGTGATGAGCGACAGCCAGCTCGCCGGGATGCACCGCGGCATGGCGGAGCCCGGCTCGGCGAACTGACCTGGAGTCCGCCACAATGATGGAAGCCGCCGGAGACATCTGGCGGCTTTCTCGTTCATGATCGGGAAATTAGGGGCTGCTAAAGCGCCGCGAGCCGCTCCACGACCGCCTTCGCCTCGGGTGAGGACCAGTCGGTGTCTCCGGAATAAATCGCTCGCTCCATGCCCGACCGGTCGATCAGCACGGTGGTGGGAAAGCCGATCAGGGGCGGCTTCATGCTCGTCATGAAGGCGTATTTGGCGTCCTGGTAGAAGCCGAGCGGCGGGTGCGTGGCGATGAAGGCCTTGGCCTTGTCGGTCTGGCCCGAGGTGTCCATGCTCACCGCCAGCACCTTGACCCCGTGGCCGGCCTCGGCGCTCTGCAGGGCGGCCAGCGTCGGCATCTCCTTCACGCACGGCGCGCACCAGGTGGCCCAGAGGTTCAGCACCACCGCGCGGCCTTTGAAGTCGATGAGGCGCACCGGCTTGGCGTCCTCGCCCACGAAGGCCACCGGGGCGGCCGGGACGGGGTCGGGCAGGACCTGCAGCTTGGCCATTGCGCCGCGGTTCAGCCCCGACAGCCCCCCCACCCCGCCCGGTTTGATCGCCGCCGCGACGATGACGTATAGGACGCCGGCCACGCCCACCAGGATCACCAGAGCCAACGCCGCCGTCAGGCCGCGCCCCATCGCTGGGCGGCGACCGCCAGCCTGCCCGGCCCCTTGAGGTTGCACATCCGCCATGTCCGATGATCCCGTGGTCCCGAAGGGGCAAGACATCTGGGGCGGCCGGTTCGAGCGACGACCGGCCGAGCTGATGCAGGCGATCAACGTCTCGATCGGCGTGGACCGCCGCCTGTGGGCGCAGGACCTTCGGGGCTCCCGCGCGCACGCTGCGATGTTGTCCAGGCAGGGCGTGATTACAAGCGCCGACACGACCGCGATCCAGGACGGACTGGCGAAGATCGAGCAGGAGATCACGGACGGGAGCTTCCCTTTCCGCGATCAGTACGAAGACATCCACATGAACATCGAGGCGCGGCTGGCGGAGCTGATCGGCCCGGCGGCCGGTCGTTTGCACACCGCCCGCTCGCGCAACGATCAGGTGGCGGTGGACTTCCGCATGTGGGTCCGCGACGCCTGCGACCACGCGGTCGCCCAGCTTACCGCGCTGCAGCACGCCCTGCTGGACAAGGCCGAGGTGCATGCCGCCACGCTGATGCCCGGCTTCACTCACCTTCAGCCCGCACAACCCGTGACCTTGGGCCACCACCTGATGGCCTATGTGGAGATGTTCGGCCGCGACTCCTCCCGCTTCCAAGACGCCCGCGCGCGGATGAACGAGTGCCCACTGGGCGCCGCCGCGCTGGCCGGCTCGCCCTTCCCCATCGACCGCGACTTCACCGCCGGGGCGCTGGGCTTCGACCGACCCACCGCCAGCTCCCTGGACAGCGTCTCGGATCGCGACTTCGCCCTGGAGTACCTCTCCGCCGCCTCGATCTGCGCGGTCCACCTGTCCCGCCTGGCCGAAGAGATCGTGATCTGGGTGACGCCGCAGTTCGGCTTCGCACACCTGTCGGACGCCTTCACCACCGGCTCCTCGATCATGCCGCAGAAGCGCAATCCGGACGCCGCCGAGCTGGTGCGCGCCAAGATCGGCCGCATCTTCGGCGCCCTGACCAGCCTGACCCTGGTGATGAAAGGCCTGCCGCTCGCCTATGCCAAGGACATGCAGGAGGACAAGCCGCCGGTGTTCGACGCCCACGACGCGCTCGACCTGTCGCTTGCCGCGATGGCCGGCATGGTGGCCGACATCGAGCCGGACATCGAGCGGATGGCGCAGTCGGCTGGTTCTGGCTTCTCCACCGCCACCGATCTCGCGGACTGGCTGGTGCGTGCGCTGGACCTGCCGTTCCGCCAAGCCCACCACATCACGGGCGCTGCGGTGAAGCGGGCGGAGGCGATGGGCGTCGGCCTTGCGGATTTGTCTCTGCAAGAGTTGCAATCGTTAGAACCCAGGATCGATCACGGCGTTTACGCCGTGCTCTCCCCCTCAGCGTCGGTGGCGAGCCGGACCAGCTACGGGGGCACGGCCCCCGACGAGGTTCGACGCCAGGTGGCGCGCTGGAAGGGTTTGCTGTCATGACTGGATCGGACCTTCGCCGTTGGATGGTGCCTGCCGCCCTGCTGGGCGCCGGCGTTCTGACGCTCGGCTTGACCGCCTGCGGCGAGGTCGGCCCGCTGCAGCAGCCTGCGCCCCTGTTCGGCCAGAACGCCAAGCGCGACTACTACGCCCAACGCGCCGCCCGCGCCCGGGCGGCCTCCGACCAGAGCGCCGAGAGCCGCAACACCACAGGCTCCGCCGAGCGGGAGGCCAACACCGTGGACGACGACCAGCCGCTGACCACCCGCGACATCCAGGACCCCGCCTCCAAGATGACCACGCCGCGCGACTCGCCGGTGCCGGGCGAGCCCAACCCGCTCGGCCCCAACGTCAGCACCACGCCGCCGAACTGAGGCGGACCGCCCTCCTGCTTTCAAGCGAGCGGAAACGCCGGGGGAGCCTTCCAAGTCGGTAGCCACGTCGACAGTCGCCTCATCCTGAGCTTGTCGAAGGGCGAGGCGTCGCATGACCTTGGAGGGACCTGCTTCTCCACAAGGCGGATGAGGCCAAAGCCGAGGCAGGCGACTGCCGCCACATCTGCTCCAGGACGCCCCCATGCACCATTTCCACGATCGCCCTGGTCCGCCCGGGCTTGAGCTGTGGTGCGAGGAGGTCCCGCTCTCCCGCATCGCCGACGCCGTGGGCACCCCTGTCTACGTCTACGCCTCCGCCACCCTGGCCCATCATTACGCCGTCTTCGTCCGGGCCTTCGCTCCCCGTGACGTGTCTGTCGCCTATGCCGTGAAGGCCAACAGCAGCCTGGCGGTGCTGGCCACCCTGGCGAGGCTGGGCGCCGGGGCCGACACGGTGTCGGAGGGCGAGATCCGGCGCGCGCTCGCCGCGGGCGTGCCCGCCTCGCGCATCGTCTTCTCCGGCGTCGGCAAGACCGACGCGGAGCTGGCCTTCGCACTCGACGCCGGGGTCAGCGAGATCAACCTGGAGTCCGAGCTCGAGCTGCACCGCCTGGCCGCCATCGCCGCCGACAAGGGGGTGCGCGCCACCGTCGCACTGCGGGTCAATCCGGACGTGGGCGCGGGCGGTCACGCCAAGATCACCACCGGGTCTGACGAGAACAAGTTCGGCGTCAGCGCCAGCGAGGTGGAACGCCTGTACGCCCGGGCCTGCGCCCTGCCCCAGTTCGACGTGGCGGGCCTGGCCTGCCACATCGGCAGCCAGATCACCGAGTTCGCCCCGCTCCGCGCCGCCTTCGCCGCCATGCGCACCCTGGTGGAGCGGCTGAGGGCCGGCGGCCTGCCCGTGCGGCGGCTGGACCTCGGCGGCGGCCTGGGCGTCCCCTACGGCGACGCCCCGCCGCCCCCGACGCCCGCCGACTACGCCCGCGCCGTGCTCGACACGGTGGGCGACCTGGAGGTGGAGCTGGCCTTCGAGCCGGGCCGGCTGATCGTCGCCAACGCCGGGGTGCTGCTGAGCCGGGTGATCCAGGTGCACACCCGTCCAAGCGGGCGCCGCTTCCTGGTGCTGGACGCCGCCATGAACGACCTGCTGCGCCCAGCCCTGTACGACGCCCACCACGCCATCCGGCCCGTGCGCACCCCAGAGCCGGGCGCCGTCGAGCGCCCGTACGACGTGGTCGGTCCGGTCTGCGAGACCGGCGACACCTTCGCCCGCGACCGCCGCCTGCCGGACCTCGCGGCGGGCGATCTGGTGGCCCTGATGACCGCCGGCGCCTACGGCGCCTCCATGTCCAGCGAATACAACAGCCGACCGCTCGTCCCCGAGGTGCTGGTGAAGGGCGCAGACTACGCCGTCACGCGGCCTCGCCCGAGCTACGAAGAGATGCTGGGGCGGGAACGGAGGGCGCCGTGGCTGGGGTGAGGCCGCGTTGCAACGCAGTGCTTGCGGGAAACGCGTCCTGCCGCGCTGGCCTCAGCGCGGCTTCGTCGGTCTGGAGCCGCCCCCGCGTGGGGCGAACGCGCATGAGAAAGACCGTGTACGCCTACGCGCCCCCATAGGGCACGGGTCCTGCGCGGGGGTTTTCCTCCGCCGCTGTCAGGACCTGGACGGGTCTGGGCCGTTACGATGCCCATTGACGACCTACTGAGGGATCGGGCTCTCATGCTGCGCCGTTTGACCGGGGAAATCACTAGGGCGCGCCTCGGGCCCCGGGGTTGCGCAGTCGTGTCGTCCCGCTTGCTGTTCGTGTCGGAGCCGCCTTGCAGGCAGAGGTAGCCCAAGGCGGAGCAAAGCGGGAGATGACGGGTCGCCGCTCTGATGGATGCGGGCGCGCGTCTTGCGGCGTGCGCAAGCCGAACGGCGGCATACCTATCCGAA
This sequence comes from Caulobacter sp. S45, assembly GCF_903642205.1. Lineage (GTDB taxonomy): Bacteria > Pseudomonadota > Alphaproteobacteria > Caulobacterales > Caulobacteraceae > CAHJWH01. The sequence continues at coordinate 2,188 of NZ_CAHJWH010000016.1, read as the reverse complement.
TTCAAGGCCCTCAGACCTCAATGAGCGCGACGTTACGGCCGCGTGGCTGAACCCGGCCACCGTGCACACCGACAGAAACATGACGTCGGGCAGATCGCTCACCATCAGCATGGGCGCAATCCCACGTGCGGCCTCCCCGACGGCGAGCAGGTTCGCCGCGAGCTTCGCGGGGCTGGCGCCCGCGTCGAGCGCGCAGGTGCTGACCGCAGGCAGGCGTGCTGTGCGGACGTTCGAGATGGACGAACGGCTGGAGGTGATCCGCGCCATGACCGTGCGACAGAACGGCTTCAGCAGGGTCGTTGTTTCCGTCAGGCGAGACGCGGGCGTACCGTCTTCAAGTCCATATATTTCCACAATCAAGCGGCTCTTGGCTTGACTGTCCAGTTTGTTGAGGAAGGTCAAAAGCGCCGACCTTGATTTCGTGGCCGTCAAGGTCTGCATCGAAAGCGGTGCGATGATCAGCTTAGGCGGCATTTCCGCTATTAGATGGTCCAGCATCTCGAACGTGTTGAGATCAGCCTTGAGAAGGAGACGCGTTGTAAGCGCCGCCTGTTCAGCCGGCTTCAATGGCCTGCGCGTGATCGGCTCCATCAGCGAGGAGGAGACCCGCAAGGCGACCGGCTTGTCCAACTTGAGGTTGAAGACGTGCTCGAAGGCGAACGATTGTTGGAGCTGGTCTTCGATGACATGGACGAGGGGCGGCAGAGAGGTTGGACGGCGAACCGGCCGCGCCGAGCCGGTAGGGTCCGGCCCGTGAGTGAGGTGTTCGTCGCGAAAGGCTACGGGCGAGGCGATGATTTCGCTCTCGCTCAATTCCGACACGGTTTTGACAAGCATGTCCTTGGGCGAGCAGCTTCCCAGGAAGTGGGTGATCACATCTTCCATGATGCGGAAGCCCAGCCCCTGAGCTCCGAAGCCGTCCATGTCGGCGAAACTGATCACGTAATTGGTCTGGTTCACGCGGCAGAAGATGCCCGTGGACAGGAGGTGGCGTCTTATCGTCCGCTCGGTGTGGTCCCAGATCGCCTCGCACCGGGCGCTCCAGCGCGCCCCGACCTTCTCCCGGACCAGCGAGAAGTCGAGCATGATGACGCGACCGGCTTCGCAGGCGCCGGATCTGGCGATCGCCGCCAGCTGGGCCGATCGATCGTGCTCGAACAGTGTCTGAACCTGGGCCAGCGCGCTCATACCGCGGCCTTGAGCGCGAAGCGGCCGCCGCGCTCGGCCGTGGTCAGGATGGAGGCGTCTCGTAGAGCCGAGAGCCTAACGGCTTCGTTCAGCAAAACGGGGGCTGCGGGCATGAACTGGCACTCGAAGCGAACAACGCCTGAATGTGACATTGTACTTCGCACGTTAACATAAAGTACCCTACCCTGAGCCTTCGACCCTCGCAGACGCTTCGTCCGCCGGGCCTTGCAAGGCGCCAGCGAGGCGATGAGAGGAGGGACTCCCTCCTACTTCGACAGACGGAAGGCCGCTTCACCGGCGCCCAAACAGCTTCTCCAGGTCCGCCAGCTTCAGCTCCACATAGGTCGGCCGCCCGTGGTTGCACTGGCCGGAGTGGGGGGTGGCCTCCATCTGGCGGAGGAGCGCGTTCATCTCGGCCGCGCCCAGCCGCCGGCCGGCGCGCACGCTGCCGTGGCAGGCCATGGTCCCGCAGACCGCGCCCAGCCGCTCCTTGAGGGACAGCGCCGCGCCGCTCTCCGCCAGGTCGTCGGCGATGTCGCGCACGAGACCCGCCACGTCGGTCTCGCCGAGCAGGGCCGGGGTCTCGCGCACGAGCACCGCGCCGGGGCCGAAGGCCTCCAGCACCAGACCGAGCTCGGCCAGCTCCTCGGCTCGGCCTGCGACCCGCTCGGCCTCGGACGGCTCGAGCTCCACCACCTCGGGCAGAAGCAAGGATTGCCGGGCGACCGAGCCGTCCGCCATCTCCGCCTTCATGCGCTCGTAGACCAGCCGCTCGTGGGCGGCGTGCTGGTCCACCACCACTATGCCGTCGCGGGTCTGGGCGATGATGTAGGTTCCGTGCACCTGGGCCCGCGCGGCGCCGAGGGGGAAGTCCAGCGGGTCCACCACGGTCGCGCCGTAGCTCTCGCGCGCCGCGGGATCGGCGTCCTCCACCCGGGCGGAGACCTCGGCCACGCCGGGCAGCCCCCAGGCAGGCTCGGCCCGCTCCGCCACGCCGCCC
>NZ_CAHJWH010000015.1 GCF_903642205.1 Caulobacter sp. S45 | reverse complement strand
CCGCCGCTGGCGAGCGCGCAGGTCGGCGTGGATTTCGTCTTCGAGCCCGCTCACAGGCGCCCGGGGCATCCCGCCCAGCTGGCGCTGAACAGGCCCGCCCTCTCTTCGCCCGGAACACTGCGGCTTCGCGGCCTCCAGCGGGCGCCTGCGCCGCCGACGCCCTCCGCCAGGCTCGCCCAGCCGTTGCCGGCCGGCTCTCCCTACGCCCTGCCGGCCGCGGCGAGCGCCCAGGCGGGCGGCGCCGCGCCGAACGGCTAAGCGGCGTCGCCCTGACGGTCACCGCCGGCGCGGCTGGAACCCGGCATGGACGCCGCCCGGAGGCCCTGGCTCCCGAAGACGCGAAGGGCGCATCCGGGATGGCAGGGGCTCCGCGTCAGGCATCCTGGTCTTGCAAGCCGCTCAGCGACTGGCCATCGCCCAGCTGGTGCGGCTCGTGGTCTGGCTGGAGCGAAGGTCCTGGCGCTGCTGAGCGCCCAGCCCGTCCACCGCTTCCTCGCGGAAGGCCTGCCGGCAGCTGTTGACGCCACCGAGGCTGATCTCGCCACGGCTGGTGCAGAACTGCTCCGAGGCGATGTCCACGCGTTGACGGAAGGTCGCCGCGCCGGCGGCTTGGCTCAGGTTCAGATCCCCGACCATGATGTGGACGGGTTGGACGCCGGTCTCGGCATGGGCGAGGCCGCCGATGGCGACCAGGGGGGTGGCGACCATGACCAGCGCGCCGATGGCCGAAAGCGTGTTCAGGACCTTGCTCATTTTCAGTCTCCGTGAATGTGTTTCGCCGCCCTCAGCGGGTATCCATGGAATACTGGGGATGTGCTTGGTCAGCCAGTTAAGGCTGCGTCATGAAGTAAGGTTCACAAGATGACGCGTGCGTAATGTTTCGTGGCGCCGAACCCCCGCCAGCGAGCCGATCCTGAGATGGGTGAACGTCCCGGCGGGGCAGGGCTCACCCGGCGTTGGGCGCCGTCGGGCGGTGCTCCGGGAACAGCAGGGCGAGCGCCGCTTCGTCGGCGGCGCAGACGCCGCGTTCGGTGATGATGCCGCTGACCAGGCGCGCCGGCGTCACGTCGAAGGCGTAGTTGGCGGCGGGGCTGCCGGGCGCGGCGATGTCGATGCTGACCACCTCGCCCGTGGCCGTGCGACCGGTCATGCGGGTGACCTCCTCGGCGGAGCGCTGCTCGATGAGGATCTGGGCCACTCCGTCCGTCAGGCTCCAATCAATGGTGGAGGACGGCAGGGCGACGTAGAAGGGCACGCTGTTGTCGTGGGCCGCGAGCGCCTTCAGATAGGTGCCGATCTTGTTGCAGACATCGCCGGTGCGGGTGGTGCGGTCGGAACCGACGATGCAGAGATCGACCATCTCGTGCTGCATCAGGTGGCCACCGGTGTTGTCGGCGATGATGGTGTGGGGCACACCCTCCTGCCCCAGCTCGAAGGCGGTGAGGCTGGCGCCCTGGTTCCTCGGCCTCGTCTCGTCCACCCATACGTGGACGTCGACGCCGGAGCGGTGAGCCTTGTAGATGGGCGCCAGCGCCGTGCCCCAGTCCACCGTCGCCAGCCAGCCGGCGTTGCAGTGGGTCAGCACCTCCACCCGCCCACCGCCCTTGCGCTCGGCGTGTTCGGCGATGAGCCTTGCGCCGTGCTCGCCGATGGCCTCGCAGGTGGCCACGTCGGCATCCGCCAGCTCGGCGGCGCGTGCGGAGGCGGCGGCCAGACGGTCGCCTCGCGGGCGGTTGCGCACGGCGGCGAGCATCTCCTTCAGGGCCCAGGCGAGGTTCACCGCGGTGGGGCGCGCCTCCAGCAGCCGGTCGTGCGTCCGCTCCAGGCCTTCGTCCGAGGCATCCTCTCGCAGGCCTAGACACACGCCATAGGCCGCCGCCACCCCGATCAGCGGCGCGCCGCGCACCTGCATTTCGGCGATGGCCCGAACGGCGTCGTCGAGCGTGCGCAGGCGCACGGTGGCGACGGCGTGCGGGATGCGGGTCTGGTCGAGGATTTCCACGTCGCCCGAGCCGTCGGCGGCCGGCCAGATGGTGCGGGTGGGACGGCCGGCGATGTTCATCCCCTCCCCCCTTGCGGGAGGGAGCGCGCGTGGACCCTCACGCCTCGTGCCGGGTCATCACCAGGCAGCCGTTGGTTCCGCCGAAGCCGAAGCTGTTGGACATTACCGTGTTCAGCCTCACGCCGTCCCTGCGCGCACGCACGATGGGCAGGTCGGCGAAGGCGTCGTCCAGGGTGTCGATGTGGGCGCTCTCGGCCACGAAGCCGTCCTGCATCATCAGCAGGCAGTAGATCGCCTCCTGTGCGCCGGCCGCGCCCAGGCTGTGACCCGTCAGCGACTTGGTCGAGGAGATGAGCGGGACACGGTCGCCGAACACCTGGCGCACCGCTTCCATCTCCTTGGCGTCGCCGATCGGGGTGCCGGTGCCGTGGGGGTTCAGGTAGTCCACCGGCGCTCCCACGCCTTCCAGTGCGAGCTTCATGCAGCGCACCGCGCCCTCGCCCGACGGGGCGACCATGTCGTGGGCGTCCGCGTTGGCGGCATAGCCGGCGATCTCCCCATAGACCTTCGCGCCGCGCGCCTCCGCCCGGTCCAGCGCCTCCAGCACCACGATTCCGGCCCCGCCGGCGATCACGAAGCCGTCCCGGTCGGCGTCGTAGGCCCTGCTGGCCACAGCCGGGCGGTCGTTGAAGCCGGAGGACATGGCGCCCATGGCGTCAAACAGCACGGAAAGTGTCCAGTCCAGCTCCTCGCAGCCGCCGGCGAAGACGATGTCCTGCTTGCCCATGGCGATCTGCTCGTAGCCCACGCCGATGCAATGGGTGGAGGTCGCACAAGCCGAGGAGATGGAGTAGTTGACTCCGCGCGTCTTGAACCAGGTGGACAGCACAGCCGACGGGCCCGAGCACATGGCCTTGGGCACCGCAAAGGGGCCCACGCGCTTGGGTCCCTTGGTGCGGGTCGTCTCGGCGGCCTGGACGATGGTGCGGGTGGAAGGCCCGCCGGCGCCCACGATCAGGCCGGTCTTCTCGTGCGCCATGTCGGCGGGCGAGAGCCCGGCGTCAGAGATCGCCTGCTCCATGGCGATGTGGGCGTAGCCCAGCCCCGGGCTGAGGAAGCGGGCGGCCCGCCTGTCCACCAGGGCCTCCCAGCTTCCGCCGGCCATCCTGGGAGGCGCATGGACCTGGCAGCGGAAGCCGAGCTCGGCATATTCGGGGGCCAGGACCACGCCGGACCGGGCCTCGCGCAGGGACCGGGCCACCTCCGCGGCCGTCGAGCCGATCGAGGAGACGATGCCGATGCCGGTGACCGCGACGCGGCGCATGAACCCTTCCCTCGTTCGCAGGCTGCTGTTTCGCGGGTGTTACACGAGGCCCTTGGCGTCGAACAAGCCGACGCGGAGGTCTTCGGCGGTGTAGATGGCCTTCCCGTCCGCCTCCAGCACCGCATCGCCGATGCCCATGATCAGCTTGCGGTCGATCGTCCGCTTCATGTCGACAAGATAGGTGATGCGCTTCACGTCGGGCGTCACCTGGCCGCGGAACTTCACTTCGCCCGCGCCCAGCGCCCGGCCGCGTCCTGGCTTGCCGGACCAGCCGAGGAAGAAACCCACCAGTTGCCAGAGGGCGTCCACCCCGAGGCTGCCGGGCATGACCGGGTCCTCGTGGAAGTGGCACTTGAAGAACCAGAGGTCGGGATCGACGTCCATCTCGGCGCGGATGAAGCCCTTGCCGTGCTTGCCGCCATGGAGGGTGATCTCGGTGATCCGGTCCATCATCAGCATGGGCGGCGAGGGCAGTTGGGCGTTCCCAGGCCCGAACATCTCGCCCCGGGCGCAGGACAGCAGGTCGTCGTGGTCGAAGCTCGACATGGCGTAGGCGGGCAGGGACAGATCTACGGCGGTCATGGCGTCTGGCGCATCCTGGATCAGAGCGTCCCCAAGGCCGCCGCGTCGAAGGCGAGGGGTACACGAGCCGGCGCGCCGCCTCAACCTGGGCCATGGAACCGGCCCGGCGGCCCGATCCGCTTGCCGAGGACGGAAGCGCGGCGCTAGCCTTCGCCCAACGAAAAGAGGACATGCCTGATGGACGACGCTGCGCCTGACGTCTTTCCACCGCCGCTCGAACTCGCCGCGTCCTCATCCCTTGATGCGGTGAGCTATGCCGCCGAGCGCGAGCGGGCGGCGGCCGATCCAGACGGCTTCTTCGCTGACGCCGCCCGGCGGCTGGACTGGATCAAGCCCTTCACCCAGGTCAGCGACGTCTCCTTCGACGCCTCGGACCTGCACATCCGCTGGTTCGGCGACGGCGTGCTGAACGTCAGCGCCAACTGCATGGACCGCCACCTCGACACCCGCGGCGACCAGACCGCGATCCTGTGGGAGGGTGACGACGCCAAGGACAGCCGGGCGATCAGCTACCGCGAGCTGCACCAGGAGGTCTGCCGCTTTGCCAACGTGCTGAAGGCGCACGGCGTCAAGAAGGGCGACCGGGTGACGATCTACATGCCGATGATCCCGCAGGCCGCCTACGCCATGCTGGCCTGCGCGCGGGTGGGCGCGGTGCATTCGGTGGTGTTCGGCGGCTTCTCGCCCGAGAGCATCGCCAACCGCATCACCGACTGCGGCTCCACGGTAGTGGTCACCGCCGACGAGGGCATGCGCGGCGGCAAGACCTTCGCCCTCAAGGCCAGCGTGGACAAGGCGCTGGAGCAGGCCGAGGGCGTGCGAACCGCGCTGGTGGTGCGCCGCACCGGCAAGACCGTGGCCATGACCGAGGGTCGCGATTTCGCCTACGAGGCCGAGGCCGCGAAGGTCTCCACCGACTGCGATCCGGAGCCCATGGGCGCCGAGGACCCGCTGTTCATCCTCTACACCTCGGGCTCGACCGGGAAGCCCAAAGGCGTGCTGCACACCACCGGCGGCTATCTGTTCTGGGCCGCCTACACCCACGAGACGGTGTTCGACTACCGCGCCAATCCTCCTGGACAAGCCGAAGTGTTCTGGTGCACCGCAGACGTCGGCTGGGTCACCGGCCACAGCTACATCGTCTACGGCCCGCTGGCCAACGGGGCGACGACCCTGATGTTCGAGGGCGTGCCGACCTGGCCCGACAGCTCGCGCTTCTGGCAGGTGATCGACAAGCACCAGGTCAACATCTTCTACACGGCGCCCACCGCCATCCGCGCCCTGATGCGCGAGGGCGATGGTCCCGTGAAGGCGACCTCGCGCAGGTCGCTCCGTGTGCTGGGCTCGGTCGGCGAGCCCATCAACCCGGAGGCTTGGCGCTGGTATCACAAGGTGGTGGGCGAGGGCCGCTGCCCCATCGTGGACACCTGGTGGCAGACCGAGACCGGGGGCGTGCTGATCTCGCCCACTCCCGCCGCCGTGGCGCTCAAGCCGGGCTCCGCCACCCTGCCGCTACCCGGCGTCGTGCCTGAACTGCTGGACGCCGAGGGCAAGGTGCTGGCGGGCGAGGCGGAGGGGAACCTGGTGATCGCCAGGAGCTGGCCGGGGCAGATGCGCACGGTCTATGGCGACCACGCCCGCTTCGTGGACACCTACTTCAAGACCTATCCCGGCAAGTACACCACGGGAGACGGGGCGCGGCGCGACGCGGACGGCTACTACTGGATCACCGGCCGCACGGACGACGTGATCAACGTCTCCGGCCACCGCATCGGCACCGCCGAGGTGGAGTCGGCCCTGGTCGGCCACCCTTCGGTCGCGGAGGCGGCCGTGGTCGGCTTTCCTCACGACATCAAGGGCCAGGGCCTCTACGCCTACGTCACCTTGCGGCAGGGCCACGACCCGACGGACGAGCTGAAGAAGACCCTGGCCGACGTGGTGCGCACCGACATCGGCCGCTTCGCAGCGCCGGAGGCCATCCAGTGGGCGCCGGGCCTGCCCAAGACCCGCTCCGGCAAGATCATGCGCCGCATCCTGCGCAAGATCGCCGAGGGCGCCACCGACCAGTTGGGCGACACCTCAACGCTCGCCGACCCCTCGGTCGTGGATGAGCTGGTGAAGGGGCGGGAAACGGCGGGTTAGTGTCTTCTCCCTTGCGGGCGGGGGGAAGAAGGAAACTTCGGTCCGGCCCGATGGTTGAGACTTCCGAAGACGGACGCACCCTCGCGTCCGCCGCCAGGAACCTCCCCCATGGACGCCGCCGCCAACGCCTTCCCCGCCGCCGACGAGCGCCTGCGCATGCAGGACCCCCGCACGCAATACCCCCAGCCGCCCTTCCCCGAGCAGCCCCAGCAGGCGCCGGGCTTGGCCCGCGCCATGGACCCCAAGCCCGACCACGGCGAAACCAGCTACAAGGGCCACGCGCGCCTGGACGGCCGCAAAGCGCTGGTCACCGGCGGCGACTCCGGCATCGGTCGCGCCGCCGCCATCGCCTTCGCCCGTGAGGGGGCGGATGTCGCCATCGTCTACGAGCCGGACGAAGAGGCCGACGCCAAGGAAGTGATCGCGCTGATCGAAGCCGACGGCCGCAAGGCGCTGGCGCTCCCCGGCGACATCAGGGACGAGGCCTTCTGCAAGCAGATCGTGGCCGACACGGTGAAGGCGTTCGGCGGCCTGGACATCCTGGTCAACAACGCCGGCAAGCAGACCACCCAGCCCACCATCGCCGACATCACCTCTGAGCAGTTCGACGAGACCTTCAAGACCAACGTCTACGCCATGTTCTGGATCACCAAGGCGGCGGCCGAGCACCTGCCCCCCGGCGCCTCGATCATCAACACCGCCTCGGTACAGGCCTACAAGCCGGGCGAGGCGTTGCTCGACTACGCCTCGACCAAGGCGACCATCGTGGCCTTCACCAAGTCGCTGTCCCAGCAGATGATCAAGAAGGGCGTGCGCGCCAATGTCGTCGCGCCCGGCCCGTTCTGGACCGCGCTGCAGCCCTCCGGCGGCCAGACCCAGGAGAAGGTGCAGAAGTTCGGCGAAGAGGCCGCCTTAGGCCGTCCCGGCCAGCCTGTGGAGCTGGCGCCGGTCTATGTACTTCTGGCTTCGCAGGAAGCGAGCTACATCACCGGCGAGGTCTATTCGGCGACGGGCGGGTCGGAGGCGGTGGCCTAACCTTCCGCGGCGGAGCGGCCTCGTCCTTCGACAAGCTCAGGATGAGGCCGACTTCAAGCGGTTGGAACGCGAAGACGCGGCCGTACAGCCGAGGGAGCGCCTGGACGGCCATTCGGCTCATCCTGAGCTTGTTGAAGGACGAGGCGACCCACAACGGATCAGCCTGCCGAAGCAAACCTCGGCATCGGCAGTCCCGCCACGTCCACCCGGGTCACGAACAGCGACCCGTCCAGCGCGTCGGGCGGCAGGTCGTCCTGCCCCTGGCGTGCGCTGGTCATGTAGAGCGTCTTGCGGTCGGCGCCTCCAAAGGCGCAGCTCGACGGCTGCTTGGCGGGCAGCTCGATCTCGCGATCGATCTTGCCGGCAGGGGTGAAGCGCACGAACCGGCTCCCGCCCCAGCGCGCGCTCCACAGGCACCCCTCCTCGTCCATGGCGCCGCCGTCCGGATTGCCCGGCGCGACATCGCCCTCGGCGAACACCTGCTGGTTGTGCAGGGCTGGCCCGTCGGGGTCGTAGTCGAACACCCAGATGACCCGCCGCTTGGTGTCGTTGGTGTAGAAGCTCAACCCGTCCGGGCTCCAGCAGAAGGTGTTGGTGATGTTGATCCCGCTCAGCATCCGCTTGGCGAAGCCGTCCGGGGCGATGCAGAACACCGACCCGTTGTCCGCCGCCACCGGCACATCCTCCCCGCCGGGCCCAATGTTGTTGAACATGGTGCCCAGCCAGAGGCGCCCCTGCGGATCGGTGCGCACCTCGTTGGAGCGGTTGCGGGGATCGGTGTCTGGCCGGGTGAACTCGGTTGTCGCCCCGCTCTCCAGATCCAGCCGGTAGACCCCGTCGACCAGCATCACCAGGGCGTGGCCGTCCTCGCTCGGGATCACGCCGCTGACGTACTTCGGCATCGGCCAGCGCTCGATCCGGCCGCTGGAGGGGTCGAATCGCTTGACCGTCTTGCCAACGATGTCACACCACCACAGCTTCTGTGTCGCCCCGTCCCAGAAGGGCGTCTCGCCGAGCTGGTCGCGCTCGGAGCGCGGGACGATCTCGTATCCGGCCATGGGCGTGGCTCCTGCAGCACTTGAGCGGGATGAGCGCGCGTGCCACGGCGGATCGCATGATCCGCCTGTTCGTTCCCGATGCCCTTGTCGCGGGCGCCTCCGTCGCCCTGCCGGCCGAGCAGACCCATTACCTGGTCAACGTCATGCGGCTGGGCACGGGCGCCGAGGTCCACCTGTTCAACGGGCGCGATGGAGAGTGGCGCGCGACCTTGACGGCGACCGGCAAGCGCAGCGCCGCGCTGGCCGTGACGGCGCAGATGCGCCCCATGCGCCTGCCGCCCGACCTCGACCTCGTCGTGGCGCTGGTGAAGCGCTCCAGGCTCGAGACCATCGTGGAGAAGGCGGCTGAACTCGGCGCCCGACGAGTCCGCCTGACCACCACCGGGCGCACCAACGCCGGCCACACCAACGTCTCGCGCCTGCAGGCGATCGCGATGGAGGCGGCCGAGCAGACCGGGCGGCTCGACGTGCCGCAGGTGCTGGGTCCCGAGCCATTGGACCGGCTTCTCGAGAGCTGGACGCCTGCGCGACGGCTGATGTTCTGCGACGAGGCCGGCGATGATCCGCAGATGCGCTGGGGCGGCGACGCGGGCAGGGCGCAATCGGTCATCCAGGCGCTGGCGGACCAGCCGCGCGAGGCCCCCTGGGCGATGCTGATCGGGCCCGAGGGCGGCTTCGATCCGGCCGAGCGGGACCGGTTGCGCAGCCTCCCCTTCGTCATCGCCGTGACGCTCGGCCCCCGCATCCTGCGCGCCGACACCGCCGCCATCTGCGCCCTCGCCCTGTGGCAGGCGGCGCTGGGCGACTGGAGCGCCGCCCCGGCAGAAGCCGATCTGGGCGCCTGAGCCGCCACGCAGCGAGGGCTTGAGCGCCGGGAGCTGCGGCCTTATCTCGCGGTTGCTGCGATCCGATCTTGGACGCCGCGCGCGCACCTGGAGGCCCGATGGCCGACGCCAAAGTGGATGCGCCTCCGTTGCGTCTGGAGGACCTGGCCGGCTACCTGGCCGCAGGTTGTCGTCCGCGCTCAGAGTTCAAGGTCGGCGCCGAGCACGAGAAGTTCGGCTTTCGCCAGGCCACCCTGCGGCCCATCCCCTACGAGGGATCCGACGGCGTCGAGGCCCTGCTGAAGGGGCTGATGCGCTTCGGCTGGAAGGGCGACTACGAGGCGCGGGACGGCGGCGAGACACTGATCGCGCTCAGCCGTAATGGCGCAAGCATCAGCCTGGAGCCCGGCGGCCAGTTCGAGCTGTCCGGGGCGCCGCTGGCCACCATGCACGACATATGTTGCGAGACCTCCCAGCACCTGAACGAGACCAGGGCGATCGCGGACGAGCTGGGCATAGGCTTCCTGGGGCTCGGCTTCTCGCCCATTTGGCGGGTGGACGAAGTGCCGGTCATGCCCAAGGGCCGCTATAAAATCATGCGCGACTACATGCCCGAGGTCGGCACGCGCGGGCTGGACATGATGTTTCGGACCTGCACGGTTCAGGCGAACCTCGACTTCGCCTCCGAAGCCGACATGGTGAAGAAGTTCCGGGTCTCGCTCGCCCTGCAGCCCGTGGCCACGGCCCTGTTCGCCAACTCGCCCTTCACCGAAGGGAAGCCCAACGGCTGGCTGTCGGCGCGGGGCGCGGTCTGGACCGATGTGGACGCCGACCGCACCGGCCTGCTCGAGTTCGTGTTCGAGGACGGGTTCGGGTTCGAGACCTACGCGCGCTATGCGCTCGACGTGCCGATGTATTTCGCCATGCGGAACGGCCGCTATGTCGATCTGGCCGGCAGGTCATTCCGCCGCTTCATGGCCGGCGAGCTGGCCGAGCTGCCGGGCGAGCGCGCCGGCATGAAGGACTGGGGCGACCACCTCACCACCCTGTTCCCCGAAGTGCGGCTGAAGACCTACCTGGAGATGCGAGGGGCCGACAGCGGGCCGCAGTCCAGCCTGTGCGCCCTGCCCGCGCTGTGGACCGGCGTGCTCTACGACGATGCGGCGCTGGAAGCGGCCTGGGACCTCTGCAAGGCCTGGACGATGCAGGACAAGCTGCAGCTCCGCGTGGATGCCGCACGCCAGGGGCTGAACGCCGTGGTCGCCGGCCGCACGCTGCAGGATGTGGCCAAGGACATGACCGCGATCTCGCGCGAAGGTCTGAAGCGCCGCAACCGTCTGAACGGCGGCATGCTCGACGAGACGGTGTTCCTGAACCCGCTGCTGGAGGTGGCCGAAAGCGGCGTCACCCCCGCCGAACGCCTGCTCGAGCTGTATCACGGCCCCTGGCAGGGCGACGTGAACCGAGTGTTCAACCTGGCCTACTAGACACTTCGCACGCTCCCGCCCTTCGGCCCCATCCGCTTCGAGATGCGGGGAGATCGATGGGCGTTGATGCGGTACAGTCCGGCCCAGGCCCATCGGTCGGGAGCGTGCATGATCAGGGTCGGCATCGGCGGCTGGACCTTCGAGCCTTGGCGCGGGACCTTCTTTCCCGAGAAACTGCCGCATGCGCGTGAGCTGGAGTACGCCTCCCGCCAGGTCACGGCGATCGAAGTGAACGGCACCTACTATCGCACCCAGTCGCCAGCCACCTTCGCCAAGTGGGCGGCGGAGGCGCCGGACGACTTCGTCTTCAGCGTGAAGGCGCTGCGCTATTGCACCAACCGCAAGGTGCTGGCCGAGGCGGGCGAGTCGGTGGCCAAGTTCGTGGGCAGCGGGCTGGCCGAGCTCGGCGACAAGCTCGGCCCCATCCTGTGGCAGTTCATGCCGACCAAGCGCTTCGAGCCGGAGGACATGGCGGCCTTCCTGGACCTGCTGCCAGACGAGGTCTCAGGCCGCAAGCTGCGCCATGCCCTGGAGGTGCGCCACGAGAGCTTCCGCAACGCGGCCTTTGTGGACATGGCCCGCAAGCGCGGTGCGGCGGTCGTCTTCGCCGACAGCGCCAAATATCCATCGCTGGCCGATTCCACGGCGAACTTCGTCTACGCCCGCCTGGAAGATGCCAAGGAAGGCGTGGAGACGGGCTACATCCCCGCTGAGCTCGACCGTTTCGCCGGAATGGCCAAGACCTGGGCTGAGGGCGGTGCGCCGACCGGCCTGGACTACCTATCGAAACCGGCCAGCTCCGCCGGGCGGCGCGATGTCTTCATCTTCATGATCAACGGAGCCAAGGTACGCGCGCCTGCCGCCGCCCGGGCGCTCATCGCCCGGCTCTAATCGCACCATGGACAGCGCAGCCCTGGCAGCCCCCACCCGCCCTATGTCCGTCGCCGCCCTGGAGGGCGTCGAGGTCGACTACCGAGGCCGACGTGCGCTCGGCCCGCTGAGCCTGGAGGTTTTCGCCGGGGACGTGGTCTCGCTGGTGGGGCCCTCGGGCTGCGGCAAGTCCACAGCCCTGCGCCTGCTGGCTGGACTCGAGCCGCCCACCCGTGGCGTCGTCCGTCGCACTCCTGGGCGCGGCGAGACGGCGGTAGTGTTCCAGGCGCCTACCCTGGCCCCCTGGTCGGACGCCCGCGCCAATGTCGCCCTGCCCCTCCGCCTGGCCGGGGCGCCCGCCCGGGACTCCGCCGACCGGGCGACCGCAGCCCTGGAGAGAGTCGGTCTCGCGAAAAGCGCACGGCTGCGGCCGGTCCAGCTGTCCGGCGGCATGGCGATGCGGGTCGCCCTGGCCCGCGCCCTGGTGACTCATCCCCGCCTGCTGCTGCTCGACGAACCGTTCGCGGCGCTGGACGAGATCACCCGCCGCCGCCTCGCCGACGACGTGCTGACCCTGGCGCTCGACGCCGGCGTGGCGGTGGTCTTCGTCACCCACAGCGTGGAGGAGGCGGTCTACATGGGCTCGCGCGTGGTCGTGCTCACCAGCGGCCCGGGGCGGCTGGCCGCTGAGACCTCCGTCGCCGCCGCCCTGCCGCGCCCTGCGGGGTTCCGCGCAACGCCCGTCTATCGCGAGGCCGCGGAACAGGTCTCGCGCCAGTTGGAAGCCACGCTCAGCTGACTCTCGTGCGATTCAGGCGGGAAATCCCGGCCGGACATCTTCCCGGAAAGCCGGAATTCCACTATATCGGCCGCCAGATCGCCAGCCGGCGGGCTTCCGCCCGGCCGCGGCCTGTCCCGTGAACATCCCGGACGTTTTATGAAGCAACTGGCTAATCCTGGTTTTAACGATCGCCTCACCGCCGCAGCGGACGCCAAGAAGGCGATGCTCGCCCGCTTCAAGCCCAAGCCCACAGTCGTCGCCGAGACCCTCGTGGACCGCGCCACCCTTCGCGAGCAGGAGCGCGAGGCGGTGCGCATCGCGCGCGTCGAGGAGAAGGAGCGCCATCGCTCCGAACGCGCCGCCGCCGAGGAGGCCGCGCGACTGGCCCTGCTGCAGGACGAACAGGCCATGCTCGAAGCCAAGCGCACCGAGCGCAAGGAGCGCAAGCAGCTTCAGAAGATGGACGCCCAGTCCCGCCGCGCCCAGCGCCTGTCGATGTACTCGCGCGGCTGAGGGTCAAATGCTCCCCCGCTGGGGGAGCTGTTGGCGAAGTCGACTGAGGGGGCCGACGCATTGCGTCGGCGGCGCCCCCTCCACCAGCTCCACCGGTACCGCTCCCCTAGGGGGAAGGATCAAGAGTTGCCCTACAGCATCGAGGGCAGCACCCTGTCCGGCGGCCGGTGGCCGTCCTGGAAGGCCTTGATGTTGATGATCACCTTGTCGCCCATCTCGGCCCGCCCCTCGATCGTGGCCGAGCCCAGATGGGGCAGGAGCACCACGTTGGGCATCTTCAGCAGGCGCGGGTCTACGCGGGGCTCGTTCTCGTAGACGTCGAGCCCCGCCCCCGCCAGACTGCCCTCGGCAAGCCGTGCCGCCAGCGCCGCCTCGTCCACCACCCCGCCCCGGGCGGTGTTGATCAGGATGGCGTGGGGCGGCATCAGCTTCAGCCGGCGCGCCGAGAGCAGGTGGTAGGTGCCCGGCGTATGCGGGCAGTTCAGCGACACCACGTCCATGCGGGCCAGCATCTGGTCCAGGCTCTCCCAGTGGGTGGCCTCCAGCGCCTCGGCGATGTGGCCGGGGATGGGCCGGCGGTTGTGATAGTGGATCGACAGGCCGAAGGCCTTGGCGCGGCGGGCGAGGGCTTGTCCGATGCGGCCCATGCCGATGACCCCCAGCGACTTGCCGCGGAGGCGCCGGCCCATCATCCAGGTGGGCGTCCAGCCCTCGAAACGTCCCGCCTCAAGCGCCTTGGCGCCCTCCACCACCCGCCGCTGCACCGCCAGGATGAGCGCCATGGCCATATCGGCGGTGTCCTCGGTCAGGACGCCCGGGGTATTGGTCACGATGATCCCACGCGCATTGGCCGACGCCACGTCGATGTGCTCGAACCCCGCTCCGAAGTTGGCGATCAGCTTCAGCTGCGGGCCCGCCTGGGCCAAAACGCCTGCGTCGATCCGGTCGGTGACGGTGGGAGCCAGCACGTCGGCCCGCGCAACGGCCGCGGCCAGCGCGTCCGCGCTCATCGCACGGTCGTCGGCGTTCAGCTCCACGTCGAACAGCTCGCGCATGCGGGCCTCCACCGCAGCGGGCAACTTGCGCGTGACGACGACTTTAAGCTTGCGATCGGGCATCAGGGCGAACGAAAAGAGCGTGTGGGAACGCTCGGGGCCAAGGTCTGTAGCAAAGCGGCCGGAGGTGGCCAATGGGCGGCGGCCCTGCTCGCCCTGGTGGCGGTGGGTCCGGCCGCCTGTTCGCGTCATTCGCAGGCGCCGCAGCCCGCCGCAGGGCAGGCCGGCGGGCGGCAGACGCCGTCGGGCTTCCCCGTCCCGCGCTATGTCTCCACCAAGTTCGACAAGGTGAACGCTCGGGTGGGACCCGGCGACGACTATGCGGTGAAGTGGGTCTATCGGGTCAAGGGCTTGCCGCTTCAAGTGGTGGCAGAGACCGAGGAGTGGCGGCGCGTGTGCGACTCCGACGGATCGTTGTCGTGGGTGCGTGGCCGCACCACCGATGCGCGCCATACCGTGATGCGCACCCAGCCTCAGGATCTCGCCTTGCACGCCAGGCCGGACGACGCGTCGCCTGCGGTCGCCACCCTGGTCGGCCACGCCATGGCCGAGCTGAAGGAGTGCCAGGGCGTCTGGTGCCGGTTGTCGGTCGGACACGCCAGAGGGTGGGCGCGAGCGGACGAGGTCTGGGGCACCGCGAGCGCTCCGCAGTGTCGTTGATCCAGATGTAAAGCCCAGGCCGCTGAACCGTGGGCAGGCTCAGGCGGCGATGCAGACCTCATCGGCGCTGGCCAGCACCTGCTCCAGCGCCGCCTGCAGCTTGGGCAGCTCGATGGGTTTGGCCACGTGACCGTCCATGCCGGCGGCCAGGTAGGCTTCCACCTGGTGCGTGAGGGCGTTGGCGGAGAGCGCCAGGATCGGCGTGCGTGCGCGGCCGCTCGCCGCCTCCTCGGCGCGGATGGAGCGGGTCGCCGCCACCCCGTCCTGGCGCGGCATCTGGATGTCCATGAGGATGACGTCGAAGCGGCCACCGCGCCAGGCCTCGACCGCCTCCAGGCCGTCGCTGGCGAGCGTCAACTCCACCCCGAAGATCTGCATGATGGTGGTGAGCACCAGCTGATTGGTGGGGTTGTCCTCCGCGGCCAGCACGCGCAGCGCGCCCCTTTCGTCCACTTCAGGCCCGGGGCGCGCCTCGGGCGCCGCCTCATCCATGGGATCGAGCGGAGGAAGCGGGGGGCGGGCGACGGTCTCCGACTGCACGCGCGGGATCGGCGCCTGAGCAGCCGCAGCGACGCGCGGCAGCGGCACGAGCACCGCGAAGGTCGATCCCTGCCCAGGCTCACTCTCGACCCACACGCGCCCATCCATAAGCTCGCTCAGCTCGCGGCAGATGGCGAGGCCCAGGCCCGTGCCGCCGAAGCGGCGCGTGGTGGAGGCGTCCAGCTGGGTGAACTTCTGGAACAGCAGCGGGACCTTCTCGGCGGGAATGCCCATGCCGGTGTCGCTCACCGTCAGGCGAAGGCCTTCAGCGCCCCCTGCGCCGTCACCCCACACGCGCAGGCGCACCGAGCCCGCCTCGGTGAACTTCAGGGCGTTGGAGAGGAAATTGTTCAAGATCTGGCGCAGCCGCGCAGCGTCGCCCTGCCGCCAGTCTCGGGCGTCGTCCGCGACTTCGACATCCAGCTTGAGCCCCTTGCGCCCGGCCACGGCGGCGAAGCCCGAGGCCGCGGCCTGAACGAGGCTGCAGACGTCGAAGTCGGCCACCTCCAACTCCAGCTTGCCGGCCTCGATCTTGGAGACGTCCAAGATGTCGTTGAGCAGGCTGAGCAAGGTCTCGCCAGAGGCGTGGATCACGTCCACCTGCTCGCGCTGGCTGGGCTCCAGAGGGCTGCGGGCCAGGATTTGCGCCATGGCCAGGACGCCGTTCAGCGGCGTGCGGATTTCGTGGCTCATGTTGGCGAGGAACTGTGACTTGGCCAGATTGGCCGCCTCCGCCGCGTCCCGGGCCTCCACCAGCTCGGCCAGGGTGCGACGCAGGGCCATGTCCTTCACGTGCAGACGCGACATCAGCGTATTAAAGCACTGGGTCAGCCGGCCGATCTCATCGGCGGTGTCGAGTTCCACATGGACCTGGAACGCGCCGCTAGAGCCTACCGCCTCCATGGCTTCGGAAAGCCTGGCCACCGGCGTGGTGATCCGCGCGGCGAGCCAGCGGCCGAGGAACAGCGCCAGGGCCGTGGCGGCGAAGAACAGCGCCCCCCCCATCGCCAGGTAGTGGCTGAGCGCTGTCGCGCCGGACGGCGGCGAGATGCTGACCACAACCTCGCCGACCACCCTGCCGTCCCAGCGCAACGGCGCCTGGAACAGCTTCTTCCCTTTCTGGAGGCGTGTCAGGCTGCGCGCGAAGACCACAGCGTGACCGTGAGGGCCCCGCGCCTCTATGGAGTCGAGCCGGGGGAAGTAGCTCATCACCTGCAGGTCGCGGGCTACCCGCGCGTCATCGCCCGCCGCGAACGGCTGGGCCTCGTTGGCGGCCAGGATGCCGGCCAAGCCCTGGCTGACCCGGTGGTCGGCGGCCTGCTCGGTGTGGCGCTGCTCGAGCATGAACAGGGTGCAGCCGACGAAGAGCACCGCGACCGCGGTCAGCAGGATGGCGGCGGTGATGCGCGCCTGCAGCGACTGGGCATGGCGAGACGGGCGGCCCGGCGGGGACGGCGTATGCGCTCCAGCTACAGGATCAGCTGCGGTCATCGGCCGGTGATAGCCTCGCGAGTGCTAACGCTTCGCTTAAGCACCACGCGTTCCCGCCCCGGTGGCTTTCCGGCCACATTCAGCTCACAGGAGAGCGAAATCGCGTTCTGGGCGAAAATGAGGCTGGCGAAATGCTTAAGCTTATGTTTACCTTGATCACCTCGTGTGAGGTTGGAGGGTTTCATGGAACGCGCGCTCGTCGCTCAACAGGTGGCCAACAAGTTGTTCGCCACGGAAGACGCCATCGATCAGGCGATCGCCAACGCCTCGCTGCTGGTGGGCGAGCTGGTGAAGGCGCGCCAGGAACTCGGCGTCTCCGCCGTCTTCGCCGACGAGTCCTTCACCAGGGCGACCGCAGCGCTGGCCGCGCTCGGCCAGGCGCGCACCGCCATGGTGGCCTGCCACCACGACCTCAACGACGCCAAGCTGCGCGTCGGCATCCGCACGAACATGGCTGGTGCGGCTCCCAAGCCGCCTGCGCAGTCCCGGCTGACCACCTCGGACCTTCGCCAAGTCGGCTGATCCATTTTTCAGACAATTAACTTTCTCCGAGTAGAATGCGCCCTGCCGAAGGTCGGGGCGCATTTTTGTTATGTTCAACGCTTTTATATGGCTGAGCTTACCGAGCGTCCTGGCTGGCATCTGCCTACTGGCGTGGTGGCGCGGCGCTGGTGCGGAGCAGTATGGAAGCTTGCTGATACTCATCGCTGATATCGCAGCCGATGTCTTTATGGCTGTCGCCTACCCCAAATTTCCAGGATTGAGCATGTGCGCAATAGACTTCGCGCTAGCCTCCGGCCTGCTCTTCATTGCTCTGCGATTTAGCAGCGTCTGGCTCGGCGGCGCTATGCTCCTGCAGAGCATTGCGTTGTGCCTGCAGGCGTTTGACTTTGTGGGTGACGGCCCGTCGATCCCCGCTCACTACCTCATTAACGACCTGCTCAGCTATGCGATGGTGGCGTGTTTAATTGCGGGACTGGCCGGTTCCTGGCGAAGGTCGCAGGCCAAGCCGCGCCAGGCCCGCGCCCCGGCGCCCCTACCTAGTTGACGTCAACAGGGGCGCCCCAAGCGGACGCTTCAGTATCGGTAGTGGTCCGGCTTGAAGGGGCCTTGTACAGGCACGTCAATGTAGTCTGCCTGCGCCTTTGACAGCAGGGTCAGCCTTGCGCCCAGCTTAGCGAGGTGGAGCATGGCCACCTTCTCGTCCAGGTGCTTGGGCAGGGTGTAGACTTGGTTCTGGTAGCGGCCTGTGCCGACATTGGTCCATAGCTCGATCTGGGCCAGGGTCTGATTGGTGAACGACGCGCTCATTACAAAGCTCGGATGCCCCGTGGCGTTGCCGAGGTTCACCAGGCGGCCCTCCGACAGCAGGATGATCTTCTTGCCGTCGGGAAACTCGATGTGGTGGACCTGGGGCTTGATCTCGTCCCACTTGAAGTTCTTCAGCCCCGCGACCTGAATCTCGCTGTCGAAGTGGCCGATGTTGCAGACGATGGCGTTGTTCTTCATCGCCCGCATGTGATCCACCGTGATCACGTCCTTGTTGCCGGTGGCGGTGACGAAGATGTCCGACTTGCCGGCCATGTCGTCCAGCGTCTGGACCTCGTAGCCCTCCATGGCGGCCTGCAGGGCGCAGATCGGGTCGATTTCGGTGACCACCACCCGCGCGCCGCCCTGGCGCAGCGAGGCGGCGCTGCCCTTGCCCACGTCGCCGTAGCCGCAGACCACCGCCACCTTGCCGGCCAGCATCACGTCGGTGCCCCGCCGGATGGCGTCCACCAGCGATTCGCGGCAGCCGTAGAGATTGTCGAACTTGGACTTGGTGACGCTGTCGTTGACGTTGATGGCGGGGAAGGGCAGCTCGCCCTTGGTGGCCATCTGGTAGAGGCGGTGGACGCCTGTGGTGGTCTCCTCCGACACGCCCTTGATGGCGCCGCGGATCGCCGAATAGAAGCCGGGCTTCTCCTTCAGGTAGCGCTTCATTACCGCGAACAGCGCCTCCTCCTCCTCGTTCTGCGGGTCGGAGATGACGCTGACGTCCTTCTCCGCCTTGGGCCCGAGCACGCACAGCAGCGTTGCGTCGCCGCCATCGTCCAGGATCAGGTTGGGATAGCCGCCGTCGGCCCATTCGAAGATCTTGTGGGCGTAGTCCCAGTACTCCTCCAGCGTCTCGCCCTTGGTGGCGAAGACGGGGGTGCCGGTGGCGGCGATGGCGGCGGCGGCATGGTCCTGGGTGGAGAAGATGTTGCAGGACGCCCAGCGGATGTCGGCGCCCAGCGCCTGCAGCGTCTCGATCAGCACCGCCGTCTGGATGGTCATGTGCAGGGAGCCTGCGACGCGTGCGCCGTGCAGCGGCTTGTCTTGGCCGAACTCCTCGCGCACGGCCATCAGGCCGGGCATCTCGGTCTCGGCGATGTCGATCTCCTTGCGGCCGAAGCCGGCCAGGGAGATGTCGCGCACGATGTAGTCGGCCATGGTCGGCTCCGAAGAGGATGTCGGCCGCGTCTATATCGGCGGAGCGCCCAACCGGCAACCCGCATATAAGGATGTCCTTATATGCCGCCCTCCGTGCTGGAGCCGGGAGCTACTGGGCGTTGGTCTGGAGCGAGGGCCCTTCCGGCTGCTGGGTCCCGGCGAACTTCACGCCGGAGTTCTCGCCGGACTTCAGCACGCCGAGCAGCTTGATGTCGAAAACCAGCACGCTGTTGGGCGGGATCACCGGCGGATGGCCGGCAGCGCCGTAGCCCAGGCTCGGAGGCGTGTAGATCAGCCAGTCGTCGCCCGGGCGCATGCGGGGCAGCACCTCCTGCCAGGCGGGGATCAGGTGGCCGAGTTCCAGCACCGCAGGCTGGCCGGTGGCGCTGGTGGAGTCGAACACGCTGCCCGACAGCAGGCTGCCGGTGTAGTCGACCTTCACCTCATCGCCCTTGGCCGGGTGCGGGCCGTCCGCTGGACCGGAGGCCACCACTTTGTACTGCAGACCGTCGCCGAGGACGGAGACGCCCTTCTGCTTCCTGTTCTGGTCCAGAAACTTCTGCTCGTCCTGGGAAGCGCTCTGCTGGTGGTGACCGCACGCAGCGAGCAGCGCGCTGGAAGCTATTAGGACGGTGACGAAGGCGCGGCGGCGGGTGGGCATGGTTTAGGACTCGGCGGTGGACGGGCTGACAATGCGTCGTCCGCACGAGGGTTCATCCGGTTTTTCCCTTCCTAGAAGGGGAGCGCGCTTCGCATCGGGCTCCCTTCCCCCTTGATGGGGGAAGGGTTGGGGATGGGGGCGACTTCAGGACGCGTGCGGAAGGGCTCGGGTGACGCCTTCCGCAGCCTTGACGTGACCACCCCACCCCTGCCCCTCCCCATTCGAGGGGCAGCGAGCACTTCAGACTC
This sequence comes from Caulobacter sp. S45, assembly GCF_903642205.1. Lineage (GTDB taxonomy): Bacteria > Pseudomonadota > Alphaproteobacteria > Caulobacterales > Caulobacteraceae > CAHJWH01. The sequence goes on along the minus strand of NZ_CAHJWH010000015.1, from coordinate 14,591 downwards.
CACATGCGACCCCTCGACCAGAAGGAAAGGGGAGTCGCTACCCCCGCGGAGGATACCCATGCTCGCGCAAGGCCTCGGTGATCTCGTCGGTGTGGCGGCTGTCGCGGGTCTCCACCATGATGTCGAACTCCGCGCCCTTAGCCGGGACGTCCAGGGAGAGGCGGTTGTGCGCCACCTCGATGATGTTGCCGCCCGCCCCGCCGATCACCGCCGAGACGGTGGCCAGCAGCCCCGGCCGGTCGTCGCCGACGATCCGGAAGCGCGTCATGCGCCGCTTGCGGATCAGCTCGCGTGTCAGCACCGAGGCCAGCAGGCGCGTGTCGATGTTGCCGCCGCAGAGGACCAAGCCGACCTTTTCGCCCTTGAACTTCTCCGGATAGGCCAGCAGCGCCGCCAGCGAGGCGGCGCCCGCGCCCTCCGCCACCGTCTTCTCCACATTGACATAGAGGGCGACGGCGCGCTCCAGGTCGCCCTCCTCCAGCAGGAGCACCTCGTCGATCAGCGGCTCGGCGATGGCGAAGGTCAGCTCCCCTACCGTCTTGACGGCGATCCCCTCGGCTATGGTCTGGCCGCCGATGTTAGGGCGCGCGCCGCTCATGCGCGCGGTGAAGGAGGGGTACATGGCCGCCTCCAGCCCCACGATCCGGATGCCCGGGCGGATCGCTCTGGCCGCGGTGGCCATGCCCGAGATCAGGCCGCCGCCGCCTATGGGGATGGGCAGCACCTCCAGATCGGGCGCGTCCTCCAGCATCTCCAGCGCCACGGTGCCCTGGCCGGCGATCACGTCCAGATCGTTGAAGGCGTGGACGAACACCAGGTCGCGCTGGTCGCAGATCTGGCGCGCATAGAGGCCCGCGTCGTCATAGGTCTCGCCCTGCAGGATCACCTCGGCGCCGAAGCCGCGGGTGTGCTCCACCTTCATGATCGGCGTCTGGCGGGGCATGACGATGGTCACCGGCACCCCCAGCCGCTGGCCGTGATAGGCCAGACCCTGGGCGTGATTGCCGGCAGAGGCGGCGATGACGCCGCGCTTCTTTTCGCCGTCCGTGAGCTGCAGGAGCTTATTCAGGGCGCCGCGCTCCTTGAAGGCGGCGGTGAACTGCAGGTTCTCGAACTTCACCCACACCTCCGCACCTACGATCTGGGACAGGGTGCGGGACCGGCGGCAGGGCGTGCGCTCGACCTGGCCGCGGATGCGGTCGGCGGCGGCGCGGATATCGTCCAGGGTGACGCTCATGGGCGCGGAGCCGTAAAGCTTGGCAGGCGACAGGGGAAGCCGGATCGGCGCCGTGTCGACCGTACGGGCCTGAACACAACCTGATCCCCTTATCCTGGCGAATGAGGGAGCCGGATCGTAAGACTCAGCAGAACGAGAGCTTGAGCCTGTACAGCCGGCGTGGCGCCTTTAATCTGCGTCCGGCATGCGCGGGATGGGCGGGCCAGGCGCAGGTCTAGCGGGCGAAAGACCACCCGCCCCGCAGGCCGCGCAAGATGTCCACCCGCCGCATGGCCTTGCCAGGCCAGGCTGAGGCGCGTCCGAGCGGCAGGGACTCCGCTGCGCCTCGCACGCCATAGGCGGCCGCGCGCACCGCCGTGGAGGGGGAGAACCGGCCGACATAGCCGTAGGCGACTTCGCGCTGGACGCTGGCCAGGCTCTGCTTGAAGCGGTAGTCCCCGGCGCCCAGGTCGAATTCGGCCATCCCCTGGGCCGCCGCCCACTTCAGGATGTCGGCTATCAGCACCACACCTGGAGAGTATTTGGACGCCTCCAGGTCGTGGGAAATGAACCAGGCGTGCAGGGCCTGGCCATCGCAGAGGGCATAGTGGGTGGCGAGCAACCGCTCGCCGGCGTGGAGCGTGAACAGCTTGCCGCTGATCTCGCCCACGGGGCTTTCGAACAGGTTCTGGATCAGGCGCAGCGGCCAGCCGGCGTCGAAGATGTCGGTCTGGCGGGTCTCAACGTAGCGGGCGCGCTTCCAGGTCAGCATAGTGTCGAAGTCGGCTTGGATGGTGGAGCCGGCGGTGAAACGCACCTCGCCCAATTCCCGGCCGATCTTGCGGCGCTTCTTGGCGCAGTCCTGCAGGATGTCGCTGCCGGCGGCCTTGCGATGGGCGGCATAGGCGTCGAAGCCCTCGCGCAGGCAGGCCAGATGGCTGACCGTGCGCCCGCGCATGTAGGGCGCCATCTCCGCCTGGCTGGCGATCTGGGTGTCGAAGTCCAGGCGGTGGACGCCCAGCGCCTTGACCAGGACGCGAGGCCGGAAGCTGTAGCCGGCCTCCAGGGCCACGCCCTGGTAGTCGCACATGGGCGCGCCGACGGGCTGGGCGGCGAAGCGGGACACCCGCGCGGGCAGGAAGCCGACCGGGCGGCCGCCGTCGCGCAGGATGGCGATGCGCGCGCGCCGCCGATCGGGGCCGTCAGCCCCGGCGCAGGCGCGCACCCAGTCGGGTGAGAAGAAGGGGCTGGTCAGGCCGGCCTCACGGCGGAGCCCGGCCCACCGCGCGGCGTCGGACGGCTGCAGGCGGTCGGGCCTCACCACCTCGATATCCATGCAGGGCCTTCCGACTGAGACGCGCACGTGTTGTAGGCCAGTGAGGGTTACGCCGGGGTTTCGCTGGATGCGCGTTCGCTCTCTCAGGAGGAGAGCGAAGACCTAGTCGAACCGGTCGCCGAGATAGACGCGCCTCACTTCCGGATTGGCAAGGATCTCGTCCGGCCTGCCTTCGAACAGCACCTCGCCGTCGTGCATGATGGACGCCCGGTCGATGATGCCGAGCGTCTCGCGCACGTTGTGGTCGGTGATCAGCACCCCGATCCCCTGCGTCTTCAGATAGGTCACCACCTCGCGGATGTCGGTGATGGCCAGGGGGTCGATGCCGGCGAAGGGCTCGTCCAGCAGCATGAAGGCGGGCTCGCTGGCCAGCGCCCGGGCGATCTCGCAGCGACGCCGCTCGCCGCCCGACAGCGACACCGCCGGCGAGTTGCGCAGGTGGGAGATGCGCAGCTCCTCGAGCAGACGCTGGGTGGTTTCGCTGGCCTTGCGGTCGTCAGGCTCGCGCATCTCCACGACGGCGGCGATGTTCTGCTCCACCGTCATGCCGCGGAAGATCGAGGTCTCCTGGGGCAGGTAGCCGACGCCCAGGCGCGCGCGCTGGTACATGGGCTGGCCGGTGATGTCCTCGCCGTCCAGATAGATCGCGCCGTAGTCGGCGGCCACCAGCCCGGTGATCATGTAGAAGCAGGTGGTTTTGCCCGCGCCGTTCGGCCCGAGCAGGCCCGCCACCTCGCCCCGGCCGAGGCGCAGGCTGACGCTCTTCACCACGGCGCGGCCGCGGAAGGACTTGCCGATGCGGTCGACGAACAGCCCTTCGCGGTTGACGGCCTCGGCTGCAGCAAGGCTGTGCAGGACAGTGGCCATCAGCGCGCGGGCGGCTTGGCAGGCGCAGGCGTCGCAGCCGCCTGCTGCTGAGGATACAGGATCACCCGCACCCGGCCACCCGCCGTCTGGGGCGAATTGGAGATCAGCTGGTTCTGGCCGGTCGCCCTGTAGATGATGAGCTTGTCGCCCTTGCCGACGCTCTTGCCCTGCGCAAGCACGACGTGGCCGGTCAGGGTGATGGTGTTCGGTCCCGACTCATAGACCATGTAGTCGCTGCGGGCGTTCTCTGTCGGCGTGATATAGTAGAATGGTCCCGTCGCCTCGATTCGGTCCACCCCTCCGCTCTGGTCCGCTCCGAATGGGGTCGTTGTAGCCGCCGGCTGACCGGGCGCCCCTGCTGGCTTGGGCTTGCTATAGACCCTCATTTCCGGCGTACGGACGCGGGTCTGGTCCTGGGTGGCCTCGACGTTTCCCCGGAAGATGGTGAGGTGCTGAGGCTGGATCATCTCCACGCCTTCCGAGGTAATGTCGATCGGCTCGCTGGACTTCCCGTCCGGCGTCAAGCCCGGCGCGCCGCTCGACTGAGGCGCCGAGGGCGGAGGCGCTGCAGCTACGTGAGAGCCCTTCGGCGCGGAGGCGGGCTCAGGCGGAAGGGCAGCGGCGGAGCCGGCGAGGAGCAGCGCCGAGCTCAGGCCCAAGGCAGCCACAGGCCCAAGGGCGGAAAGGCGTCTCATGGCCTTGGTCTTTCTGAGATGGCGGGGCGCAGGGTGGGCGCGGCGCCGGTCGCCGCCCCGTGGCCGAAGATCTGGTAGGGCACAGGTATCGCGCCGGCCGGCAGCACCGGCCTGGCGGCGGGCTGGACCGGTCCCCTGACATCGGGCTTGTTGGTCAGGTGGGTGTGCACGTGGCCTGTGAAGATGGCGTGTTGGCCCTTGTCATACACCTGATAGGCGTCGGCCAAAATGAACCCCGAGGGGCCGTAGCTGTGGACGTGGGCGTTCCCCAACGCACTGTTGCGGCGCATGTCCACGTGCGCCACCTGGCTCTCGAAGGTGTAGCCCCGCCCGTCGGTGGCGACCACGTTCCCGATCAGGTCCAAGAGCTTGTGCGCCTCGTGATAGACACCGTGCAGGGCCTTGGTGGTCATGGGAGCCGGCGCTCCGGCCGGGTACTGCAGCAGGTCCGGGTTGACCAGGGTGATCCGGTCCGGGTCGCCCGCATCGCGCACCGCTTCGCTGGCCGACATGATGTAGAGCTCGCCTTTCTCGTTCCGGCCGTAGAAGGCGGGATTGATCAGGTGGATGGAGCCGAGCTCCTTGTCCGCCCGGGCGAGGGCGGACAGCAGCGCCCGCACCCCCACCCAGCCCAACCCCAGCAGCATGATGGCTGCAATCGCCGCCGGGAGGGCCTTGCGGAAGAATTGCACCTGGCGCGAGCGCCTGCGCCAGCGTTCCAGCGCCGCAGCGCGGCGCGCCAGGTCAGGGCTGGCCCCTGGCGGCGGAAATCCATCCTCGCTGTAGCCCATGTCCAAGGCCATCGTCCGGCCGATCAGCTGTGGGCGAAGATATCGACGTCCTCCCAGCCCGCGGCGTCGAGGCGCGCGCGGGCGGGCAGGAAATCGAAGCAGGCCTGGGCCAGCCCCATGCGTCCCTCCCGGACCAGCATGGCGTCGAGCCGATCCTTGAGGCGATGCAGGTTGAGCACGTCCGACGCCGCATAGGCCTGCTGCTCGGGCGTGAGCGCGTCCTGCCCCCAGTCGGAGCTCTGCTGCGCCTTGGACATGTCCACGCTGAGGAGTTCCTTGGTTACGTCTTTCAACCCGTGCCGGTCCGTATAGGTCCGCGCCAGCTTGGAGGCGATCTTAGTGCAGTAGACCGGTCCTGTGCGCACGCCCAGGTAGACCTCGAGCATGGCGATGTCGAAACGCCCGAAGTGGAAGATCTTCAGCACTGCAGGGTCGGTCAGCAGGCGTTTGAGATTGGGCGCTTCGTAGCCGGGGCGCGCCAGCTGGATCACGTGAGCGTCGCCATCTCCTGCGGAGAGTTGGACCACCGTCAGGGGATCGCGGTGCAGCCGCAGGCCCATGGCCTCGGAATCCACCGCCACGGCAGCGCCGAAGTCGAAGCCGTCGGGCAGGTCGCCGCGGTGCAGGTGGACGGTCATGCGGAAAGTGCTCTGCGCAATGCGGCCGGAGGCGCCCCCAAGGCGGTAGACGCCATCTTCAAGGCCGCGTCGCCGCCGGCCGGCGAACAGTCTGGTGCCCAGGAGAGGACTCGAACCTCCACGGTTTTTACACCACTGGCACCTGAAGCCAGCGCGTCTACCAATTCCGCCACCTGGGCAGGCTCCTGCGGGTCAAGACCCGCAGGGCGTCGGAAGGCGCGCTGTGTAGGGCGCCGCATGGAGGCGGTCAACGGCGTTGTCCCTCTCGCTTCTTAATACGGGGCGCGTGAGCTTGACCCGATCGGGTCCCCCGGCCTATACGCACCGCTTCCAGCGCGGTGGAGCCTCTTCCCGCGTCGATCACCTATTCCAAGCTTGGACCAAGATTATGTCGCGCCGTTGCGAACTCACGGGCGTCGGCCCGATGGTCGGCCACAACGTCAGCCATTCCAACATCAAGACAAAGCGCCGCTTCCTGCCGTCGCTGGCCTCCACCGCGCTTTATTCCGAGTCGCTCAAGCAGAGCGTCCGGCTGAAGGTGTCCAAGGCCGCTCTCCGCACCCTGGACTTCAAGGGCGGCCTGGACATCTACCTGCTGAAGGCGAGCGACGAGGTCCTGTCGCCCCGCGCCCAGAAGCTGAAGCGCCAGGTCAAGGCCCGTACCAGCCCGGCCGCTGACCAGGCCGCCGCCTGAGGCCCGCCGCTTCACTGCTCCGAGTCCGTCATCCTCGGGCTCGTCCCGAGGATCGAGGCCGGCCCGGTGCAGAGCGCCTGCGGCGCTGAAAGCGCCCGGTAGCGGAACGCATGATCCTCGGGACAAACCCGAGGATGACGGTGGGTAAGATCGCTCGCTACCGATCAGCTTCTACCGCCGTCCACCTCAGCCGCCGTCCAGGACCCGCGCCACGTCCGAGGCCCCGAACGGCTTGGATAGGGTCGGCCGGTCGCGCCAGACATCCGGCAGGCCGCCGGGACCATAGCCGGTGGCGAAGGCGAAGGGCTTGCCCCTGGCCCTTAATGCCTCCGCCACCGGAAAGATCGGCTGGCCGCCCAGATTGACATCCAGGATGGCGAAGTCGAAGGCGTCGGCATCGGCCTCGATGAAGCTCAGGGCCTGAGGCAGGCTGCTGGCGCAGTGGGCCACGGTGTGGCCGGCGTCATCCAGCATGTCCTCCAGCAGCATGGCCACCAGCGTCTCGTCCTCGACGATCAGCACCCGCTTGGCCCGCTCCGACGCCTTGCCTCCCATAGATCCTCACTGCGACACGGCGAAACTCCGCTGATCCGTACGCCTCCAAGGATTTCGACACGGCGTCAAACGAAAATACACACAAAGGCCCGCAATGCGCTCGCACAGCCTCAAAGAACGATGACGCCGGCCCCGCCGGCCTCATCGCCGAAGGCCAACTGCGTTCCGTCCGGCGACATGGCCAGGGCGCTGACGGGCGACCCGGCAGGCGGCACGATCTCGCGAACGCCCTGGGCCGCCAGGTCGGCGACCCAGACCGAACCATCGGTGCGACCGCCGGCCAGCCGCGAACCTCCAGCTTCGGCGGCGACCCTACAGACCTCAGATCCCTCCTGGAACCCGATCTCCGCCGCCTCCTTGCCCATCGGGCCGTCCGCGCCCGCAAAGGGCCAGACCACCGCCGCCGGCGCGCCGGAACTGGCCATCAGGCGGCCTTTGGAGAGGAAGGCGAGGCTGCGCACCTTGGCCGGATAGCCGCCCATCCGCATGTCCTTGCCATCAGCCAGCCGCCAGCCATGCAGGGCGTTCTCCTGCATTGAGGAGACGACGAAGCGTGCATCGGGGCTCCAGGCCAGACCGATGTGCGAGCCGGCCCATTTCAGCGCCTGAGGCTTCTGCTCGGCTATGCGGGCGTACCAGAGAAGCACGCCCCCATAGCTCGCCGCCGCCAGCCGTCGGCCCTTGGGGTCGAAGGCGAGGGCCGCCACGGAGCGCTCGTGGCGGAACAGACGCTCGAACCTCGCGTCGGCGACATCGCGGACATGAGCTTCGCGTCCGCAGGCGAAAGCGACCAGGCCGTTGGCCGCACTGGCGTCCAGCGCGTCGATCCAGCGGCCCGGCCGTTCGAACAGCGTCGTCGTCTCCCCAGGGCGGGTCCAGCAGACCGCTCCATCGTCCCCGCCGGTCAGCAGGCCCGAGCCGGAGGGGTGGAGGGCGGCGCAGAGAACAGCGCCCGCATGGGTCCTACGGTCGGGCAGGCCCGGCCCGCGCACCGTACCGTCGCCGAGCGCGAACCAGGCCTGGCTGGCGCCGTCGAAATGGGCGGCGGCGACATAGGCGTCGTAGCTGAAGGCGGTCATCTGGGCTCAGGCCTAGCCGCCCCGGGACAGGCGGGCGTGGGTCTTTACATCCCGGTGGTATCGGGCAAAAGGGTCATGAAGGGACCCGTCCAGACGGGTCTGCACGGGAGTATCCAGGAATGGCGGCACAGCTTTCCGGTCCGGCGTCGGGGTCGAAGTTCACCATCGCCACCAATGCCGAGATGAACGTCACCCCCATGGTGGACGTCATGCTGGTGCTCTTGATCATCTTCATGGTGGCCGCGCCCGTGCCGACCTTGTCGATCAAGCTCGACCTGCCGCCAGCTCTGCCGAACACCGCCCCGCCGCCCAAGCCGCCGACCGTGGTGTCGATCCAGAAGTCCGGCGCCATCTTCGTCGGGCCGAAGGAGTCGGCCATCCCCAACCTGCCGTCCGACCTCGTCGGCGCGCTGGGCTCCAACGCGCAGGACCAGACCGTCTACATCCGCGCCGACAAGGAAGTGAAGTATTCCGCCTTCATGGCCGTGCTGAACAAGCTGCAGGGCAGCGGCTTCTACAAAGTCTCGCTGATCACCGAGGACCGGTCGTAAGAACGTATCGTCGGGATGGAGACCGTTCCTGACGGCTTCTCCAGGCACGATCGCAAGAGCGGTCTCACCGATCCGTGGGAGCCGATCTATTCGCGGAAGATAGCCGAGGGCGTGGTGCTGGCCGTTCGCGCGGGCCCGGCCCATGTGAACAGCCGCGGGTTCGTGCATGGGGGACTGCTGGCGGCCCTCGCCGACAACGCCATGGGTTTGAGCTGTGCGGCGCAGCTGACCGACTTGGCGTCTCTGGTCACGGTATCGCTGTCCATCGACTTCCTGGCTTCCGCGCAGACGGGCCAGTGGATCACCTTCGAACCGCGCTTCATCAAGGCGGGCGGTACGATCTGCTTTGCCGACTGCTTCGTGAACGCCGATGGCGTTCCCTGCGCCAAGGCGAGCGCGACGTTCAGAGCCCTCCGCCAGCCCTCTTGATCTAGGCGCAGGCCTCCTTCTGCAAGTCGCACAGCCGCGTGATCCCGGCCTCCGCCAACCCGAACAACGCCTCGAACTCCGCGCGTGAGAAGCCGCGCCTCTCGCCGGTGGCCTGCACCTCCACGATCTGGCCCGAGCCCGTCAGCACGAAGTTGGCGTCCGCCTCCGCGCCCGAATCCTCCTCGTAGTCCAGGTCCAGCCGCGGCTCGCCCCCCACGATCCCGCAGGAGATCGCCGCCACCTGGTCCAGCATCGGATCGCGCTTCAGCACCCCCTCCGCCAGCAGGTAGTCGAACGCCTTTCGCAGCGCGACCCAGGCCCCGGTGATCGCGGCGGTGCGCGTGCCACCGTCCGCCTGGAGCACGTCGCAGTCGAGGGCGAACTGCCGCTCGCCGAGCGCCTTCAGGTCCACCACGGCGCGGAGCGAGCGCCCGATCAGGCGCTGGATCTCCTGGGTGCGCCCGCTCTGCTTGCCAGCCGCAGCTTCCCGCCGGCCGCGAGTGTGGGTGGCGCGGGGCAGCATGCCGTATTCCGCCGTCACCCAACCCTGGCCCTTGCCCTTCAGGAAGCCTGGCACGCCCTCCTCGAGGCTGGCGGTAACCAGCACCCGGGTGTGTCCAAAGCCGACCAGGCAGGAGCCTTCCGCATAGCGGTTGACGCCAGTCTCCAGGGTGATGGGGCGAAGCGCATCGGGAGCACGGTCGAGGGCGCGCATGTGGTAGGCTCCACCTTGTGAGAACGGCCGCCCACCTAGACGAAGCCGGCGGCGCGGGCCACCTTATAGCGCCGTGACGCCCGCACCGCCGCTCACCTCCACCAGCATCTTCGCCCTGGAGCGCGCCGCAAGCCTCGGCGCCCTGGACGAGCGGGCCCGCGACATCTTCCGCCGCATCGTGGAGACCTATCTGGAGACGGGCGAGCCGGTGGGCTCGCGCACGGTGTCCAAGGGCGGGCTGCAGCTCTCCCCCGCCTCCATCCGCAACACCATGCAGGACCTGACCGCGCTGGGCCTGCTGGCGGCGCCGCACACCAGCGCCGGCCGCCTGCCCACCCATGCGGGCCTGCGCCTGTTCGTCGACGGCCTGATGGAGATCGGCGACATCGGGGAGGACGAGCGCAAGCTGATTGAGGGGCGCCTCGCCGGCCGTGGCCGCAGCTTCCAGGAGGCCCTGGACGAGGCCAGCATACTGCTCTCGGGCCTCGTCGGCGGCGCCGGCATGGTGGTGACGCCGGTGCGCGACGCCGGCGTCAAGCACGTGGAGTTCGTGCCGCTCGATCCCTCCCGCGCGCTCGTCATCATGGTATTCGAGGACGGCTCCATCGAGAACCGGCTGATGGTGACGCCCCCTGGCCTCACCCCCTCCACCCTGCAGGAGGCGTCCAACTTCCTCAGCACCCGACTGCATGGCCGCACCCTGGCCGAGGCGGAAGCCGCCATCTCGGCCGAGCTGAAGGCCGCCCGCCAGGAGCTGGACGACGCCGCCACCCGCCTGGTGCAGGACGGCATGGCCGCCTGGGGCGGGGGCCCGAGCGGGGAGCGGGCGCTCATCGTGCGCGGCCGCGCCAACCTCTTGGCGGACGCCACGGCGCGGGAGGACCTCGACAAGGTGCGCCTGCTCTTCGACGACCTGGAGCAGAAGGAGCAGTTGATCGGCCTGCTCGACGACGTGCGCCAGGCCGAGGGCGTGCGCATCTTCATCGGCGCCGAGACCAAGCTGTTCTCGTTATCGGGTTCCGCCGTGATCGCGGCGCCCTATATGACCGGCAAGCAGAAGGTGGTGGGCGCGATCGGGGTGATCGGGCCCGCGCGCCTGAACTATGCCCGGGTGATCCCGCTGGTGGACTACACCGCCCGCGTGCTCGGCCGCCTGCTGGACGGCTAGCGGCCCACCCGCACAAAGACACGAAGATGGAGAGCCGAATGGCCGAACACGATTTCGACGACCCCGAAGCCGAGCTGGGCGAGGACGCCATCGACCCAGGCAGCACGCTCGCCAAGCTGATGGCCGAGAACGCCGCCCTGAAGGACCAGGCCATGCGTTACGCCGCAGAGGCGGAGAACGTGCGGCGGAGGACTGAGAAGGAGGCCAACGACGCGCGCGCCTACGCCATCCAGAAGTTCGCCCGCGACCTGCTGGACGCCTCGGACAACCTGCACCGCGCCGTGGAGCATGCGCCGAGGGACGTCGAGGACGCGGCGGTGAAGAACTTCGTCATGGGCGTGACCATGAGCGAGAAGGCCCTGCAGACCGCCTTCGAGCGTAACAACCTGAAGCGTGTGATGCCCGATAAGGGCGAGAAGTTCGACCCCAACCGCCACCAGGCCATGATGGAGCAGCCGGCCGACGACGTGCCGCCGGGTAGCGTGATCTGGGTCATGCAGCCGGGCTACGAGCTGTTCGGCCGCATCATCCGCCCCGCCATGGTGGCTGTGACGCCCAAGGCTGCGGCCCCCCTGCAGCCCGTGAACGACGGCGCCTACGCCCAGACCGAAGCGTCCGCCGCCGGCGCTTCACTGGACGCAAAGGCCTAGGCCAATGGGCCAGGCGCGCAGCGTCGCCCGCCTGCTGTGCGCCGGACTTCTCGTCAGCGTCCTGGCATCGGCGGGACAGGCGAACGCCCAGGACAAGCCCCGGCCGAGGCCGAAGCCCCTGCCTGAGGCGTCCGACATGGCGGCCTCTAACAGCCTGTCGGACCAGAACAGCCTCGGCGCGCCGGACGCCGCGATCCGCCCGCCGGTCCCGTCGACCAGGACATTGAAGCCGGTGAAGCCGATCGTTGCACCGCCTCCCCCGCTCGTCCTGCGCTCGGCTGTGCACTCCCGCTACAGCCGCCTGCCCACTCTCGCCCGCAGCACTACCGGCCAGTGCCGCGCCCAGTGCGCGGTGGCGCGCACCCAGTGCGCCAGCGGCGGCGAGGCCGACACCAGCGGCTGCGACCCCGCCTGGACCCAGTGCCTGTCCACCTGCGATGGCCTCACCTACTCGCGGGGCCCTTGATCTCCCTCGCTCCTGAAGGAGACGGGGGTCGATTGGCGCTTCGTTCCTAAAGGCCTATCTTGTCGCCATGGACGCTGCGCCCGTCACAAGCCTGGACCTCGGCCGCCGAACGGCGGCGACGGTCGCGCCGAGCAACCTGTCCGGCCTCACCCGACCCGAACTCGCCGCCGCCCTGGTGGAGAGTGGCGCTGTCGCCTCCGACAAGGCGAAGATGCGCGCCGCCCAGCTGTGGCGCTGGATCCATCATCACGGCGTCACCGACTTCGCCGCCATGAGCAACGTGTCCAAGGACATGCAGGCCACGTTAAGCGAGCGCTTCACCTTGGTGCGGCCCCAGATCGTCGAGCGGCAGGTCAGCCGCGACGGCACCCGCAAGTGGCTGATTCGCTTCGCGCCCGGGATCGAGGCCGAGACCGTCTACATCCCCGATGTCGGCCGCTCGGGCGCGCTCTGCGTCTCCAGCCAGGTCGGCTGCACCCTGAACTGCACCTTCTGCCATACCGGCACCCAGGCGCTCGTGCGCAACCTCACCGCCGCCGAGATCGTGGCCCAGGTGCAGGTGGCCCGCGACGACCTGGAGGAGTGGCCCTCGCCGAAGGAAGAGCGGCGGCTGTCCAACATCGTGTTCATGGGCATGGGCGAGCCACTCTACAACCTGGACGGGGTGGCGGGCGCCATCGACATCATTTCCGACGGCGAGGGCATCGCCATCTCGCGCCGGCGGATCACCGTCTCCACCTCCGGCGTCGTGCCGGAACTCAAGCCACTCGGCGACCGGACCCAGGCCATGCTGGCCATCTCGCTCCACGCCACCCACGACGCGCTTCGCGACCAGCTGGTGCCGCTGAACCGCAAGTACCCGCTAAAGCAGCTGATGGCGGGCGTGCGGGCCTATCCGGGCCTGTCTAACGCGCGGCGGGCGACCTTCGAATACATCATGCTCAAGGGCGTGAACGACAGCCCGGCGGAGGCGAGGGCGCTGGTGAAGCTGATCGACGGCATTCCCGCCAAGATCAACCTGATCCCGTTCAACCCCTGGCCAGGCTCGCCATACCATTGCTCCGACGGCGCGACCATCGAGGCCTTCGCCGCCATCCTGAACTGCGCTGGCTACGCCTCACCGATCCGCACGCCGCGGGGGCGGGACATCCTGGCGGCCTGCGGTCAGCTGAAGTCGGAGAGCGAGAAGCTGCGGGCCAGTGCGCGGCGGGTGCCGGAGCTGGCGGAGTAGCGGCTTTCCTTCCCGGCTTTCGCACTCTAAAGCCCGCTCACCTCCCGCGAAGGACACGTCCATGGGCGCCCTCCTGCCGATCCTGATCTTCGTAGTCGCCGTCATCGCGGTGAACATGTTCGAGTTCGGCCGCCCGGACTAGGCTCGTGCCGGCCGCCTTGGTCACCGGCGGCGCGCAGCGGGTGGGGCGGGCGATTGCGCTGGCCCTCGGCGACGCCGGCTATGACGTGGCGGTCCATTATCGACGAGCCCCAGACGAAGCGCAGGCCACCCTCGCCGAGCTGAAGGCGCGCGGCCGCCGCGCCGTCGCTGTGGCCGCGGACCTGACCGACGAAGCGGCGGTGGCCGGACTCCCTGCACAGGCGGCCGCGCATCTCGGGCCGTTGGCCTTGCTGGTCAACAACGCCTCGCTGTTCCACGACGACCGCTTCGGCGGGGTCGGGCGCGAGCTCTGGGACGCGCATATGGCGACCAATCTCCGCGCCCCGATCGTGCTGGCCGAAGCCTTCGCCGCCGCCTTGCCTGCCCAGATCGCCGATGCAGAGGCCTGCATCGTCAACATCCTCGACCAGAGGGTGCTAAAGCCCAACCCGCAGTTCTTCAGCTACGCCCTGTCCAAGTCGGCGCTCTGGACCGCCACCCGCATGATGGCCCAGGCTCTGGCGCCCCGCATCAGGGTGAACGGGGTCGGCCCGGGACCCACCCTCGCCTCCATCCACCAGGATGCGACGACCTTTGCCGCCGAGGCCGCCGCCACGCCGCTGCAGCGCAGCTCCACGCCGCAGGAGATCGCCGCCGCCGTGCTCTACCTGGCGCAAGCCCGAGCGGTGACCGGCCAGGTGATTGCGGTGGACAGCGGCCAACATCTGGCCTGGCGCACCCCCGACATCGTGAGCGAGTGACCATGCATCAGCGTATCTTCTCCTCCCCTGCGGAGCGGGAGATGGGGGCCGCGCGAAGCGAGGTGGAGGGCGCGAACCGCGGCCGGCCGGTCTACCTCTCCCGTGGCCGCGACACCCGCTCCTTCACGGCGCGTTCCGCGCCGCGCCACCTCCCCGGCTTTGCAGCGGAGGATAGATGATCCATGCGTTGTCGGTCTTCGTGGAAGGTTTGACGCTGGAGGCCGAGATCGGCCTCTACGACCACGAACGCGGCCGCACCCAGCCCCTGTCGGTGGACATCGAGCTCACCCTCACCCCCGCGGTGGCCCACGGCATCCACGGCACCGTCAACTACGAGACCTTGGCCGCCAAGGCCCGCGCGCTCGCCGCCTGCGGCCATGTCGAGCTGGTGGAGACCTTCGCCGAGCAACTGGCGGCCGACTGCCTGGACCACCCCCGCGCGGTGCGGGTGAGGATCAGGGTCCGCAAGCCCGAGGCGATCGGCGGCGCGCAGGCCGCAGGCGTGGAGCTGACCGCCAGCCGCAGCTGAGCCGCACGGTGATCGCTTGAACGGCTGGGGGGATTTCGGCGCGGGGTGATGTCTGATTCATGGGAGCCCTTGGTGGAGG
>NZ_CAHJWH010000014.1 GCF_903642205.1 Caulobacter sp. S45 | reverse complement strand
CTCCTCGTTCACCACCTTGAATCAACCCGAGACCATCCCCGCAAGCCCCCCGAGTCATGCCCCCAGAGAACTGGTATTAGGCGTGGCCTGCATCGTCCGGCCAAACTCATCGCCTTTCGATCTGGGTCCCGGCATTCGCCGGGATGAGCGGAGAGGCAAGCGAACGCGAACCCTTGCCCCGCGTTCAGCACAGGTGCGAGCCGACCGGCCGTCGAGGATGACCACCATGCGTATGAACAAGCTGGGCCGAACGGGCCTGTTCGTGTCCGAGCTCTGCCTCGGAACCATGACCTTCGGTGGCGGCGACAGCATGTGGGGCAAGATCGGCGACCTGGACCAGGGCGCCGCGGAAGGCCTGATCGGCCGGGCGCTGGACGGCGGTATCAACTTCCTCGACACCGCCGACGTCTATTCCGAGGGCCGTTCGGAAGAGATGACCGGCAGGGCGTTGAAGGCGCTCAACGTGCCGCGCGAGAACGTGGTGGTCGCCAGCAAGGCCTATGGCCCCACCGGAACGGAGGGGCCGAACTCCAAGGGCGCCTCGCGGCTGCACCTGATCGATGCGGTGAAGACCAGCCTTCGCAGGCTCCAGCTCGACCACATCGACCTTTACCAGATCCACGGGTTCGACGTGGCGACGCCGATCGAGGAGACGGTGCGCGCGCTGGACACGCTCGTGAACCACGGCCACGTCCGCTATGTGGGCGTGTCCAACTGGGCAGCCTGGCAGATCATGAAGGCGCTCGGGATCGCCGAGCGCCTGGGCCTGCACCGCTTCGAGAGCCTGCAGGCCTACTACACCCTGGCCGGCCGCGACCTAGAGCGCGAGATCGTGCCGATGCTGAAGAGCGAGGGCGTGGGCCTGCTGGTCTGGAGCCCGCTGGCCGGAGGCCTGCTCAGCGGCAAGTACGCGCGCGAGGACGAGAAGGGCGGCGACGGCCGCCGCGCCAATTTCGACTTCCCGCCGGTGGACCGCGGGCGGGCGTTCGACTGCATCGACGCGATGAAGCCGATCGCCGAGGCGCACGGCGTCTCGGTGGCCCAGATCGCCCTGGCCTGGCTGCTGCACCAGAAGGTGGTGTCCAGCGTCATCATCGGCGCCAAGAAGCCCGAACAGCTGGAGGACAACCTCAAGGCCACCGAGGTGGAGTTGAGCAAGGCGGAGCTGGACACGTTGGCCAAGGTCAGCGCCCTGCCGCGTGAGTACCCCGGCTGGATGTTCGAGACGCAAGGCGCGCGGGCCAAGCAGTTGGCGGAAGCCGGACGGCCGAACGCGAGATAAGGGGTCCTGCCCCTTGGCGGGGACGGGCTCTAGGCCAGCAGCCCCTGCCCAATCCAGCCGCCGCGATCCGCCCCGGGGGGCACGGCGAACAGGCCGCCGCCGACGTGGGTGACGAACTGATTCAGCATGTCGAACTTGGACATGCGTTCGAAAATCTTGCTGAAGCCGGTGCGCGGGTCGCGCTGGTAGCAGACGAACATCAACCCTGCGTCCACCTCCATGCCCTGGCGCCAGGGCGGCCAGCGCTCGGCCACGAAGCTGACGCCGTTGTCGTAAGAGTAGGCGCGGCGCAGGATCTGGGCGCCGTCGTTGTTCTGCGGCGAAGCCAGGCGCACGTGGGCGTTCTCGGGCGTCAGCGGGTTGCCGTCCTTGTCCACCGCGTCGAGCGCCAGGGGCGCCTGCTCGTCGGTCCCGCCGAGCGGGGCGCCGGACCGCTTGTGGCGGCCCACCGTCTGCTCCTGAAAGCCGAGCTTCATGGTGTCCCAGTGTTCGAGCGCGATGCGGATCGGGCGGGCGACCATGTAGGTCCCGCCCTTCATCCAGCCACCCTCCGCGCCCACCCAGACGAACTGGTCTAGCGCCCTGGGGTCCTTGGTGGCGACGTTCAGCGTGCCATCCTTGAACCCCATCAGGTTGCGAGGCGTCTCGCCGGGGGCATAGCCGGCCAGGAAGCCGTTCTGCACCCAGCGGGTCTTGGCATAGGGAGCCGCGACGCGGGTGAGCTGGCGCACGGCGTGGAAGGCGACCTGCGGCTCGTCCGAGCAGGCCTGGATGCAGAGGTCGCCGCCGGTGCGCTCGGGCACGAGCTGGTCGCCCACAAAGCGCGGCAGGTCTGCGAAGGCCTCGGGCCGCCTGGCCGCCAAGCCGTAGCGGTCGCGCCCGTCCTTGCTGAACAGGCCTGGGCCGAAACCGAAGGTGAGGGTGAGGCGGGCGGCCGGCAGGCCGGCCACCTCGCCGGAGTCTGCGGGCGGCTGGGCTGGGTCCTCCTCGGCGTCCACCGGCTGGCCGGCGGTCAGGCGGGCGGCGGCGAGGGTCCAGGCTTGCATCAGCCTGGCGACATCGGCGCGGTTCTCGGCGGTGAGATCGAAGGCGGAGAAGTAGACGTGCGCCTGCTGTGGGGTGGTGATCCCCTGCTGGTGGGACCCGTGAAAGGGCAGGGTGGCGCTGTCCGGGGCCGCGGTCGGGGTCAGCGGCGCGTGGGTCGAGGGCGCCGGCTTGGCCGAGGCCGCGCCGACCGCCCCCACGGCGCCGGCGATCCCCGCAGCGCCCGACAGGAAACGACGACGGGTCGCCCCGCCGTCGCCACCGACGCCGCCCGAACTCCCGATGAATGGGCAGCCGCCGCTCATCGGGAGGCCCGCATCAGCGTGTTCACGTCATCCTCTACATAATAGAAGCCGGAGTTGTCGGGCAGCATGGCGATGCCGAACAGGTCGCCGTTGCCAGGCGGCGACTGGGCCTGATCGTTGTCGATCCATTGGGCGTAGATCTGCTTGCCGGCCACGGGATCGACCTCCACCACCCGGCCGTCCTTGCCATTGGCGGCGAGCAGGTGGCCCTCCGGCGTCCAGGCCAGGGCCAGCGGCCAGGCGAGCAGGCCGTCCTTGGTCACCTCCTTGCCGGTGCCGGCGCTGTCGGTGCGGGTGAGGGCGTCGGGGATGGCGGTGATCACGTTGTCCAGCCCGTCGGTCACGTAGAGGGTCCCGTCGCCGCCCAGGGCCTCGCCCGTGGGGCCGAGCAGAAAGTTGTCCCGGTCAGCGCGCTGGGAAAAGCCGTCGCCCACCACCGTCTCCTCGGCGATCTCGGGCGGCTTGCCATCCGGGATGGTCAGCTTCACACGCAGCACGCTGGCCTTCTTCACCACGATGGGCAGCTTGGTCTTCGGATCGAGCACGGTCGGCGCCGGGATGCCCTCGCCGGCCATGCTGATGAACAGGGTGGCGGTCGCCCCGTCGTCCTTCACCGCCATGTTGCCCCAGGGGTCGATGATGTGGGACCCGGACCAGACCCGCACCGGCTTGCCGTTGGGGTCGAACACGATCAGGCAGCCGTCGCCCTTGGTGGCGGTGGTGCCGTCCGTGCTGGGTGTGGAGCCCACGATCACCCAGCCGGTCTTCAGCATGGCCATGGAGGTGGTCAGCCCCACCCCGCCCGGACAGCCCGACAGGGTCCGGGGCAGCTTGGCGAACAGGATCGTCTGCCGGGTGGAGGGGCGGTAGAGCACGATGGTGGTGCCCGTCCCTTGCAGGTTCGACAGGTTGTTGAAGTTGTCGACCAGCACGTCGTCCTTCTGCACCTTGCCCGCGCTCACCGGCGCCACGACGATGGCGTAGGGGTTCAGGTCGCCGTTGTCGGTGACGCTGGAGGTCAGGGTGACGTGGCGGTGGATGGTTTCCAGGTAGCCCTTGGGGGCGGCCTGTGCGGTGGATGCGAGGGCGAGTAACCCCGCCATGGTGGCGATCCCCGCAAATCGTCCTCCCCTGCGAAGCGGGAGAGGTGGCGCGGGCCGCAGGCCCGTGACGGAGGGGGCCGCCCCGGAGCGACACTGGGCTGCAGCCCCCTCCACCATGCTCCACATGGTCCCCCTCCCCCGCTGCGTAGGGGAGGATGAAGTGCGCTCAGAACAGGACATTGGTGCGCACTCCGAAGACGGCTTCACTCTTCACGCGGTTCGTGGGCTGGTTGGGGTCGGCGACGCCGCCGCCGGGGGTGAAAGTGTACTGGAAGTCCGGCTGCACCTGCCACCAGGGCCGAAGCTGGTACTGATACGTCGCCTCGATGAAGGTCTCGTCGTGGCGGGCCGGACCATAGATAGTCGGATCGACCGCCCGCGCCACCGCCGCGGCGTCGCGGTCAGCGTCGGTCACCACGTGGCTCACCTTGGCGTAACCCAGGCCGATGGCCAGGGTGTCGTCAGGGCGGTTGGCCACGGGATCGTGGTAGGTCAGGCCCACATTGGCGCTGAAGCTCAAGAAATTGCGGTCGGCCTGGGGCGAACCCATGACCCGTGTGAAGGCGCTGACCGAGCGGTTGGGGTCGTCCTGCTGGCGCCAGAGCATCTGGTCGGCCACGCCATAGACCGAGTACTGGCCGCGGTGGCGAAGCGGCGACCCGTCGCTGAGCGGCGAGGCGAGCGGCACGCCATGGTCGTCAAAGCGCTCGTCGTCGAACGCCTCCGAATCGTACCATGCGCCGATCTTGTAGGTATGGCCGAGCGGCGCGCCGGCCCCGGGCATCACCATCGCGCCGAGCGCCGGGTAGGTGTACTGCAGCTCAACAAAGGTGAGCGTGCCGCCGTTGGTCGGGAACTGGGTTCCCGAGGCGTTGATCACCTGGGCGTCGCCGTCATTGGTCCTGGATGGCGCACCGTTGAACACGCCGACCAGGATGTTCACCGGGTCCACGGGCCGCCAGCGGAACCGCACCGCGGGCGCGGACAGCGGATAGGCCGGGCCGCCGCCGGGCAGGTCGTAGGACGGCAGGGCCGGCCAGCCGAACATGGTATTGACGAAATAGAGCGCGTTGGGGCTGACGATGAACTCCTGGTCGGCGCTGATCAGGCCGACCTTGATGTCGGCCCGGTCCTCGTCGAGGAACTTCTGGTCGTACCAGAGCTCCCACAGCCGCGTCGCGCGATCGGCTTCGATGCCGCTGGCGGTCTGGATCGTGCCGAGGTTGTCGGCCGACAGGTTGCGGCCGTGGATCTGCAGCGCGCTGACGTTGAACAGGCCGCCGTAGAGGCCGAAGGCGCGCTGGGTGTTCAGCTGGAAGATGGCCTGGGTCAGGCCGTCGTATTCGGCGCCCTTGTGGATGCCGCCGGTGGCGTTACCGAGCACCTCGCTCGTCTCCTGGATGGCCAGGGAGGCGCCGAACCTGCTGAGCTCGGTGCGCAGGCCGAACATGTCGCCGAGCAGGAAGCTCGACTTCTGCAGGCTCGACAGATAGCCGCTGAAGCCCTGCGGCGCGCCGCCGGCCGCCTGCTCGGAGCTGACCGGAACCGACAGGGCCGGTGGGGAGGCCTGCGCCTGCCCGGCGGCGCCGAGCGCGAGCGCAGCTCCCACCAAGCCTGCAGCGGCGCGCCCCGGCCGCTGAAACTTCGATCTCCTCACCACTCACCCCGCCAAGGTCCGCTCTATCAGCGGCCGTGACGGGTTCTATATGCAAGTGACTTGCAGATGCAATGAAATTGCGACGCGCTCGCAAACTGCCTTCGGTGGCCGATCAGGCGACCTTGCCGAAGTCGGGCGCGCGCTTCTCCAGGAAGGCGGTGAAGGCCTCGCGCGCCTCCGGCGAGGCGAGCAGACGGCTGAACTCCGCATTCTCCTGCTCCATCCTCTGGAGCACGCTATCCGGGTCCGCCCGCATCAGCCGCTTGGACTGGCGCAACGCCTCCGGCGGCTTGGCGGCGAGGCGGCGGGCGAGGTCCAGGGCCGCGGCCTCCACCTCGGCAGGCTCCACCACACGGTTCACCAGGCCGAAGTCCTTGGCGGTAACGGCATCCATCGACTCCGCCAGGAGCAGCAGCTCGGCGGCGCGCGGGTATCCGATGCGCGCCGGCAGCAGCCAGGAGCTGGCGAACTCCGGCACCAGGCCGAGGTTCACGAACGGCATCTGGAAGCGCGAGCGCGTACTCGCCACCACAAGGTCGCAGTGGAGCAGCAGCGTCGTGCCGATGCCGATGGCCAGCCCGTCCACCGCGGCCACCACCGGCTTCTCCGCCCGGCTCAGGGCCGTCATGAAGCGGCGCACTGGCGGGGTCTCTTCGGAGCTCGGGCGGTTCAGAAAGTCGGACAGGTCATTGCCGGCGGTAAAGGACCCGCCCTCCCCGCCGATGACGATGGCGCGGACGGCCGCGTCGGTTTCCGCCGCGAGGATGCCGTCGGCCATGGCGGCGTACATTTCCGGCAGGATGGCGTTTTTCTTCTCCGGCCGGTTCAGCCGCACCTCGGCCACGCCTTCGCTCGCGCGATAGATCACCTTGTCCGACATGGCGGCGTCCTCCTTGCAGCCGTCCAGGCGGCCGGTTGCAGCCTTATAGCTCAAGCTAGCCCATGTGGAGGATCGCCAAGCCTCAGGCCGCCATCCGATCCGGCGCCCGCCGGTGGAACTCCAGCGCGCCGTCGTCCAGCTTACCGAACTTCATGTCCAGCAGGTCCAGCGCATAGTTCTGGCGCAGCTTCCACGGCGCCTTCGACCCCTGCTTGGGGAAGTTGTCGATGGCGCGCTGGACATAGCCGGAGGTGAAGCTGAGCATGGGCTCTTCGGTCAGCGCCGGGTCGCGCTTGCGCGGGATGGCGAAGGCGAGGCCCCGGGCGTCCATGTGGTTCAGCAGGCGGCAGACATAGTCGCAGGTCAGGTCGCATCTCAGCGTCCACGACGCGTTGGTGTAGCCGAAGCAGGACGCCATGTTGGGCACGTCGCTGTACATGCAGCCCTTGTAGCCCATGGACTGGGACAGCTTGACCGGCCCGCCGTCCACCTGGACAGCCATGCCGCCCAGGTGCTGCAGGCGAAGCCCTGTGGCCGCCACCACGATGTCGGCGGCGAGCACCTTGCCCGACTTCAGCCGGATGCCGTCACCGGTGAAGCTGTCGATGTGGTCGGTGACCACCTCGGCCCGGCCGCTGTTCAAGGCGTTGAACAGGTCGGCGTCGGGCACGAGGCACACCCGCTGGTCCCAGGGGTCGTAGGGCGGGGTGAAGTGGGAGGCGACGTCGTAGTCGGGGCCGAGGTGGTCGCGCACCCAGCCCAGGATGCGCTCGCGCGTCCGCGTCGGGCGCTTCCTGGCTAGATTGTAGAAGAACATCCCGACCAGCACGTTGCGCCAGCGGACCAGGCCGTAGGCCAGCTTGGCCGGCAGGCGCGCGCGCATCTTGTCCGCCCAGGCGTCCACCGAGGGGCGCGAGACCACATAGGTGGGCGTGCGCTGCAGCATGGTGACGTGGGCGGCCGTCTCAGCCATGGCCGGCACCAGGGTGACCGCGGTGGCGCCGCTGCCGATCACCACGACGCGCTTGCCGGTGTAGTCCAGGTCCTGGGGCCAGGCCTGGGGGTGCACCAGCCGGCCGGCGAATCGTTCCGCGCCTGGGAAGTCCGGCATGTGGCCGCCGGAATAGTCATAATATCCGGTGCAGGTGAACAGGAAGGCGCAGGTGAACGACACGCGCTCCCCGTCGCTCCGTAGGGCCTCGACCATCCACAGCGCCTCGGTCGACGACCAGGACGCGGCCGTCACCTTGTGGCCGAAGCGGATGTGGCGCGCGGTGCCGTCCTCCGCCGCCGTCTCGCGGATGTAGTTCAGGATCGAGGGGCCGTCGGCGATGGCCTTGGCCTCGGTCCAGGGCCGGAAGACGTAGCCCAGGGTGTACATGTCGCTGTCCGAGCGGATGCCCGGATAGCGGAACAGGTCCCAGGTGCCCCCGATCGTGTCCCGTCCCTCCAGGATGGCGTAGGTCTTGTCCGGACACTTGTGCTGCAGGTGGTGGGCGGCGCCGACGCCGGAGAGTCCGGCGCCGATGATGATGACGTCGAAATGGGTCTGGCTCATGCGGTCCTCCCGAAGACGCGCCCGGCCACGGCCGTGACGAAGGCGCCCACCCGGTCGGGCTGGGTGAGCGGGATCATGTGGCCGGCGGCCTCGATGGTCTCGTAAGTCAGGCCCGGGACCTGGCCGGTCATGGGCGAGCCATGCACCCGGGCGTCCAGGATGCGGTCGTCCTCGCCGAAAATGATCCCCACCGGCAGCTTCAGGCTGGCGTAGCGGGCGTGGAAGCCGGGAAGGTCCTCGCTCACGGCCACAAGGTCGGTGGAGGTGGCATAGAAGCTCCGCGGGCGAAGGTTGAGCACGCCGCCGCCGCGGGTGGCGAAGTCGTCGGGCGCGGTTTCGGGCCCGAACACCTGCGCCAGCACCACGTCCCGGTTGCGGATCGCCAGGGGCGTCGCCACGGTCCAGGCCAAGAGCCGCCGCAGGAAGGGAGAGGGGATGTACAGGCCCGCAAAGACCTTGGGCGGGGCGTCCTGCGGCTGGGTCAGGGGCGAGACCAGGGCCAGCCCGCCCACCGCCTCCGGGTGCTCCAGCGCCACGGCCAGGGACAGGGCGCCGCCCAGCGAGTGGCCGATCAGCAGCGGCTTGCCGAGTCCCAGCGCCCCGATGAACTTGGCGACCACGTCGGCCTGGACGCCCAGCCGGGCGGAGGCGCCGGGCGCGCGCCGGGAGTAGCCGGCGCCCGGCCGCTCCATCACCACCACGCGGAAGCGGTCCGTCAGCTTGTCGACCAGGGCGTAGGTGAAGTTGCGCATCTGGCCGCCCAGGCCGTGCACCATCAGGACCACCGGCCCGGAACCCTGGTCCAGGTAGTGGATGCGGTTGCCGTCTATGTCGATGAAGCGGCCCTGGGGCGGCAGCGCCGCCTCGACCCGGCGCGCGGTCAGGCCGGCGAAGGCGGCGAGGCCGCCGCCAGTGGCGGCGACGACCGCCACGCCGCCGAGCAGAGCGAGGGAGAGGAGCTTCATGCGCTCATCCGCTGGCCGAGCAGCTTCCAGTAGGAGACCGGCGCGAAGTGCTCGGCGGCGACGGCGATCTTGGCGTCCAGGCCGACGATCACGCGGGGCCGGCGGCGCTCGGCGGCGCGCACGATGGTCTCGCCGGCGACGGTCGGGGACAGGGTGAGCTTGGATTCGGCGAACTTCAGCCGCCGTTCCATGTCGGCCGCCGACGCGCCGGGGGGCAGGCGGGCGTTCCGGGCGATGGAGGTCGCCACCCCGCCCGGATGCACCACGGTCACGCCGACGGGGCTGTCCTTCAGCTCATGGCGCAGAGACTCCGAGAAGCCCCGCACGGCGAACTTGCTGGCGACATAGGCCGTCTGGCCCGGCGGGGCGATGATGCCGAAGATGCTGGACAGGTTCACCAACCGCGCGTCGGGGCTCCTCCGCAGGATCGGCAGGAAGGCGCGGGTCATGCGCACCACGCCCCAGAAGTTGATGGAGAACAGCCACTCGAAGTCGGCCGCCGCCACCTGCTCGAAGCCGCCGCCCAGCGCCACGCCCGCGTTGTTCACCAGCACGTCGACGCCCGGATGGTCGGCCAGCACCCGGGCGGGCGCCTCCGAGATCGCCCCGGGGTCGGAGACGTCGAGGCGATGGCGGGTGATGCGCACAGCCGACCCGATCTCCTCGGCGGTCTGGGCCATGCCTGCCTCGTTCACGTCGGCCAGGGCGAGATTGCAGCCCCGCCGCGCCAGCGACACCGCGACCGCCCGGCCGATCCCGCTCCCTGCACCCGTGATCAGGGCGGTGCGGCCATCCAGCTGCATGCGTTGCGTCATCGTGGATCGCCTCCTCGTTCGTTCGGGATCATAGGCCGGTTCGACTGGCCTTGGCGGATCAGGACGCGCCGCCTCACGCCACGATGGCGCTGTAGACGAGGCTTCTCAGCTGACCGCGGAAGTTGAAGCTGGTGGAGGGCAGCAGCTGGGTGAGGAAGATCACCACCAGGTCCTGGACGGGATCGACCCAAAAGGCGGTCGACGCCGCGCCGCCCCAGAAGTAGTCGCCCTCGCTGGGCGTTCCGGCCCGCACGCCGTCGGTGGTCATGGCGAAGCCCAGGCCGAAGCCGACGCCGGCCGGCGTGGTCTCGGAGAAGCTGTCGATGGAGAGCTCCGCCAGGGACTTGCCGCCGGCCAGATGGTTGCGGATCATGAAGGCCAGGGTGCGCGGGCCGATGATCCGCTCCCCGTCCAGCTTGCCGCCCCGGCGCAGCATCTCGCAGAAGCGGTGGTAGTCGGCCATCGTAGAGACCAGGCCGCCGCCGCCCGAGAGGAAGACGGGCGGGTGCAGGTAGGGGCTGGCCTGGGGATCGTCCTGCAGCACGGGGGTCTTGTCGGCGCGGCGCGCATAGCAGGCGGCGAAGCGATCCACGTTCTCCTGGCGCACATGGAAGCCCGTGTCCACCATGCCGAGCGGGTTGAAGACCTCCTCCTGCAGGAAGACGTCGAACGGCTTGCCCGACAGGCGCTGGACCAGGGCGCCGATGACGTCGGTGGCCAGGGAGTACATCCACTGCTGGCCGGGCTGGTAGCGCAGGGGCAGCCGACCCAGCTTGGCGACGAAGGCGTCCAGGTCCTCGTCTGGCTCCATGCGCACCTTCAGCGCCTTGTAGGCGGCGATCACCGGATCGCGGCTCGCCGGCGCGCCGAGGGTCTCCAGCAGGGTGCCGTAGGTGAGGCCCGAGGTGTGGCTGAGGAGGTCGCGGAAGCTGACCGGGCGGTGCGGCGCCTCGGTCCGCATGGCCTCGCTCTCGCCACTGACCCAGACCTTCAGGTCCCGCCACTCCGGCAGCACCTTGGCGACCGGCTCGTCGATCTGGAACAGGCCGCGCTCCCACAACATCATCAGCGCCACCGAGGCGATGGGCTTGGTCATGGAGTAGATGCGCGCCACCGTGTCGTCGGCCCACGGCTTGGCGCGCTCCCGGTCCATCAGGCCGAGGCTCCGGCTGTAGGCGACCTCGCCATGGCGGGCGACCAGGATCTGGCAGCCGGCGATCCTGCCAGGGTCGACATAGTGGGTGTTCAGCAGCTCAGTTATGCGCTCCAGCCGTGCGGTGGACAGGCCGGCGAGGGTCTCCGATGTCATGATCGCTCCATGGACTGGCCTGGCGAGGCGGGTGGGTTATCGTCGCCGCAGGGGCGTGAACACGCCGGTCATCAGCGGCTGCAGGAAAAGGTCCGCGGCGGTGTCGGCGGTGGCCAGGGGCGACCAGCGCGGCGGCTCGGCCGCCGCATTGATCATGCCGGTGACCGGCTGGGCTTCGGCGATGGTCGCGCCGCCCAGCCCGCGCGCGTAGAACGGCGTGGCCGCCGCTTCGAGGATCGCCTCGCGCTTGCGCTCGTAGCGGGAGGTCTGGCCCACCATGGCTCCGGTCATCGCCCATCCGACCTAGCGCCGATCCGAGGCGCGGGCAACGCCACGCCGGACCCGCGGCCCGGATTTGAATGGTCCGTATGGCGACAGCGCCATGGGGAACAACGGCGTTCGGGGCAGTTTGAGGCTTCCGAGATGTCGCAAGCTTGGAGAAAATACCTGCCGAAGCCAAGGACGCCCGTTGGCGAGCGCGCCGGAACGGCCTAGGAAACGTCAAACGAGGCCGCCGCCCTTGCCGCGCAGCCCGACCATTCTCGTGGGAGGTGACATGACCCAGGCGGCGCTTCTCTCCAACGAGGCGGACGCGGACCCGATCAAGGCCTGGCCGGCCGTGAGCCTGGCGGAATCGCAGACCCTGCTCACCGCGCCCGGCGCCATGTTCGAGATGGAGGCTTGGCAGCGCGACGGGCTGAACGTTCGCGCCTGGAAGAACGGTCCCAAATCGCTGGTCGAGCTGTTCTTCGCCGCCCAGGCCTTCGGCGAGCGCACCTTCCTGGTCAACGAGGCCGAGCGGATCAGCTTCGACGCCTTCGGCCGCGCCGCCATGGCCTTCGCCCGCCACTTGGTCGGCGCGGGCGTGAAGCCCGGCGACCGCGTGGCGGTGGTCATGCGGAACCTGCCGGAATGGCCGGTCTGCTTCTACGGCGCAGCGCTCGCCGGTGCGGTGGCGACGCCGCTGAACGCCTGGTGGTCGGCGGGCGAGCTCGCCTACGGGCTGAAGGACTCCGGCGCCAAGGTCGCTGTGTTCGATGGCGAGCGTTACGAACGCGCCCGGGCGCAGCTGCCCGGATGCGCCGACCTGACCCAGGTGCTGGTCTGTCGCCGCACGGGCGCAGACCCTCTGGACGGCGCGCTCGACCTGCTGGATGTGCTGGGCGCGCCCAGCGCCTGGGCCGCCCTGCCCGCGGTGGACGCGCCGCCCCTGACCATAGCGCCCGAAGCCGACGCCACGCTGTTCTACACCTCCGGCACCACGGGCAACGCCAAAGGGGTGGCGGCCTGCCACCGGGCGGTGACCACGCCGGTGCTGACCTCGCTCTACTCCGTGGCCAGAAGCTTCGTGCGCCGCGGCGAGGCCCCGCCGGAGCCCGACTCGGCGGTGCAGAAGGCCTATGTGGTGTCCATTCCCTTCTTCCACGTCACGGGCTGCTTCTCGCTGCTGAACGTCGCCATGGCCACGGGCATCAAGCTCGTGCTCATGCGCCGCTTCGAGCCGGAAGCCTGCATGGCCCTGATCGAGCAGGAGCGGGCCACCTCCATCGGCGGCGTCCCCACCATACCGTGGCAGTTGCTGGAGCATCCGGCGCGGCCCAAGTACGATCTGTCCAGCCTGGACAGCATCACCTATGGCGGCGCCCCCGCGGCGCCCGAGCTGGTGCGGCGCATGGACGAGGCGTGGCCCCAGGCCCGGAGCGGGACGGGCTGGGGCATGACCGAGACCTGCGCCACCTTCACCCACCACATGGCTGAGGACTACGCCCGCCGTCCAGACAGCTGCGGGCCCGCCACCCCGGTCGGCGACATGAAGGTGGTGGACGGCGAGGGCAACGCCCTGCCTCCGGGAGGCGTCGGCGAGCTGTGGGTCTATGGCCCGCACGTGGCGCGCGGCTACTGGAACAAGCCCGAGGCCACCGCCAAGACCTTCCAGGACGGCTGGCTGAAGACCGGCGATCTGGCTCGGATCGACGAGGAGGGCTTCTGCTACATCGTCGACCGCATCAAGGACGTGATCATCCGCGGCGGCGAGAACATCTATTCGGTGGAGGTGGAGGACGTGCTCTACACCCACCCCGCGATCATGGACGCCGCCCTGGTGCCCATCGCCCACCGGACGCTGGGCGAGGAGCCCGGCGCGGTGGTGACCCTGAAGCCCGGCGCGACGGCGGACGAGGCGGAGCTCAAGGCCTATGTCCGCGCCCGTCTGGCAGGATTTAAGACGCCCGTCCGCATCCTGTTCCGTCACGAACCGCTGCCCCGCAACGCCAACGGCAAGATCCTCAAGCCCGAACTGAAGCGGCTGTTCGAGGCCGCCCCCGCCAACGCCTGAAGGCTCTCCCGATGAACCTCGACTTCTCCCCCGAAGACCTCGCCTTCCGCGACGAGGTCCGCACGTTCATAGAGCAGAACTACCCCGCCGAGGTGCGCGCAAAGCAGGACGCGGGCGAGGAGCTGGGCCGCGAGGACTACCTCGCCTGGCACAAGATCCTGGGCAGGAAGGGCGGCTGGTCCACCCCGTCCTGGCCGGTGGAATACGGCGGCCCGGGCTGGACCCCGATCCAGAAGTTCATCTTCGCCGAGGAGAACGCCCGTGCCGGCACGGTGCCGATCCTGCCGTTCGGGGTGAACATGGTGGCGCCGGTCATCATGGCCTTCGGCACGCCGGAGCAGAAGGCCAAGTACCTGCCCCCGATCATGCTGGGCGAGACCTGGTGGTGCCAGGGCTATTCGGAGCCTGGAGCGGGCTCGGACCTCGCCGGGCTCTCCACCCGGGCGGTGCGCGACGGAGACCACTATGTCGTCAATGGCCAGAAGACCTGGACCACGCTCGCCCAGCACGCCGACTGGGGCTTCTTCCTGGTCCGCACCGATCCCTCGGTCAAGAAGCAGGAGGGCATCAGCTTCCTGGTGCTCGACATGAAATCGCCCGGCGTCACCGTCCGGCCGATCATCACCCTGGACGGCGCCCACGAGGTCAATGAGGTGTGGCTGGAGGACGTGCGCGTGCCCGTCGAGCAGCGCATCTACGAGGAGAACAAGGGCTGGACTTGCGCCAAGTTCCTGCTCGCCCACGAGCGCACCGGCATCGCCGGCGTCGCCCGCTCCAAGCGCGCCATCGACCGCCTGCACGACATCGCCGCCGAGGAGACGATCGACGGTCATCCGCTCGAGGACGACGTGTTCTTCGCCCGCAAGATGGCCGAGCTGGAGATCGAGCTGATGGCGCTCGAGTACACCGAGCTCCGCGGCCTGGCCCGTGAGGCCGAAGGCAAGGGACCGGGGCCGGAGTCGAGCCTGCTCAAGATCAAGGGCACCGAAATCCAGCAGCGCGCCACCGAACTGGCCATGGAGGCGGCCGGCCGCTATGCCGCCCCCCACCTGCTGCACAACGCCACCGGCGGCAACGAGGCGCCGGTCGGCCCGCGCTCCGCTCGCGGCGTCGCCGACACCTATTTCAACATGCGCAAGACCTCGATCTACGGCGGCTCCAACGAGATCCAGCGCAACATCATCGCCAAGGCCGTGCTGGGGCTCTGACGCCCGCACGCAAGCAGCACAGACCGGACCCTCATCCATGGACTTCAGCTTCAGCGAAGAGCAGCGCCTGCTTCGCGACTCCCTGCAGAGCTTCCTGCGGACCAGCTATGACACGGACAGCCGCCGCAAGGCCGTGGCGTCCGAAGCGGGCTGGCGGCCGGAGATCTGGCGCGCCCTGGCGCAGGACGTGGGCGTGCTGGGCGCCGCCCTGCCGGAGGAGCTCGGCGGGCTCGGCGGCGGCCCGGTGGACACCATGGTGGTGATGACCGAACTCGGCCGCGCGCTCGTGATCGAACCGTTCCTGGAGACGGTGGTGATCGGCGCAGGCCTGCTGAAGCGCTACGACAGCCCCGCCGCCCATGCCGCAGTGGAGCAGATCATCGGCGGCGAGCTGGTCACCGCCCTCGCCTGGGGCGAGCCCGCCAGCCGCTACGACGTGGCCAACGTCTCCACCACCGCCCGCAAGGATGGAGAGGGCTGGCGGCTGGACGGCAAGAAGGCCGTGGTCGTGGCCGCGCCCTGGGCGTCGAAACTGCTGGTCACCGCCCGCACCGGGGGCGGCCAGCGGGAGGCGCAGGGCGTGTCCCTGTTCCTGGTGGACAAGGACGCCGCCGGGGTCAGCACGGTCGACTACCCTACCGTCGACGGCAAGCGTGCTTCCGAGATCACCTTCGAGGGCGTGTCGCTGGGCGCCGACTCCCTGCTCGGCGAGGAAGGCCAGGCGCTGCCCCACGTCGAGGCCGTGCTGGACGAGGCCCGCGCGGCGCTCTGCGCGGAGGCGGGCGGCGTACTGAGTGAGCTGGTGCGCCAGACGGTGGAGTACACCAAGCAGCGCCGCCAGTTTGGCCGCCCCATCGCCGACTTCCAGGTGCTGCAGCACCGCATGGTGGACATGTTCATCGCCGCCGAGCAGTCGGTCTCCATGACCTTCATGGCGACCCTGAAGCTCGACCTGCCCGCCGCAGAGCGCGGCGCAGCAGTCTCCGCCGCCAAGGCCTATGTGGGCCGGTCCTGCACCAGCGTCGGCCAGGCGGCGGTGCAGATCCACGGCGGCATCGGGCTGACCGAGGAGCTGGCGCTCAGCCACTACTTCAAGCGCGCCACCCTGATCGAGCAGGCGCTGGGCTCGTCGGACTTCCACCTGCGGCGCTACCAGGCGCTGCGGGCGGAGCTGCCGAAGGCGGCCTAGTGTTGCGCCGGCGGCCTACTTGATGAACAGGTGCGCCGCCCACGACGCCACCCCAGTCCCGATGATCCACCAGATCAGCTCGCCTCGAACGCCCTTGATCTCGCCCCGGAGTTCACCTCTGGTCGCCGTCAGCTCGGCCCGGACTTCCGATGTCCCGGTCTGAAGGTCGGACTTGGTCGTCTGTAGATCAGCCTTGGTCGCAAGCCGGATTTCCGCGATCGCAGCTTGGAGATCAGAGTTGGTGACCTGCAGGTCGGCCTTGGTCGCAAGCCGGATTTCGCCGATTGCAGCCTGGAGATCAGACTTGGCGACCTGCAGGTCGGCCTTGGTCGTCAGATGGCTGATGTCCGGCAATTCCGCGGTTTGCCGCAAGGCCTAGATGACCGCTTCCGCCTGAGGTTTGGACATGCCTGTGCCCACCAGGCGCTTTACATGGGCGTGGGTGTCGAAGGCGATCGCGTTCATTGCGGCTCCTCACGCCGAGATAGCATCCTTGGGCTGTAAAGTTTAGATCACCTACCTTCCGCCGGAGCCCACATGCCTTTCGCCAGCACCGACCGCTACATCGCCTCCCGCGACCTGGAGGTCTCGGTCAACGCCGCGGTCAAGCTGCAGCGGCCGCTGCTGGTCAAGGGCGAGCCCGGCACCGGCAAGACCGTGCTGGCGCAGGAAGTGGCGGCCGCGTTGGGAATGCCGCTGATCGAGTGGCACATCAAGTCGACCACCAAGGCCCAGCAGGGCCTCTACGAGTACGACGCGGTCTCGCGCCTGCGCGACGGCCAGCTCGGCGATCCCCGCGTGCACGACGTCGCCAACTACATCGTGCACGGCAAGCTGTGGGAGGCCTTCACCTCCGAGACGCCGACAGTGGTGCTGATCGACGAGATCGACAAGGCCGACATCGAGTTCCCCAACGACCTGCTGCTCGAACTCGACCGCATGCAGTTCTATGTCTACGAGACGAAGCAGACCATCGTGGCCCGCCAGCGACCGGTGGTGATCATCACCTCCAACAATGAGAAGGAGCTGCCGGACGCCTTCCTGCGCCGCTGCTTCTTCCACTACATCCGCTTCCCCGACCGCGAGACGATGGAGAAGATCGTCGCCGCCCACTATCCCGACATCAAGGCCTCGCTGGCGCGCGAGGCGCTGAACGTCTTCTTCAAGATCAGGGACCTGCCAGGCCTGAAGAAGAAACCCGCCACGTCGGAGCTGCTGGACTGGCTGAAGCTTCTGATGATCGAGGACCTCAGCCCTGAGGTGCTCCGCAGCGATGACGCCAGGCTGGTCATCCCGCCGCTCCATGGCGCCCTGCTGAAGAACGAGCAGGACGTCTCGCTGTTCGAGCGGCTGGTGTTCATGTCGAGGCGGGGGTGATGAACCCTTCCCCCTTGATGGGGGAAGGGCAGGGATGGGGGTGGACGGCGGCGCCCTGCTCAGAAAGGGCGTCAAGCCTGGAGGCAACCTTTGAACGGCGCCGTCGTCGACCCGCATCCCCAGCCCTTCCCCCATCAAGCGGGGAGGGAGAGTAGATGTTCACCGGCTTCATCGAAGGCCTGCGCAAGTCCGGCGTCCCGGTTTCCATCACCGAGCACCTGTCGCTGCTCGGCGCGATGCAGGCGGGGGTCGCCGACTACAGCGTGGAGGACTTCTACTTCCTTGCCCGCTCCGCCCTGGTGAAGGACGAGCGCTGGTTTGACCGCTACGACCGGGTGTTCGCCCAGCACTTCAAGGGTCTCGAGGCGGTCTCGGGCGAGGACCTGACCACCGACATCCCCGAGGAGTGGCTGCGGAAGCTGGCCGAGAAGACGCTGAGCCCTGAGGAGATGGCGGCCGTGGAGGCGCTGGGCGGCTTCGACAAGCTGATGGAGACGCTGCGCCAGCGGCTGGAGGAACAGAAGGAGCGCCACCAGGGCGGTAGCAAATGGATCGGGACGGCTGGAACCTCGCCCTTCGGCGCCTACGGCTACAACCCCGAAGGCGTCCGGATCGGCCAGGACAAGTCCCGCCACAGGCGCGCGGTCAAGGTCTGGGACCGCCGCGAGTTCCGCGACCTCGACGACGGGGTGGAGCTGAACACCCGCACCCTGAAGCTGGCGCTCAGGAAGCTTCGCCGCTTCGCGCGCGAGGGGGCGGCGGAGGAGCTGAACCTGGACGGCACCATCCGCGCCACCGCCCAGAACGCCGGCACGCTGGACCTGAAGTTCGCGCCCGAGCGGCGCAACGCCATGAAGGTGCTGCTGTTTCTCGACGTGGGCGGCTCCATGGACGACCACGTCCGTGCGTCCGAAGAACTTTTCTCGGCCGCGCGGTCGGAGTTCAAACACCTGGAATACTTCTACTTCCACAACTGCGTCTATGAGGGCGTGTGGAAGTCTAACGCCCGTAGGCGGACCGAGCAGACGCCCACCGCCGACGTGCTGCGCACCTTCGGCCCGGACTACCGGCTGATCTTCGTGGGCGACGCGGCCATGAGCCCTTACGAGATCGTCCAGCCCGGCGGCGCGGTGGAGCACTGGAACCCGGAGAGCGGGGCGGCCTGGATGGAGCGGCTCACCGGCCACTTCCGCCGCGTGGCTTGGCTCAACCCCACGCCCGAGCCCGCCTGGGGCTACAGCCAGTCCACCGCCATCCTCCGCCAGCTGCTGGAGGAGCGGATGTATCCCATGACGCTCGACGGCCTGGACCGCATGACGCGCGCCCTGTCGCGATGAGACCGATGGATGCTCCCCCTCTGGGAGAGTTGTCGGCGCAGCCGACTGTGGGGGCCAGCGCGAAGCGGCGGCGCTGCCCCCCTCCACCAAGCTGCGCTTGGCTCCCCTCCCCAAAGGGGGAGGATCTAGGCCGAGAACATCTCCCTTAGTTCGCGCTTCAGCACCTTGCCGATGGCGCTGCGAGGCAGGGCGTCGACGAGGTGCAGTTCGGTGAGGCGCTGAGTCTTGCCGACGCGGCCGTTGACCCAGACGCGAAGCTCCGCCGCAGATAGCTCCGCGCCGGGCTTCAGCACTACGGCGGCCACCGGCGTCTCGCCCCAAGTCTCGGAGGCCACCCCGAACACCGAGGCCTCCACCACCTCCGGGTGGGCCGTCAGCTCGGCCTCCAGGTCGCTCGGATAGATGTTGAAGCCGCCGGAGATGATCATGTCCTTGCGACGGTCGATCAGGGTCAGGAAGCCGTCGGCGTCGAAGCGGCCAACATCGCCGGTGCGGATGAAGCGCAGGCCCTCCGGCGACATCCACTCCGCCTCGCGCGTCTTGTCGAGCTGGTTGTGGTAGCCCTTCATCATCGCGGGCGAGCGGCCGACCACCTCGCCGGCCTCCCCCGCCGCCACCTCGCGGCCCTGCTCGTCGATTAGGCGCACGTCGTGCCCCTCCATGGGCTTGCCCACGGTGGAGAGCTTGTCGGGATGCTCGTGGGCCAGCAGGGCGCAGGAGCCGCCGCCCTCGGTCATGCCGTAGAACTCCACCAAGCCGCCCGGCCAGCGCCGCAGCACCTCGGCCTTCAGCTCCGCAGGGAAGGGCGCGCTGGTGGAATACTTGATGACGAAGCTCGACAGGTCGTAGGCGTCGAAATCCCGGTGCTGCATCAGCCGGCGGTACTGCACCGGCACCAGCATGGCGTGGGTGACGCGGTGGCGCTCCGCTAGCGCAAGGAACTCGCCCGCGTCGAACTTGGGCAGCAGCACCACCGCGCCGCCGTTGGCCAGCGTCGGCAGGAAGCTGACCAGGGTGGTGTTGGAGTAGAGCGGCGTGGACACCAGGCTCACCGTCTCCGCCGTATAGGCGGCGCGGTTGAACTGAGCCCAGCGCAGGCTGTTGGGCTGCACGATGCCCTTGGGCCGGCCCGTGGTGCCGGACGAGTAGATGATGTTGAACGCGCCCTTCGGCTGCACCGTGACGGGCGCGACCGGCGAGCCCGGCTCAGCCATCCAGGTCTCGAACGGGCGGGCGGCGTCGGACCCGTCGAGCGCGACGCGCAGCGCCGGCAGGCGATCCGCCACAGGCGCCAGGGCTGCGGCCACCTCGCGGTCCAGGAACAGGATGCGCGCGGCGCAGTCCTCCACCATGCCGGCCAGGCTCTCCGCCGTGGAGCCGGGGGCCAGCGGCGAGACCGTGACCCCGGCGCGCAGGATGCCCAGGAAGACGGTGGCATAGGCCGACGAGGCGCTCGCGCAGACCGCCGCTACGTCTCCGGGCTTCAACCCATCGCGCTGCAGGGCGGCGGCGACCCGGTCAATGGCTTCGTCGAAATCGCGGTATGTCAGGGCCGAGCCCAGGCCGATCACCGCCAGCCGCTCCGGCCGCTCGGCGGCGTGGGCGCGGACCAGGTCCGGCAGGGTCCCGAACGGCTGCTGCAGGCGCTCCCCGGCCGTCATCGATGCTCCTTACGCACTGGAGCCTCATAGGCCTTTGACCTAGAACCCGTCCAGGGATCGCCGTCCGGGCGCGCCCTGGGAGACGACCGTGCAGACCCAGTCGCGACACGCAGGCCCCGGCCAGGTACGGCTCGCCAAGACCTATGAGGCCGGGGCGCGGGGCCAGCGCGCGCGCACCCCGTTTCAAATATCGGCCCTGGAGCAGGCGGCGGAGGCCGCGATGTCGCCGGAGGGCTTCGGCTACCTGCGGGCCTCGGGCGCGGAGGCGACGCTGCGGGCCAACCGCGAGGCGCTGGACGCGGTGCGGATCGTGCCGCGCATGCTGAGGAACGTCGGCGCGCGCAACCTGGGCAT
Source organism: Caulobacter sp. S45 (assembly GCF_903642205.1). Lineage (GTDB taxonomy): Bacteria > Pseudomonadota > Alphaproteobacteria > Caulobacterales > Caulobacteraceae > CAHJWH01. Next base: position 14,916 of record NZ_CAHJWH010000014.1, on the reverse strand, counting down.
GGAGCTGTTCGGCCGCCGCCTGCCCGCGCCGCTGCTGCTCGGGCCTGTGGGCGTGCAGGACCTCTGCCACCCCGAGGGCGACCTCGCCACCGCCAGGGCCGCGGCGTCCCGGGGCGTGCCCATGGTCTTCTCCAACCAGGCCTCGGTGGACATGGAGACCTGCGCCGCCGCCATGGGCGAGGGCCCGCGCTGGTTCCAGCTCTACTGGACCCGGTCCGACGATCTGGCCCGCTCCCTGGTGCAGCGGGCGGAGGCCTGCGGCTGCGAGGCCATCGTCATCACGCTGGACACCACCATGCTGGGCTGGCGCCCGGTGGACCTGGACCACGGCTTCCTGCCCTTCCAGACCGGCCAGGGCCTGGCCCAGTACACCTCCGACCCCGTGTTCCGCACCATGCTGGCCCGGCCGCCGGAAGAGGACGTGGCCGCTGCCTGCCGCCTGTTCGCCACCATCTATTCCGACCCGACGCTCGACTGGGAGCGGCTGCAGCGCATCCGCGACTGGACCCGACTGCCGGTGGTGCTGAAGGGCGTGCAGCACCCCGCCGACGCCCGGATGGCGGCCGAGGCCGGCTGGGACGCCATCGTCGTCTCTAATCACGGCGGCCGCCAGGTGGACGGCGCGGTGGGCTCCGCCGCCCAGCTCGCCGCCTGCGTGGACGCTGCGGGCCCGATGCCGGTACTGTTCGACAGCGGCGTGCGCAGCGGCGCCGACATCCTCAAGGCGCTGGCGCTCGGCGCACGAGCGGTGCTGCTGGGCCGCCCCTACCTGTGGGGGCTGGCCGTGGATGGCGAGGCGGGCGTGGCCGCCGTGATCGACAACATGATCGGCGAACTCGACCTGGCCATGGGCCTGGCGGGCGTGTCGGACGTGGCGGCGCTCGGGCGGGAGACGGTGGGGATGTGAGCGCGCCCCCTCACCCTGACGTGTCCCCGACTACAAGAAGGTTCGAAAAGCGGGAAAAGGCCGGCGAAAAGCACGACAAAGGCAGATCAATTTCCGGGGATCGAACGCGCCGGAACGACCCACTTTGAGTGCGCCGGCGGCAGTGCGCTGCGACGCCCTTACACAGCGGGCGGCTCGGTGGCGTAAGGGGGAAGCATGCGGCCGGTCACCCCGTCGCGGCCCCAGATCAGGTGGAAGGCGACACCGGCCACGTGCAGCAGGATCAGCCCGTAGACCGCCCACTGGCCCAGCGCATGCAGGTAGCCGAACTGGTCGGCCAGCGCCTTGTTCACCGGCCAGAGCTGGGGCGTGGGGATCAGGTCGAATATCTTGGTGGGGTGGCCCTCGGACTCAGCCATGATGAAACCCGTCGTCGGCATCCACAGCAGCACGGCGTAGAGCAGCCACAGAGTGGCGTGCGACAACCCCTTGTCCCATTTGGCCAGATGCTGGGCGTAGGGCGGCGGCTTGTCGATGAAGCGCCAGACCAGGCGGAAGATCGTCACGAACAGCACGATCGTGCCCAGCGTCTTGTGCCAGTTGTACATGGACGAGAGGTGCGGAGTCTTCTCCGCCGCATTGGTCATCACCCAGGCCAGCGGCAGGATGGCCAGCATGCAGGCGGCGGTGATCCAGTGCAGCGCCTGGTTCAGGTTGGAGTAGCGGGGCTGCATCGCGGGCGACTCCTTGCGCTGTGGCCTCTGCATTCCTGCACGGAGCTTGCGTTGGGGCAAGCGGCTCAACGCTTCGGCTTGGCCCCCGGCCGGGCCATGGCCGCCTTGGCCCAGCGCTGCAGGTTGGGATAGGCCTCGCCCACTTGGTAGGCGATCATCCGCCCGAAGCCGAGGCCCGAGCCCGCCACGATATCGGTAATGGTCAGCCGGTCACCGCAAAGCCAAGCGCGCCTATCCAGCTGGCGCTCGAACAGGGGAAGCGCTGCATCGGCCGTCGCCCGTGCGGTGGCGGCGCGCTCGGGGGACTGGTTGGGCTCCACGGCCGCCAGCGCCGGGTGGCCGTAACGCACCGCGTGCATCAGGGGGGTAGCGAACATCAGCTCGGCCCGGGCGGGTCCAGGCCTCTATGCGGGCGGTCTCCAGCGGATCGCGGCCGAACAGGTTCGGCTTGGGATAGAGGCTCTCCAGGTAGCGGCAGATGGCCAGCGACTCGCCCAGCACCTCGCCGTCGTCGAGTTCGAGCTGGGGGACGGCGGAGACGCCAGCCATGTCGAGGAACCGGGGGGCCCGGTGGGCGCCGCCGGCGAGGTCGACGTGGACCACCTCGATGTCGGCGATCCCCTTCTCCGCCATCAGCCACAGCACGCGGCGCGGATTGGGCGCGTACGCGTCGCTGTAGAGCTTCATGGGCGGGAACTTGCCGAGGCCGAGGCGGGCCCCGGTTGTAGGCCGAACAGGGCGTCGGGCAAGGCGCCGACCATAGACGCCGTCATGCAGGTGGCCAGGAAGCCGGCCATCAGCGCCTTCCACACCATGCCGAACACCTCTTGCCGCCGCTCGGGCGCGAGCACCGCGAAGCCTGAGGCGGTGATGCCCACCGAGGCGATGTTGGCGAAGCCGCAGATGGCGTAGGTCAGCACCATGCGGGTATGGCCGGAGATCACGCCGACCGGCGTCTGTCCAAGCTGGATGAAGGCGGAGAACTCGGTCAGCACCAGCTTGACGCCCAGCAGCCGACCCGCTGCGGCCGCCTCGTTGGCCGGCGCGCCGATGGCCCAGGCGAGCGGGGTGAAGAGCACGCCGAGCATGCCCTCCACCGTCACCGGATGGCGGCCTATGGGCGGCAAGAGGCCCAGGATGCGGTCGCAGAGCGACACCAGGGCCACGAACACGATCAGGCTCGCGCCCACGTTTAGCGCCACCTGCAGTCCGTCGCCGATCCCGCGGATCAGGGCGTCGGTGGAGCTGTCGTAGCGGCGGTCTGTCCCGTAGTCGCCCCGCTCCGCCTCCTCGCCGGGCTTCGGCGGCACCAGGATGCGGGCCAGCAGGACGCCGGCGGGGGCGGAGATCAGCGAGGCGGTGAGCACGTGGGCGGCGGCGTGGGGCAGCGTGCCCTTCAGCAGGGTGGCGTAGGCCACCATGGTGGAGCCGGACACGCAGCTCAGCCCCACCGCCATCAGGGTGAACAGCTCCGAGCGGGTCAGGGCGCCGAGGTAGGCGCGCACGAACATCGGGCCCTCCACCTGGCCGAGGAAGATGGTGGCGGCGGTCCCCAGGGCCGGGGCGCCGCGCAGGCCCAGCGTCTTCTGGAACACGAAGCCGAAAGCCCGCGTGACCACCCGCAGCACGCCCCAGTGCCACAGCAGCGCCGCCAGGGCGCAGATCACCAGGATCACCGGCAGCACCCGAAAGCCCAACAGATACAAGGGCTGAGCGTTGTTGATGGGAAAGGGCTGGTCGCCGCCGGCCAGATAGCCGAACACGAACTGCGTGCCCGCCTGGGTGGAGCCCGCCAGGGCGTCCACGCCTGCACCTACGCCCTGCAGCAGGCCCTGAGCCGGAGCAAACCCGAACAGCAGCAGCACCAGGCCGAGCTGGACGCCGAGGGCGCCGACCGCCAGCCGGACAGGGAAACGCCGCCGGTCCTCCGACACGGCCCAGCACAGGCCGATGGTCAGGGCGAGGCCCACGAGGCTCTGTGCGTTGCGCCACCCGTACATGCCCAAACCCCGCCTTGGCAGGTTGCACCATGAACGTGGCGCTCCTGGCAAGGCGACGGGGCGCCGCCTAGACCTCCGACGGCAAGGGCTCAGGGGCTGGAGAAGGCGTCTGCAGCGGCGAACAGCTCGTTGAGCGCGCAGACGATATGGTAGAAGGAGCTGGCCGGGGCGGGCTCATCCACGAAGGCGTCGTCGGGCTTCAGCCGGTCGCGCCAGAGGCCGCGCGGCGCGGCCTTGATGTAGCGCTGCAGGCCGGCGCAGGCGGCGGCGACCTGGGCGTCGCGATCGTCTCCGGCCAGGCTCAGGGCGGCCTTGACGCGTTCGGTCTGCGGCCACAGACGGGCGACGGGATCGAGGGGGGCGAGCCCATCGTCCAGCGCGTTGAAGGCCACGCCGCGCGCGGCATCGACACCGTGGGTGACGCCGATCTCGAACAGCCGGCGGGCGGCGGTCACGGCCTCGGCGTGACCGCGCTTGTCGGCCCAGCGCTTCAGCAGCCAGGCCCATTCAAACTGGTGGCCGGGCTCGACGATCCGGCCGAGCTCGCCCGGCGCCGGCGACCAGATCGCGTCGAAAAACTCTCGCAGCGCGCCGCTCTGGCGGTCGATGAAGCGGTCCAGGCACAGCTCGACGATGCGATCGGCCGCGTCGCGCCAGCGTGGGCGTCCGGTGAGCTCCTCCCAGGCGAGCATCGCCTCGAGAAGGTGCATGTGCGCGTTGGACTGGAACGGACGATCAGCGTCGGCCTCCCAGAAGCCACCGCTCGGGTGGCGGAAGTGACGCTCCACCGCGTTCAGGTGGGCGAGGGCGTCTGCTTCCAGCGCCGCCTCCTGCGCCGGAGCGAGGCGTGCGGCTGCGGCCGCGGCGAACAGGAAGAAGGCCTGGTCGTAGAGGACCGGGGTGTCGTCGACCGGCGAACCAGCTCGATCCACCTTGGTCCGGTATAGACCGTCCGGGCGACGATAATGGGCGATGAAGTCGAGGCCGCCCTGCAGCCGCTCCCGCCAGGGACCCGGCCAGCCCAGGGCGCCGGCGGTGGCGAAGACGTAGACCTGTCGCGCCTGGACCCGGGCGCGCAGGGGCGCCGGCACGAACGCGCCGTCCCACCCGATCGCCTCCTCGAAGGCTCCGGTGGCCGGGTTGACGCCGGCGGAGGCCCAGAGCGGGAGCGCATCGTCGAACAGCCATCGCTTCCAAGCCATCGAGAGCGCGCCGAGAGTCGTTTCCGCCATGTATTCGCCGCCTCCACCCGTCACCGTCGCTTCGGGCCCCGTCTTCGGCGAGCTTGGACGCGGGATCAAGGCGCGATGGCCGACGTCACTGCGGCGCGTGGTCCGGGCGCCGCGAGCTTCATTCGAATAGCCGCCTGGACAAGCGGCGCCGGTAGGCCGCGCCCATGCGCTGGAGGCGCACGCGTTCCTGGGGCCAGGCGCCATGAGCTTCTGCCGCCAGGGTGTAGACCCCCAGCTGGAAGGCCAGGTAGATGGGTTCAAGCAAGGCGACCAGGTCGGGATCGACCTCCGCCCGCTCCCGCACGATGGCCAGAAGGAGCGCCGCCTCGGACACCTCCAGCTCGAACTCCGATCTTGCGGCGGCGAGATCCCAGGCGATGTCCTGGGCGCCGATCAGGTCGTGTGCGGCTGCATGATCCACCCCGTCGGCCTTGAGCCAGCCGCCCTCGCCCTGCTCCAGCCACTCGTGGGCGTGCAGCCGATTGTCCGTCCAGACGCGACGGAGCGGCGTCGCCGACGTCCAGAGGGCCTCCGCCAAGGCGGGGGACCTCGCGGCCGCCCCGCCCAGGGATTCGGCGACGTTGACGCGCGCCATCTCCAGCAGGGTCGTCAAGGATGCGCCGGCGCGATCGGGAGCCGGCAGATGCTCCGCCCGCCAGCCGAGATAGTCGCCCAGCCGCCGGACGAAGGCGTGCCGATCCTCAGGGCGGAGCTGCAGGGGACGGGTGTCCGCCAGCCAGGGCTGGGCGAGGAAGCCGTAGCGCAGCGCGCTGGCCTGGGGCGCAAAGCCTGCGCCCGCCAGGGCCTGGGCCTGGGCGAAGGCGCGCTCGCCCGCAGCGCCCAGGCCCACGAACTTCAGCAGCCAGGTTCCTGCCGGACCCCGCAGGAGGAACTTGCGCCGCTCCTGGTGGGTGTTGGAAGCGGGCCAGGCGGCCTCTTCCGCATAGCGGTGCGCTCGCCAGGCGCCTCCGGAGACCTCGATCAGGGACGCGTCTTCCCCGCCCGTCAGGTCCGCGAACCAGGACTGCAGCCTGTGCCCGGGCGCCTCGGCGCGCAGGACGAGGGTATCGAAGCTCACGCAGGGGCGCTCAGCCGTGGCCCACCGGGCGCGATGCGCCTCGCTCGCCTTCGAACCGAGCTCGCCGCCGTGGCCGGGCAAGAAGGTGATCCGGGGCGGAGCCGCCCCCAGGCCCTCCAGCGCGTCGGCGACTGCGCCGAAGGAACTTCCCGACAGGCCAGGCCCCTCGTCCACGACGATGAACCGGCTCTTGGCGCTCGCCTTCAGGCTGGTTTCCAAGCGGGAGGTAAGCTGCAGGCGGCGCTGGAAGGGATGTCCGACGGGGCGCACCGTCGTGGGCCGGCCAGCGCCAAGCGTTGCAGCCACCACGGCTGCGAGGCCTGAGCCGATGCTGCGGATGCCGATTACCCGATGCTCGCCGCAGGACGGGAGCTGAAGGGCCGCCTCGGCGTAGGCCTCCGGGTAGAGGGCGTAGAAGGCATAGCCCTCGGCGGTCTTCAGCTCCACCTCGGCGGGCAGGGGCAGTCCTTCGACGCAGGTCAGGGCGTCTCGGAGCGCGACCTTCTCGACCGCTGGCGCGACAGTCTCCTCTCCCAAGGCCCGCCAGGAGTCGAGCGTCGCGCTGGCCAGCGCCATGACGAGTGCGATCGCAGCGTCTTCCTCAGCACTTGGGCCGTCGCCGCCCTGGCCGGCGGAGGCGGCGTCTGCGAGGCCTTGGGCCAGCTCGCCGGCGGAAATGAAGAGGCTGGCCAGGCGGGAGTGACGCTCCACAGGCGGCCCGACCGTGTCCAGGGTCTGCAAACCATGGCGCAGCCCGGCCAGGACCTGGCGCGGGTCGGCGATGCGGACCTGGTCGCCGTAGACCAGCACGGCTCAGCCCAGGTGGCTGTAGGCGATGGCGGCGAGCGCCTGGAAGGGCGGAGCCTCGATGCCGCGCCGTCCCAGCCAGGTGGCGAAGGCGTCGAACTGGGGTGGACTCGGGGACGCCCAGACGCGCGCCGCCTTGATCGTCCGCATGGCCTGCAGCGGCGTCATGCCTGTCGCCGTCAGGATGCATAGACAGAGCGTCACCGAACGGCCGATCCCTTCGCGACAGTGGACCAGCACCCCGCCGTCGCCGAGCCTGGGCAGAGCGAAGGCGACGCCGGCGTCCATGTCCCGCTGGCTCAACGCGCAATGGTCCTGCGTCGGCAGGTGCAGCAACGCGATACCCGCTCGGGCAAGCCCGGCCGCATCGTCCTTGGCCTCGCTGCGCAAGTCGATCACGGCGCCCACGCCCCCAGCCGCCAGGGTCGGGATGGCCGACGTCGGGAACGCGCCGCCCACCGCCAGGCCGGGCGTGACCCAGTCCAGGTCCAACCCCGCAAGGGCGGTCGGGCTCACCTGGTCAGGCTGCAGCGACAGCGCGGGCCGGGGCGTAGCGCTCCACCATGGCGGCGCAGAACTCGGCGAAGTCCTCAGGTCGCTCGGGGGCGCTGCTGTGGTGGGGCGCGACGCCCAGGTGCTCGGGCGTGAAGCAGAAGGTGACGGTGACGTCGAAGCCTGACAGCGCCTCCATCTGACGGTCGAACCAGTCCAGGGCGCCGGGTCGGAAGCTGTCGGCCCAGGACAGGCCCGTGCGCAGGTAGGTGACGCCCAGTTCCTTCATCCAGCCCACAGCCTCGTCCAGCCGATGGTCCTGGAAGTGGAACCACTGGCACAGGCCCATCCAACCCGCATGGGGCCGGTAGGCCTCCAGCGCCAGCTTGGGCGCGCCGTCCTCGCGCAGCAGACCCATGTAGAAGTGGCGATAGTAGGAGCTGCCTTCCGCCTCCTTGTGGCGGGTGGTGGCCTCCCAGGCTCGGGGCAGGTCGTAGAGCGAGTACCAGTGCACCCGAGGGGAGCGGCCGTGCAGCAGCTCGGCGGTGCGGGTCAGGCCCCAGGCCTGCACCTCCTCGGCCCCGAAGGAGGAGACCCCCACCTCGCTGACCCAGACGGGCTTATGGGTGACGGAGGTGATTTCCGCCAGCTTGGCCGGCCAGTCATTGATGGACCACAGGTTCCAGTCCAGCGGGAAGCCGTGCACGGCCACCGCGTCCAGGGCGTTCATGGCGCCGTAGCGCTCAAGCTTGCGGAGGAAGTCCGGGTCGATCGGCGACATGCCGCCAAGCACTCGCGGCAGCTGTGGGTTGGCTGAGCGGATCGCCGAGCCTGCGCGGGTCACCAGCTCGCCGAAGCGAGACCAGTCCGGGTCGACCTCCGGGTCCCAATGCGACTTGTTGTTGGGTTCGTTCCAGATCATCGCCGCTTCGATCACAGGGCGGGGTCCTTTCTGACGCCAGATTTAGCGGAGTTCGGGCTTAGCGGAGTTCGGGCTTAGCGGAGGTTGAGGCGGATCAGCTTCGCGCCCCAGTCCCCCAGCGCCAGGGTGGTGATGGAGGCCGGGTCGACGTCGAAGCGATGGTACAGGTCGAGGTTCAGGCCCAGGACGTGCGCGGCGAGGGCCTTGATGATGTCGCTGTGCGTGACGACCGCGACCGCCTGTCCGGGATGGCGGGCGCGGAGCTGCTCCAGGCCCCGTACGCTGCGCATCTGCGCCTCGCCCAGGCTTTCGCCGCCGGGCGGCCGGTTCAGGCTGCGACGGCTGTTCCAAGGCTCCCAGCGCGGATCGGCCTCCAGCTCGGTGAAGGACAGGCCGGTCCACTCGCCGAAGTCGAGCTCTACGAAGGCGGCGTCCGTCTCGACCGGCAGGCCGTGGCCCTCGGCTACGGCGTCGGCCGTCTGGCGGCATCGCTCCAGCGGGCTGCTGACCACGGCCGCCAGATCGTCGCCGGCCAGCCGCTCCGCTGCGCCCTGCGCCTCCTTCTGTCCGGCGGTACCGAGGCGCACACCGTCCATGCGACCGCAGAGGGTGCGGTCGAGGCGGTCGTGGCTGCCGTGGCGCACGAGGTGGAAGGTGGTCGTCACTCCCCGACGCCGGCGCCTTCGGCGACCCCCTCGCCGGCGACGAAGCTCTCGGTCCGCTCACGCGCCTCCTCGTCGGTGAACTGTGTGGGAGGCGACTTCATGAAGTAGGAGGACGGCCCGGTCAGCGCGCCGCCGATGCCGCGGTCGAGCGCCAGCTTGGCGCAGCGTACCGCGTCGATCACCACGCCGGCGGAGTTGGGGCTGTCCCAGACCTCGAGCTTCAGCTCGCAGTTCAGCGGCACGCCGCCGAAGGTGGTGCCCTCCAGCCGGATGAAGGCGAACTTGCGGTCGGTGAGCCAAGGCACGAAGTCCGACGGCCCCACGTGCACGTCGCCCGCCGGCAGCGGCTCGCCGAGCTGGCTGGTGACGGCCTGGGTCTTGGAGATCTTCTTCGACTCCAGCCGCTCCCGCTCCAGCATGTTCTGGAAGTCGGAATTGCCGCCGACATTGAGCTGGTAGGTCCGGTCCAGCCGCACGCCGCGCTCGCGGAACAGGTTGGCGAGCATGCGGTGGACGATGGTGGCGCCCACCTGGCTCTTGATGTCGTCGCCCACGATCGGCAGGCCGGCGGTCTCGAACCGGCCTCGCCAGACGGGGTCGGAGGCGATGAACACCGGCACGCAGTTGACGAAGGCGCAGCCGGCCTTCAGCGCCGCCTCGGCGTAGTATTCCGTCGCCGCCTGAGAGCCCACGGGCAGATAGGAGACCACCACCTCGGTGCCCGATCGGCGCAGCGCCTCGGCCACGTCCACCACCGGCGCATCGGAGTCCGCGGCGTTGTCGCGCACGTACTTGCCAATGCCATCGAGCGTCGGGCCGCGCTGAACCGTGACCCCTGTCCGGGGCGGTTGGGCGAAGGTGTGGGTGTTGTTGGGAACTGCGAAGATCGCCTCCGCCACGTCACAACCGACCTTGGGGGCGGTCACGTCGAAGGCCGACGCCACCTCGATATCACCGACGTGGTAGCCGCCAAGCTCCAGGTGCATCAGCCCGGGCACGGGCGCGTTCGATTGCGTGGAGCCGTAGAAACTCAAGCCCTGCACCAGCGAGGAAGCGCAGTTGCCCACGCCCACGATCCCCAGGCGCACCGTTTTGCGGCCGATCGGCAGAGTTCCGTCCATTACGCGCCCGGTTCAACTCGAAGCTTTGTAGCTTAGACGCTATTGCCGCGGCTTGGGAAACCCATTTCGCTGCTGACGCCTTAGGAAGCTCTGAATGGCTTGACCCCGGCCCCGCTTCGGGTTCCAACGGGAACTTAGATGATGAGGCGGGGCTGGGTCTGGCCGGCTGCAGGGGCAGGGTCCGCCACCGGTCGTCGGCGCGAGGGGGGAGCACATTGGGGGAAACCGTCCTGATCACCGGCGGCGCCGGCTTCATAGGTCGGCACGTGTCCGAGGCGCTGCTGGCCCGGGGCCATCGCGTCCGCGTCCTCGACGCGCTGATCGAGCAGGTGCACCAGGGGCGCGGCCGCCCTGCCGAGCTTGCGGCCGATGCGGAACTGGTCATCGGCGACATCCGCGACGAGAGCACGCTGATCACGGCGCTGAAGGGCTGCGACAGCGTCATCCATCTCGCCGCGGAGGTGGGCGTGGGCCAGAGCATGTATGCGGTGGACCGCTACACCTCCGTCAACGACTACGGCACCGCCGTGCTGTTGCAGCAGCTGATCGACAGGCCCGTCCGCAAGATCGTCACGGCCTCGTCCATGAGCATCTACGGCGAGGGGCTGTACCGGGACCTCGACGGGCGGCTGTACGAGGAGGTCGTGCGGGCTGGCCGCGCGCGCGACGGCGGCTGGGACCCCGTCGACGCCGAGGGCCGCCCGCTGGTCCCCATGCCGACGCCGGAGGGCAAGCGGCCGGCGCTCGCCTCCGTCTATGCGCTTGGAAAATACGTGCAGGAGCGGCTCACCCTCACCGTGGCCCCGGCCTATGGCATGGCCTGTTCGGCGCTGCGGCTCTGGAACGTCTACGGCCCGGGCCAGGCGCTCTCCAACCCCTATACCGGGGTGCTCGCCATCTTCTCCTCGCGCATCGCCAATGGCCAGCCGCCCATGGTCTTCGAGGACGGCGAACAGCGCCGCGACTTCGTCCATGTCGGCGATGTGGCCGAGGCCTTCGCCCTGGCTCTCGAGCAGGACGCGGCGGACGGAGAGGTGTTCAACATCGGCGGTGGGGAGGAGAAGACCGTCAACCAGGTGGCGGAAGCGGTGGCCCGCGCCATGGGCCGCCCCGGCGTGGCGCCGGAAGTGACCGGCAAGACCCGCGTCGGCGACATCCGCCACTGCATTCCCGACATCTCCAAGGCTCGCCAACAGCTCGGTTACACGCCCCGGCAGGACTTCGACGCCGGCCTGGCGGAACTGGCGGAATGGGTGGCCCGCCAGGAAGCGACCGATCGCGTCGGCGAGGCGCGGCGCGAACTGGAAGTCCGGGGCCTGGTGGCATGAGCGCTGAGAGCGTCTCGGACCCCAACGTGTCCGCTCCCGCGATCAGGTCCGTCCGCCCGGTGCTGGTCACCGGCGGGGCGGGCTTCATCGGCTGCAACCTGGCCGACCGGCTGGCGCGCGAAGGCCACGACGTGGTGGTCTATGACGCCCTGGCCCGGGCCGGCGTCGAACAGAACCTGGACTGGCTGACGCGCCGGCACCCGCAGCGTATATCCGCGGTGATCGCGGACGTGCGTGACGCGTCTTCGCTGGACGCCGTGGCCCATGACGCCAGCGCGGTGTTCCACCTGGCGGCCCAGGTGGCGGTCACCACCAGCCTTACCGCCCCGGTGGAGGACTTCGACGTCAACGTGCGCGCCACCCTGTCGCTGCTGGAGAGCCTGCGCGCGGCGGGCGGGACGACGCCTGTGGTCTTCGCCTCCACCAACAAGGTGTACGGCGACCTCGACGACCTGGAGATGCGGCTGGAGGACGGCGCCTACGCTCCGGCCGATCCGGGGGTGCGCCGCTACGGGGTGTCCGAAGCCCGGCCCCTGGACTTCCACACCCCCTACGGCTGCTCCAAGGGGGCGGCGGACCAGTACGTGCTGGACTACGCCCGGAGCTTCGGCCTCCCGACCGCGGTGCTGCGGATGAGCTGCATCTACGGTCCCCGCCAGATGGGCACGGAGGACCAGGGCTGGGTGGCCCACTTCCTGATCCGCGCGCTGGCGGGCGAGCCGATCAGCATCTACGGCGACGGGCGCCAGGTGCGCGACATCTTGCACGTGGAGGATGCGGTGGAGGCCTACATGGCGGTCTGGCGCGACATCGGGCGCGTGGGCGGGCGCGCCTTCAACCTCGGAGGCGGTCCCGCAAACGCCGTCAGCCTGCGCCGGCTGCTGGCCCACATCGAGACGCTGGTCGGCCGGCCGGTGCTGCTGGACTTCTCCGACTGGCGAGCGGGCGACCAGCGCTACTTCGTGGCCGACAACCGACGGGCCATGGCCGAGCTGGGGCTGAAGCCTGCACGGGGATGGCGCGAGGGCGTGGCGGAGCTCGCCGCCTGGCTGGCCGGGGCGCGTGGGGTCAAGTTGGCCGACCGCGTCGCAGAAACGGCCCAGTGACTCCATGCGCGTAGCTCTCGTCAACCCGCCCTGGAGCTTCGAGCACAGCACCTATTTCGGCTGCCGGGAGCCGCACCTGCCGCTGGAGCTCGGCTACGCCCAGGCCCTGCTGGAGCGGGCGGGCCACGAGGCGCGCATCTTCGACGGCCACCTCGTCCCCGCCACCATCGCCGCCCAGGCCGACGAGGTCGCGGCCTATGGGCCGGACCTGACCGTGGTCGCCACCGCGCCCACCTACCTGTTCTGGCGCTGCACCCAGCCGGAGCTGCGCATCCCGCGCGAGGTGCTGCTGGCGCTGGACGGGCGCGGCGGGACCACCGTGGCCGTCGGCCCGCACGGCTCGTCCACCCCCGGACCGACGCTCCGCAAGCTCGGCTGCGACATCGTCGTGCGCGGCGAATGCGAGGAGATTGTCGCCATCCTCGCCGCGCGTCCGCCGCTGGACAGCGTGCCGGCCATCGCTTTCGAGCGGGACGGCGCGACGGTGGTGACCGGCCCCGCCCACGCCAGCCGCTTCACCGACCTGCCTGCGCTGCACTGGCCGGCGGAATGGCTGCGGCGGCACGCCCACCACCACCATCGCTACGGAACCGAGGGCGTCGGCCCTGGCGCTGAGGTCGAGGCGTCCCGGGGCTGCCCCTATCACTGCAGCTTCTGCGCCAAGATCGACTTCCGCGACGCCTACAGGAAGCGCGATTTGCCCCTCCTGCTGGAGGAGGTGGACGGCCTGATCGCCCAGGGGGTGCGCTACCTCTACTTCGTCGACGAGATCTTCCTGCCCAACCGCCCGCTGCTGGAGGCGCTGCAGGCGCGCGCCATCGAATTCGGCGTGCAGACCCGCATCGACCTCTGGAAGCCCGACATGCTCGACCTGCTGGGCGCGGCCGGCTGCGTGTCCATCGAGGCGGGCGTGGAGAGCCTGACCTTCGAGGGGCGCGCCGCGCTCGACAAGATGTGCCGCGCCTCCACCGACGAGCTGGCCGACCGCCTGATCCACGCCCGCCGCAGCGTGCCCTTCGTCCAGGCCAACCTGATCGAGGCCAACGGCGGCGAGGCCGCCCTGGTGGACGCCTGGCGCGAGAAGCTGTTGGCGGCCGGCGTCTGGGCCAACGACCCGGTGCCGCTCTACCCCTACCCGTCCACACCCGACTACCGAAAGCTCTGGGGCGAGCCGGACGACCAGGCCTGGGAGCGCGCCCACGCCCATTACCTGACGCAGTTCGACCGCTTCAGCGACATCCAGGCCGAGCGCCCCGCCCCCTTGGCCGAGCTGGAAGCCGCCTGCGCGTGAGCCGTCCTCCACCAGCGGGCGCACCGCACGTCCTGATGACCACGGACGCTGTAGGCGGAGTATGGACCTACGCCTTGGACCTCGGCCGCGAGCTGGTGCGGGCCGGGCTGCGCGTCACCTTGGCGGTGCTCGGTCCCGCGCCCGACGAGGATCGGCGCCGACAGGCGGCGCTCGCCGGCCTCGAGGTGCGCGGACTGGGCGGCGAGCTGGACTGGACCGCCGGCGACGAGGCCGAGGTCGCCGCCTCCGCCGCACGCCTGTCGGCGCTGGTCGCCGAGCTGAGTCCGCACCTGATCCATCTGAACAGCCCGGCTCTTGCGGCCTTCGATTCCCTTCCCGTCCCGGTCCTCGCCGCCTGCCACTCCTGCGTGGCCACCTGGTGGTCGGCCGTGAAGGGCGCCGCGCCGCTGCCTCCAGACCTCGCCTGGCGCGCCCGCCTGAGCACCCGGGGCTACGCAGCCGCCGACGTCCTGCTCGCCCCCAGCCGCGCCTTCGCCGAAGCGACCAAGACAGCCTACGGGCTGTCCAAAGCTCCGCATGTCGTCCTCAACGGCAGGACGCCGCCCCTCCATCCTGCTTCCCTGCGTAGCGAGGGAGGTGGCGCGACGCGTAGCGTCGTCACGGAGGGGGCATCCCCGCCGGCTGTTGGTACGCCGGCCGCGGCGACGCCTCCCCCACCAGGCTTCGCCTCGTCCCCTGCCCCCGCTGCGCAGGGGGAGAGAAGACCCGGCGACTTGGCCGACCCTCCTGCGCTTGGCGGCGCCGCGACCCGTGGCTCGCAGGCGGTGCTTGCCGCGGGCAGGCTGTGGGACGGGGGTAAGGACCTCGCCACACTGGATCGAGCCAGCGGCCGCCTGGTCGGGATCGACATCGCCGCCGCCGGCCCGATCGCGGGTCCAGGCGGCCAGGGCGTCGCGCTGCAACACATCCGCGTCCTCGGCCCGCTCTCCGGGACTGACCTGGACGCCCGCCTCGCCGCCCGCCCCATCTTCGTCTCTCCCTCCCTCTACGAGCCCTTCGGCTTGGCGGTGCTGGAGGCGGCCCAGGCTGGCTGTCCGCTCGCCCTCTCCGACATCGCCACCTTCCGCGAACTCTGGGAGGGGGCAGCGGTCTTCTTCCCGCCCGGCGACGACGCCACCCTCACCGCCCGCCTGGACGCCCTCGCCACGGACCCGGCTCGGCGCGCAAGCCTCGGCGAAGCCGCCCACGCCCGCGCCGCCCGCTACACCGCGTCCGCCATGGCCGAGGCCACGC
>NZ_CAHJWH010000013.1 GCF_903642205.1 Caulobacter sp. S45 | reverse complement strand
CCCTGGCCAAAGCGGCGGCGGGCGCGGTGGACCGGGTGCCGTGCGCGCGGGTGGTGAACCTGTCGCGCGCCCTGGAGGCCCTGGACGAGCGGGGCTGGCGGACGGTGGGGCTGGCGGGCGAGGCGGACGTGACGCTGGAGCAGGCTTTCGACGGCGGCCCCGTGGTGCTGGTACTGGGCTCTGAGGGCGAGGGGCTGCGCCGTCTCGTTTCGGAGCATTGCGACGTGCTGGCCGCCATCCCCATGCCGGGAGGGTTCGAGAGCCTGAACGTCTCCACCGCCGCGGCCATCGCCCTCTACGAGGCCGCGCGGCCGCGCCGAACCGCTGAATAGAGTCGCGTGCCGCGCGCGGCACGCCCCTAAGGCGAACCGGCTTGCGGTGCGCCCTGGCGCCGGGTTTGCTGAACGAACCGTAACCGTTCCAAAGTGGACGAAGCGCGGCGTGTCGAGGCGGATGATGACCAGAGCGATGATCAGCAGGGGGGTGAGGCTCGCAGCGCTCGCGCTCGCCACCAGCGGGGCCCTGGCCCTGGCGGCCTGCGAAGAGCACCCCTACTCCTCCGCCGCCCCCCGCGAGGCGACCGCCGCCCCGCCGCCGGACGACTCCACCCTTTCGGGCGCGCCCACCGGCTACGGCCCGACCACGCGCAGCCCCGGCTATGCGCCGCCCCAGGGCTATCCACCCGGTCCCGGCATGGCCCAGGCGGGGCCGCCCCCCGGTTATGGCCCGCCTCCGGGCTACGGCCCGCCGGCCGGCGCCTATGGCATGCCGCCGGCCGGCTATCCGCCCGGCCCCGGCCAGCGCTATCAAGGCGAGGTGGGCATGGCCTCCATGCAGCCGATCCCCAACCCGCCCGAGCGTGCGCGGGTAGAGGGCGGCTATGGCCGGCGCCACCACCACCGCCACCACGCCCGGATGCACGTCTATGGCCCGCCGGCCTATGCCGTCCATCATCATCGCGTGCACCGCCGGTACTCGCCCTCAGCGCCGCTCATGCACCGGCCGATGACGCGTTATGCGATGGCCGCACCGGCCCATGCCAAGGCGCCGGTCCCCGTCCACAAGCCCGCCACGCCGTTCCACCCGAAGGCCGCCAAGTCACAGGTGGCCGGGCCACAGCTCCCCCAGCCGCAGGCGCTGGACCACCACCGTCACCACCATCACCCCGCGATCAATGCCGCGGTGGTGTCCGCGGCGACGGGCGGATCGGCCAACACCACAGGCGCCGTCAACACCATGGGATCCGCCTCCGAGGCGGACCGCTACCAGGCGCTGCAGCAGAGCCTGGCCGACGCCTTCGCCAGCCGCGCCCAGCTGACCGCACCCGCCCACATGGAGCCGAACCAGGCCTCCATCGTCACCCTGACGGTCCCGGCCGACTTCGCCCAGACGGTGCACACCGAGGCCGCCAAGCAGAACCTGTCGGACCAGGCGGCCACGGTGAACCTGATGGCTTCGCTCGCAGGCGAGGGCTACACCATCGTGCCAGGGGAGGCGCAGACCCAGCCCCTGACCCTGAACACCCCAACCACCTTCACGTGGAAGGTGACGCCGACCGGCACCGGCCGCGGCACCCTGAAGGCCTCGGTGCGGGCGGCGGTGGGCGAAGGCCATGACCTGACGCTGGGCGAGAAGACCACTGGGTCCGCCGGCGGCGCCGGACGCGTGATGGGCATCGGCCTGCTGGCGCTGATCGCCCTGGTGCTGCTCGGCTGGGCGGCGCAGCGCCGCCGGCCGAAGATGGGCGGGGCGTCCAAGCCGCGGACCACGCACACGAACGGCAACATCTGACCCAGGCGAAGGCGCCTGGACCGAGGGCGAGGCGACTCCGGCCGCCTCGCCTTTTTCTTGAGCGGAACGGTCCGTCGGCAGCGCTTCACCCTTGGCCCCTATCCAACGTACAAGGCCGGCTCTCGCGTCACGCCCGGAGTCCGCCATGACCACGCTGCAGGATTGGGACGCGCTGGACGCCTACAAGTACCGCGATGAGGGCGAGGCCATCGCCGCCCTGCTCACCGCCTGCCCGCTGGACGATACGGCTCGCGCCCTGGTCCACGCCGAGGCCGAGACCCTGGTCCGCGCCGCCCGCCGCTCCGCCAAGCGCCAGGGCATGGTGGAGAGCTTCCTGCAGGAGTTCTCGCTGGGCACCAAGGAGGGCCTGGCGCTGATGTGCCTGGCCGAGGCGCTGCTCCGCACCCCCGACCAGGACACCCGCGACAAGCTGATCGCCGAGAAGATCGGCTCGGCGGACTGGGCGAGCCACCTCGGCCGGTCGGACAGCCTGTTCGTCAACGCCTCCACCTGGGGGCTGATGCTGACCGGAAAGCTGGTGGACGTGGACGAGGACGCCAGGCGGGATGTCAGCGGTTTCGTTAAGAAGCTGGCGGGGCGGCTGGGCGAACCGGTCGTGCGCCAGGCGGTGCAGGCGGCCGTGCGGATCATGGGCGAGCAGTTCGTGCTCGGGCGCACCATCGAGGAGGCGCTGCGCCGCGCGCGCAAGGAGGGCTCGCTCTGCTCCTTCGACATGCTGGGCGAGGGCGCCCGCACGGCCGAGGACGCCGCCCGCTACGAGCAGCTCTATGCCAGCGCCATCAAGGCGGTGGGCGAGGCCACGGCAGGCGCAGGTCCTGAGCGTGGCCACGGCGTCTCGGTGAAGCTCTCGGCGCTCTGCCCCCGTTACGAGGCGACGCAGGAGGTGCGCGTCTGGAGCGAGCTCTACCCCCGGCTGAAGCGGCTCGCAGTGCTGGCCGCGGGTTACGACCTGAACTTCGCCCTGGATGCGGAGGAAGCCGACCGGCTGGTGCTCTCGCTGAAGCTGTTGGAACGGCTGGCGGGCGAGGCGGAGCTCGGCGCCTGGACGGGCCTCGGCGTCGTGGTCCAGGCCTACCAGAAGCGCGCGGTTGAGGTGATCGAGCGCGTCGCGACCCTGGCGCGCAGCTCGGGGCGGCGGATCATGGTGCGCCTGGTCAAGGGCGCCTACTGGGACAGCGAGATCAAGCGCGCTCAGGTGGCGGGGCGGCCGGGCTAT
Organism: Caulobacter sp. S45; assembly: GCF_903642205.1. Lineage (GTDB taxonomy): Bacteria > Pseudomonadota > Alphaproteobacteria > Caulobacterales > Caulobacteraceae > CAHJWH01. The sequence continues at coordinate 32,917 of NZ_CAHJWH010000013.1, read as the reverse complement.
CCGGTCTACACCACCAAGCCGGCCACCGACCTCTCCTACCTGGTGGCGGCCAAGGCGCTGATCGACGCCGCTCCGGCGCTCTATGCCCAGTTCGCCACCCACAACGCCCACACCCTGGCCGCCGTGCACCACATGGCCAAGGCGGCGGACGTGCGGGTGGAGCACCAGCGCCTGCACGGCATGGGCGAGGCGCTCTACGGCGCGGCCTACGCCCGGCTGGGAAACGACATGGTGCTGCGGACCTATGCGCCGGTGGGCGGCCACGAGGACCTGCTGCCCTATCTGGTGCGCCGCCTGCTGGAGAACGGCGCCAACACCTCCTTCGTCCACGCCCTGCTGGACGATGGCGTGCCCGCCGCCCTGGTGGTCGGCGATCCGGTCGCCGCGGTGGAGGCCCATCCCGGGCCGCACGCCAAGATCCCCCTCCCGCGCGACCTCTACGGCCCCACGCGGGTCAACGCGCTCGGCCGTGACCTGTCGCTGCGCAGCGACGTTGAGCGACTGGCGGCCGCGGCTGAAGCCATGAAGGGCGAGAGGCTATCCGCCGGCCCGATCGTCGGCGGCAAGCTCGCGGCCGGCGTAGAGCGGCAGGCGGTGCGCAGCCCCGCCGACTCCGCCCGCGTGCTGGGCGAAACGGCCGAGGCGAGCACAGCCGACATCGACCGCGCCTTCCAGCTCGCCCGCCGCGCCCAACCGGCCTGGGACCGTCTCGGCGGCCCCAAGCGGGCGCGTGTGTTGCGCGCCATGGGCGACGCCCTGGAGGCCGACACCGACCGCCTGGTCGCCCTCCTCGCCGCAGAGGCCGGCAAGACCCTGCCGGACGCGGTGTCGGAGGTGCGCGAGGCGGCCGACTTCTGCCGCTACTACGCCGTGCTGGCCGATGAGCAGTTCCGCGCGCCGGAGGTGCTGAAGGGCCCGGTCGGCGAGACCAACGCCCTGGAACTGCGGGGCCGGGGCGTGTTCGCCTGCATCAGTCCTTGGAACTTCCCGCTGGCCATCTTCACCGGCCAGATCGCCGCCGCGCTCGCCGCCGGCAATGCGGTGCTCGCCAAGCCCGCGGAGCAGACGCCTCTGATCGCGGCCGAGGCCGTGCGGCTTTTCTTCAAGGCAGGCCTGAACCTGGACCTGCTGGCGCTGCTACCCGGCCGCGGCGAGACGGTCGGCGCGGCGCTGACCTCCCACCCAGAGCTGGACGGGGTGGCCTTCACCGGCGGCACCTCGACCGCCTGGGCGATCAACCGGACGCTCGCGGCGCGCAACGGCCCCATCCTGCCCTTCATCGCCGAGACGGGCGGGCTCAACGGCATGTTCATCGACACCACCGCGCTCAAGGAGCAGGTGGTGGACGATGTGATTGCGTCGGCCATCGGCTCCGCCGGCCAGCGCTGCTCGGCGCTCCGGGTGCTGTACGTGCCCAAGGACAGCGCCGAGGGGGTCATCGCCACCCTGAAGGGAGCGCTGGAGGCCCTGGTGATCGGCGACGGCGCCGATCCCACCACCGACATCGGCCCGGTGATCGACGAGGACGCCCGGCGCCTCCTGGTCGAGCATGTCGCCCGGCTGGAGCGCGAGGCCAAGATCATCGCCCGGCGCGACGTGGGCGAACTGGCGGGAACCGGCGCCTACTTCGGCCCGGTGATCGCCGAGGTCCCCACGCCGGATTTCCTCGAGCAAGAGGTGTTCGGCCCGATCCTGCACATCTACCGCTACGACCCGGCTGACATAGAGAAGGTGGCCGGCAAGCTGGCGGCGCGCCGCTATGGCCTGACGCTGGGCGTCCACACCCGCATCGACGCCTTCGCCGAGCAGGTGCGCGAGCTGGTCCCCGCCGGCAACGTCTACGTGAACCGTTCGATTATCGGCGCGGTGGTCGGCGTGCAGCCCTTCGGCGGGGAGGGGCTGTCCGGAACGGGGCCGAAGGCGGGAGGGCCGCATGCTCTACTTCGCTACGCGGTGGAGCGGGCTTTGTCAGTGAACATCGCCGCGCAAGGGGGCGACCCCATGCTGCTGAATCTGTGAGAGGACTCAGCCGCCGAGCCGCTTGACCATGGCGTAGTTGTGGATGGACGCACCGCGCAGCTGAAAGTCTCGCCGCCCGAGATCTGTGAAATCCTTCTTGAGGAACAGCCTTCGCGCGGCCTCACTCGCCTCGACATACAGCTTGGAAACGCCGCGCCGACGCGCCTCCCGCTCCAGCGCGTCATAGAGCGCCGCACCTACGCCGAGACCCAGGTATTCAGGCCGGCAGTAGAGGTGATCCAAATGGCCGTCAGCTTCGAGCTCGCCGTACGCAATCGCACTTCCCTGAAGGTCGACGGCCACCAGGATGAACCGCCCATCTTGGGCCCGTGCTTCATACCAGCTTCCATCCCGAACAGACGGCGACCAGGCCTCCCGCTGTTCGACGGTATAGTCGTTCGCCGACCCAAGCCGCACCGCCTCGAAGTAGATTGGTCCGAGCAGGGCCGCGTCTTCAGGCCTGTAAGGCCTGATGCGGAAGGCGCCCTCGTCAGAAGCTGAGGCCACGGACTTCCTTCACGTGCGGCAGCGCCTGGACCTTGGCCAGCAAGCCATCGTCCAGCGCCTGGTCCACACCCACCAGCGCGATCGCGTCCTCCCCCGCCGCCCGGCGGCCGAGATTGAACGTCGCGATGTTCACGCCCGCCTCGGCCAGCAGGCCGCCCAGCGCGCCGATGAAGCCCGGCTTGTCCAGGTTGGAGACGTAGAGCATGGCCGGCTGGAAGCTGGCGTCCAGCTCCATGCCCTTGACCTCCACCACCCGCGGCGACCCGCCGACCACCACGCCGGCGAAGGCGCGCTTGCCCATGTCGGTGGTGACCGTCACCCGGATCAGGCTGTCATAGACGGGGCTGGCCTCCTGGCGGCTTTCCGAGATCACGATCCCGCGCTCCTTGGCCACCGCGGGGGCGGAGACCATGTTGATCTCCGCCAGCATGGGCCGTAGGATCCCCGCCACCAGCGCCGCGCTCATTGGCTTGACGTTGAGGCTGGCGACATCGCCCTCGAAGGCGACGTTGATGGCTTTGATGTTCGCGTCCACCATCTGACCCGCCAGCGCGCCGAGCTTCTCCGCCAGGGCCACGAAGGGCTTCAGCTTGGGCGCCTCCTCCGCCGTCACTGAGGGGCTGTTCAGGGCGTTGGTGACCGCGCCCGTGAGCAGGTAGTCGCTCATCTGCTCGGCCACCTGCAAGGCCACATTCTCCTGTGCCTCGAGCGTGGAGGCGCCCAAGTGCGGGGTGGCGATCAGGTTGGGGGCGCCGAACAGCACGTTCTCCGTGGCGGGCTCTGTGGTGAAGACGTCGAAGCCGGCGCCGCCGACCTGGCCGCTCTCCAGCGCCTCGCGCAGCGCCGCCTCGTCCACCAAGCCGCCCCGGGCGCAGTTGACGATCAGCACGCCCCGCTTGGTCTTGGCCAGCGCCTCGGCCGAGAGGATGCCGCGGGTCTTCTCGGTCATCGGCGTGTGCAGGGTGATGATGTCGGCGCGGGCCAGCAGCTGATCCAGCTCCACCTTCTCCACCCCGATCTCCACCGCGCGCTCGGTGGAGAGGAAGGGGTCGTAGGCGATCACCCGCATCTTCAGCCCGTTGGCGCGGTCCGCGACGATGGAGCCGATGTTTCCGGCGCCGATCAGACCCAGCGTCTTGGCGTAGAGCTCCACCCCCATGAACCGGTTCTTCTCCCAGCGGCCGGCCTGGGTGGAGGTGTCGGCGGCAGGGAGCTGGCGGGCCAGCGCGAACATCATGGCGATGGCGTGCTCGGCGGTGGTGATGGAGTTGCCGAAGGGCGTATTCATCACCACGATCCCGGCGGCGGTCGCGGCCGGAATGTCCACGTTGTCGACCCCGATGCCGGCTCGACCGATCACCTTCATGGACTTGGCGGCGGCGAGCACGGCCTTGTCGGCCTTGGTGGCGGAGCGGACGGCCAGGCCGTCATAGTCGCCGATGATGGCGATCAGTTCGTCCTTCTTCAGGCCCGTCTTGACGTCGGCCTGGACGCCTCGGGCCTTGAAGATGTCGAGCGCTGCGGGGGAGAGCTTGTCGGCGATGAGGACGCGGGGGGGCATGTCTGGTGATCCTTGTGTGAGCGGCGCAGCCCCCTCCACCGCTTCGCGGTCCCCCTCCCCAGGGGGGGGAGGATCGAGACTGTCGCGGCGCAGATGCTCCCCCGCGGGGGGAGCTGTCGGCGAAGCCGACTGAGGGGGCCGACGCGGAGCGGCGGTGCTCTAAACGGCGGCGAATTCAGTTGAGACGGAGGCGAAGGCCCAGTCCAGCCAGGGCGTGAGCGCCTCCAGATCGGTGTGGTCCACCGTAGCGCCGCACCAGATGCGCAGACCGGGCGGCGCATCGCGGTAGGAGCCGACGTCGAGCGCCACGCCCTCCTTCTCGAGCAGGGACGCGAGCTTCTTGGCGAACTCGGCTTGGGCCTTGTCCGGCAGGGCGGTGATCTTCGGATCGACCATCTTCAGGCAGACCGAGGTGTTGGACCGCACCGCCGGATCGGCGGCGAGGAACGCCACCCACGCGGTCTTCTCCACCCAGCGGGCGAGCACATCCAGGTTGCGGTCCGCGCGGCGCTGCATTTCCTCAAGGCCACCGATGGACTGCGCCCACTTCAGCGCGTCGATGCAGTCCTCCACGCAGAGCATGGAGGGCGTGTTGATCGTCGCGCCCTCGAAGATATCGGCGTTCAGCTTGCCGCCTTTGGTCATGCGGAACAGCTTGGGGAGCGCGCGGTCGGGCGTGTAGCTCTCCAGCCGCTCTACCGCGCGGGGGCCAAGGATCAGCACCCCGTGCGCCGCCTCGCCCCCCAGCGCCTTCTGCCAGGAGAAGGTCACCACATCGAGCCTGGACCAGTCCAGCGCCTGGGCGAAGCAGGCCGAGGTGGCGTCGCAGAGCGTGATCCCGCCTCGGTCGCCGGCGATGAAGTCAGCGCTGGGCACGCGCACGCCCGAGGTCGTGCCGTTCCAGGTGAAGACCAGGTCGGCGTCGGGGCGCACCTTGGACAGGTCCGGCAGCTCACCGTAGGGCGCGTCCAGCACCTCTGCATCGAGTTTCAGCTGCTTGACCGCGTCGGTCGCCCAGTCCTTGCCGAAGCTCTCGAAGGCCAGCAGCTGGACGGGCCGGCAGCCCAGCATGGACCACATGGCCATCTCGACCGCGCCCGTGTCCGAGCCGGGGACGATGCCGATCAGGTGGGTGTCGGGGACCTCCAGCACCTCGCGGGTGAGCGCGATAACCTCCTGCAGCCGCGCCTTGCCGAGCTTGGAGCGATGCGAGCGGCCCAGCACCGCGGATCGGAGGTTTTCGGGGGTCCAGCCGGGGCGCTTGGCGCAGGGCCCGGAGGAGAATTCGGGGCGCGCAGGGCGCAAGTCCGGTTTGGCCGGGGCGGTGGTCATGGCGACGTCTCCCATCCTTACAGATGGACTGCACCCCGTTGGGAGGGTGTGGCCCGTCCGCCAGAAACCCCGCTTCACGCGGCGATGCAAGCAAAAGCGCGATGAACCGCTCGCGTGAGGGGCGTTCACAGCGGGTTCAGTCCGCGAGCCGCGTAATATGGCCTCAGACGCACCGGCCTGGATCGCACAGCGAGCTTGGCCGTTTCGTCGGATGGGAAGGGTGGGGCCAAGGGGCGTCGCCGGAACCTTGGAGCCAACTCATGAAGATGCTTGTCTCGGCGCTCGTCGCCACCTTGGCGCTAACCGCGGCGGCCTCAGGCGCCCAGGCCTATCCCTACTATCACCACCACCATCATCACTTCTTCCACCACCACTTCTTCCATCACCGCCATTACTGATCGCCGCGACGCCCGGCTGCCGCGAGAGAGGTAGGTCGGGCGTGATCGATACTTGAAAGGGAATTTATCAATGAAAACTCTAGTTCTCGCCGCCGTGGCGGCCGCCACCCTGGTCACGGCTGCTCCTGCCGCCATCGCGCAACCTTACGACTACTACCACCACTTCCATCGCCACTTCGGGCCGCGCTACGGCTATGGCTATGGCTACGGATTCCGGCGGCCCTTCTACGGCCGCCGCCGCTTCTGCTATTATCACCCCTATCGTTGCTGATCTCCGAAGGGCCGGAGTTCGCTCCGGCCCTTGCCCACGTCACGGCTGCAGCCGCAGGCGGCTCTCGATAACGGTGACCGCCTGCCCCTCGATCATCACCCGCTCGCCGGCCACCCGGCAGCGCAGGTCCCCTCCCCGCCCCGGATAGGCCTGGTGGAAGTCCAACTCCAGCCGCCCCAGCTTGGCCGCCCAGACGGGCGCCAGGATGCAGTGGGCCGCCCCCGTGGCGGGATCTTCGGGGATGCCCGATCCTGGCGCGAAGAACCGGCTGACCACCCGGTAGGGTCCGCCCGGGTCGGCTTCGGCGCTGACGATGACGTTGCCCCGCTCGCTCGCGCCCCGGCTCACCCGCTCGATCCTCGCAAGATCAGGGCGCAGGCTTCGCACGCTCGCCTCGTCCGGCAGGATCGCCAGCAGGAAGCGGCTGGAGAGGACCTGCAGAGGCTCGACGCCCAGCGCCTCGGCCAGCCCGGCCGGCGTAGCGACGGGCGTGGCCGGGGTTGCGGGAAAGTCCATGCGGTAACCCTCCGCGGCGCGCTCTACCCCAAGCAGGCCCGACTTGCGGGTCTGGAAGCGGACCGCCTCGCCTGACGACCCGAGTTCGCTGAACAGCACGTGCGCGGACGCCAGGGTGGCGTGGCCGCAGAGCGGAACCTCCAGCGCCGGGGTGAACCATCGCAGCTCGAAGCGATCCGGCTCGGCGGTGCGGCGCAGGAAGGCGGTCTCCGCCTGCTTGTTCTCCTCCGCCAGGGCCTGCATCCAGGCGTCACCCGGCCAGGTGTCGAACGGCTCCACCACGCAGGCTGGATTGCCCCGGAAGGGCCGATCGGCGAAGGCATCCACCGTCCACTGGCGCATCATCTGTACTCCGTAGCCTCAGGTGGGTCGGCCGGGTCGCCCAGAGGCCAGCCATGATGGAGCGGGCCATGGCCGCCCCCAAGACCGGGCGCAGCCCGTATGGCTTCGCGCACATAGTCGCGCGCGGCCGCCACGGCCGGTTCGAGCGGCCATCCCTGCGCCAGCCGCGCTGCGACCGCAGAGGCCAGCGTGCAGCCGGTCCCATGGGTGTGGCGGCTGTGGATGCGCCCACCTTCGAACCGGGTCTCGCCGTAGGGCGTCACCAGCACGTCGATCAACCGCTCGCCCGGCAAGTGACCGCCCTTGACCAGCACGGCCCGGGCGCCGGCCTCCAGTAGGGCCTCGCCGGCCCGATGCAGGTGGTCAGGCGTACGCACCTCGCGTCCGGTGAGCGCCTCGGCCTCGGGCGCGTTGGGGGTCAGCAGGGCGGCGCGCGGGATCAGCAGGGTGCGCAGGGCCTGCACCGCCACATCTGACGCCAGGGAGGCGCCGCCCTTGGCGACCATCACCGGATCGATCACCGCGGGCGCCTCGCCCGCGGCGTCGATGAGTTCCGCGGCGACTTCCACCAGGGTGGCGTCGCCCAACATTCCTACCTTCACTGCATCCGCACCGATATCCTCCAGCACCACGCGACCCTGCGCCCGTACGATGTCGGGGGGAATGGCGAAGACGGCATGGACGCCCAAGGTGTTCTGCACGGTCACCGCCGTCACCGCGGTAGAGGCGTAACCTCCGAGCATCGTGATGGTCTTGACGTCGGCCTGCAGGCCCGCTCCGCCTCCGCTGTCCGACCCGGCAATCACCAGCACCCGGCCTCGATGCTCATGCATGGAGGCGACCTAGCGTGCACCGCGCCGGCATGAAAGCCGAGAAGTGTCGCCGCAGGCTTCGATTGCATATTGCGTCTCGCAACCGGAACCCGGTTAATCTCGACGGGGAGACAGGGGGGTCGGTATAGATGAAGGCCGCACTGAAGCACGCCTATGGCCGCCTTCGGACGGTCCCCGTGGCGGGCTTGATGGCCTCCCGCACGGTGTGGGCTCTGAAGGGCGCACTCGGCAAGCCCGTCGCCGTACCGGCCGCCACCTGCGTCCCCCCTCCTGCGACGCCGGACCGGCGACGGGTGCGCCTGCCCGTGGACATCCGGCTCAAGGTCACGCTCGCCGCCCTCCAGGCGCTAACCGAACGGCTGGCGCGCCTGGAGCCCGCGTCCTCCAGGGCGACCGCTTTGCCGCCGGGCGTCGCCGGCGCCCCGCAGAACGTGTCCGTGATCGTCAGCACCTTGGACAGGGCGCCGTGGCTGGACCGGGCCCTCAGCGCCCTGGCGATGCAGCGTCATCCCAGCTTCGAGGTCATCGTCGTCCCAGGGCCGTGCCGGGACGAGACGGCGGAGGTCCTGGCCCGGCACGCCGGCCGCATACGCGTCTCGGCCTGTGGCCAGGCTAACCTGTCCGCCTCGCGCAACCAAGGCCTACGGCTCGCGCGAGGTGAGATCGTGGCCTTCCTGGACGATGACGCCGTTCCCGAGCCGGACTGGCTGGAGCGGATCACCCGTCCCTACACCGACCCGCAGGTGGGCGGCGTGGGCGGCTACATTCGCGACCACACCGGGCTCGCCTACCAGTGCAAGGTCGTCGTAGCGGACCGGCTCGGCCGATCGCAGGACGTGGGCGATCTGAGGCGCGCACGGCTGGACCCTCCCGCGCCGGACATCGGGCGCTATCTCAGCCTCACGGGAACCAACAGCTCGTTCCGACGGGACGCCCTGCTCGGCGTCGGCGGCTTCGACGAGGCCTACGCCTACTTCCTGGACGAGACCGACGTCTGCCTGCGGCTGGCTGAAGCCAGCTGGCGGCTGACCATCGCTGCGGACGCCGAGGTGCATCACGCCTATGCGCCGAGCGCCCAGCGTCGCGCCGATCGCGCACCGGTGAGCCTGATCGCCTGCGCCCGGTCGACCGCCTATTTCGCGTGGCGCAACGCCCTCGCAGACCAGGGCCTGGAGGCGGTGGTCCAGCATCTCCAAGCCTACGTAGAAGGACTGCAGAGGGATACGCGATGGCGGCGGGATCACGGCGTGATATCGGCCCGCCAGGCGGACCGCTTCCTGGCTGAGATCGATGCCGGGCTCGTCGAGGGCGTGCGCATGGCCGCAGGCGGTCCGCGTCGTCTCTTGCAAGGGTTGGAAGCCCGTCCGACGGGGGTCGCGTGGGGGCCGGGCGCACCGGTGCTCCGGCCGGCTGCGGAGAGGCTGAAGCTGTGCCTGCTCTCACAGGATTATCCCTCCAATGCCAGCGAGGCCCCCTGCGGCGGCGTCGCGGTCTGGACGCACGCCCTGGCCAATGCGATGGCCGCCGAAGGACATGAGGTGAGCGTCGTGACGCGCGCCCGCTCGGCCGAGCCGTCCGTCGGCTTGGAGGTTGCGGCGGGGCACGGCGTCTGGGTCCACCGCATCGCGGACCGGCCGACAAAGCGCCTTCCGGGCTGTCCGGGCGTCACCACGGGGCTGCCGGCCAGCGTCGCCCAACCTGCTCTCGCCGCAGCCGAAGAGGTGGCCAGGATGGCTTCCCGGCGCCGGTTCGACCTCGTGCTGGGACCGCTCTGGGACCTCGAGGCCGCAGCACTGGTCGGCGGTCCCTGGCCGGTGGCCGTCAGCCTGCACACCGCCTGCGCCCAGATGGCCGGGTTCAAGCCGGGCTGGAGCGACGCCTACCGCCGCACCCATGTCGACAGGGTGGTCGCAGGTGAGCGGCGCCTGCTGGCCGGGGCGGTCCATGTGCTCGCCAACAGCCGGGCTGCCGCCTGCGACATCGGCGCGGCCCTTGACCTGCCGGACCTCGCCTGCCGCGCCGTCGTCGTCCCCCACGGCCTGCCCGATCTCGCCCAGGGCGTCAGGCCGGCGGCCCGTGGAGGCGGCGTCGAAATCCTGTTCGTAGGCCGTCTCGAGCGGCGCAAGGGCGTGGACGTGCTGCTCGAGGCTGTGCCTGCCGTCTTGCAGCAAGCACCGTCTGCGCGGCTGACCGTCGTGGGCGAGGACGTGTCGGGCGAAGAGCCCTGGCGGGAAGCCTTCCTGCAGCGCCATGGTGGCGCGTCCTGGCTGGGGCGCGTGCGTTTCGAGGGTCCTCTCCCGCGCGCGGCGCTGCTCCGCCGCTACGCCGCCTGCGATGTGGTGACGGTCCCTTCCCGCTACGAAAGCTTCGGCCTGACCGCCCTGGAGTCCATGATCTTCGCCAAGCCCTGTGTCGCAGGCGATGCTGGAGGTCTGCGCGAGGTGGTGGCTGAGGGAGACACAGGCCTGCTCACGCCGCCTGGTGACCCGGCGGCCCTTGTGGCGGCGCTTCTGCGCCTGGTTCGCGACCCCGGCCTGCGGCGCGCGATGGGAGAGGCCGGGCGGCGACGCTACGAAGCCCGCTTCACCGACCAGGCTATGGCCCGATCGGTCGAGGCCTGGATGCGCGGGGTGATCGCGGGCAGCCGCCAGATGGCGGCGGAGTGAGCGCACCTCACGCCCCCATGTACAGGGGACGCGACGGGCAGAGGTCCGCCACCGGGCACTGCGGGCACTTCGGCTTCCTGGCCACGCAGATGTAGCGGCCGTGCAGGATCAGCCAGTGGTGCGCGCGGGTGCGGTAGGGCTCCGGCACGCGGGCCATCAGGTCGCGTTCGACCGCGTCCGGCGTGCTCGCCTGGGAGAGGTCCAGCCGGTGGGAGACGCGGAAGACGTGGGTGTCCACAGCGATGGCCGGCTCGACATCCAGCTGGTTCAGCACCACGCTCGCGGTCTTGCGGCCGACGCCCGGGAGCGCCTGCAGCGCCTCGCGCCGGAGCGGCGTCTCGCCCCCGTACTGCTCCACCAGGATGCGGGCGGCGGCGATGACGTTCCTGGCCTTGCTGCGGTAGAGTCCGATGGACTTGATGTAGGGCTCAAGCCCCTCGACCCCGAGCTCCAGCATCTTCTCAGGCGTGTGGGCGATGGGGAAGAGCGTCTCGGTCGCCTTGTTCACCGACTTGTCCGTCGCCTGCGCCGACAGGGCCACCGCGACCAGGAAGGTGTAGGGGCTGATGTAGTCCAGCTCAGGCCGAGGATCGGGCTGAGCGGCCTGGAAGCGGGCGAAGATCTCGGTGATCCGCGCCTTTGACCTGGGTGACAGGCGGGTCGGCGACCTGGCCCTGACGCTCCGCGTCGCCTTGCCGCCCGGCGTGACGCTCGGGGACTTGGATCGGGTTGGCGCGCTCATGCGGAAGCACCATGGCGCGTGGGGCGGCGGGGGTCCATATGCTCGCTCAGATGGCCTCCATGTCCGCAGCCGGCGCCCCAGGCGCGCACGTCTATATGGACGCCTTGCTTACGCCCAACCGCTCGCTGTCCAGGCGTGGGCTCTGGCTGCTGATGGGCGTGCTGGTGGTCTACAACCTGCTGGTCATGGTCTTCCTGCTGGCCATCGGCGCCTTCCCCGTGCCGATCTTCCTGGGTCTGGACTTCGTGGGCCTGGCGATCGCCTTCCGGGTCAGCAACCGGCGGGCCGGGCGGGCGGAGCGGGTGCACGTCACCGCCGACCGGGTCCAGGTCTCCCACAGACCACCCAAGGGGCGCGAGCAGACGGTCTGGAGCTCGCCGACCGCCTTCACCCGGGTGTCGGTTGAGCAGGCGGGCGAACATGAGGCCCGGGTCCGCCTGCGGCTCTCCAACCGGGTGCTCAGCGTCGGCGGCGGCCTCAGCCCGGAGGAGCGCTCGAGCTTTGCCGAGGCGCTGCAGCGAGCCATCCAGAGCGCCCGTTCGGAACGCTACGCCTCGTGACCCACGGTCCGCGCCACCGCAAGAACCGGGCGGCGGCGGTGCAAAGGCCGGCCTAGACCACTCCCATGAGCCCCGATCTCCTCAGCCCGTTCGCCCGCGACTTCGCCCTCAAGGCGCAGGATTTCGAGCGGATGCAGGGTGCACTGGACTGGCTGGCGCGCCGCTGGCGCGATCGCCCCAGCCTGGACCAGGCGGCCGAGGCGGCGGACCTTTCCCCGCACCATTTCCAGCGGGTGTTCACGCGCTGGGCCGGGGTCAGTCCCAAGACCTTCCTCGCCGCCCTGACCCACGCCGAGGCCCGCGCGCGACTGGAGGCCGGGGACAGCATACTGGATGCGGCGTTGGAGGCGGGCCTGTCCGGTCCCTCGCGCCTGCACGACCTGTTCGTGGTGCAGGAGGGCGTGACGCCCGGCCAGGCCCGGCGCCGGGGCGAAGGTCTGGAGCTGCGCTGGGGGCTGGCGCCCTCTCCGTTCGGCGAGGCCCTGCTGGTGGCCGCGCCCCGCGGGCTCTGCGGCTTGGGCTTTGTGGACCATGAGGGCGAGGCGGCCAGCCTTGCGGACATGCGCCCGCGCTGGCCGGCCGCCGGCTGGGTGCGCGACGACGCCCTGGCCGCCCGCTACGCCGCCGAGGTGTTCGGCGGAGGAACGCCGCCGATGGTGCTGATCGGACCGCCGTTCCACGTCCAGGTTTGGAAGGCGCTGCTGCGTATCGCGCCGGGGGGCACTGCAACCTATGGCCAGGTCGCCGCATGGGCCGGCCGGCCCGGCGCGCACAGGGCGACAGGGGCGGCGATCGGCGCCAACCCGATCTCCTACCTGATCCCCTGCCACCGGGCGATCGGGGCGGACCGGCGGCTCACCGGCTACCACTGGGGCTTGGCGCGCAAGGCCGCCATGCTGGGCTTGGAAGCCGTGCAGGCGCATAGCTCGGCCTAGCCGTCGCTGCGCTGTCGCTTACGGCTTCTGAACCTGCCCGGTGTATGGGGGTCCTGCCCATGCGCCCGCGACGCAATCCCATCCGCCCGATCGACGACGCCGAGCTGCGCGAGGTGCTGGACAGCCACGCCCGCTATCGCGCCGGCAAGGCGGGCGGCCGCCGGGCCGACCTGTCCTACCGCGAGTTGTCCAACCGGCTGTTCGAGGATGTGGATCTCGGCGAGGCGGTTCTCACCGGGGCGGTGCTGAACTCGGCCCTGCTCGGCCGCTGCGACCTGGAACAGGCGGTGCTGTTCGGGGCGGACCTTCGTGACGCCGATCTGCGGGGCGCACGGCTGGCCAGGGCCGACCTTCGTGGAGCCTGCCTGCGCGGCGCCAACCTCTCCGGCGCCGACCTCACCGCCTGCGACCTCCGCGAGGGCGTCATCGCCTTGCACGACCTGCGAGAAGGCCTAAGGATCATGCGTCACCAGGAAGCCGGTGCGGTGGACTATGCCGTGGCCGAGGGGGCGGCCATGGAGGGCGCCCTGCTCGGCGAAGGTGTCACCTGCGCAGTGGACGCGCGCGAAGCCAACCTCTCGCGGACCGTGCTGAACGGCGCGCGCATGTGCAACGCGGTGCTCGACGGCGCAGACCTCGGCGGCGCCCAGATGCGCCATACCGACCTGGCGGGCGCCTCCCTGCGCAAGGCCATGATCGCCGGGGCCACCATAGGCGAGGCGCTGCTGGACGACGGCGCCCTGGACGACACCCTGGGCGAGCCCCCCGCATTGGTCTTCATCGACGATGAACCGCTGTGGGAGGTCCTCGCCCGCCACGGGGCCTGGTGCGGCTCGCAGGGGCACGCCGGCGGCGCGGCTCCGGACTTGTCGCGTGTCGACTTCCGGCCGGTGCGCAGCCTCGCGCGCCGGCAGCTGACCGCCATGCGGGCGGAAGGCGCGATCTTCTACGGCATGGACCTGCAGGGCGCGCAGATGCAGGGGGCGAACCTGGCGGGAGCGGACCTGCGCAAGGCCGACCTGCGCGGCGCGGACTTGCGCGGCGTCAGGCTTGCGGGCGCGCTGCTGGGAGGCGCGGACCTCCGCGGCGCGCGGCTGACGCCGCTGATGATCGCCGAGGGCCGCTTCGCCCGCGCCGATCTCACCCGCGCCGTGCTGCGCCGGGCCGACCTGCGCCAGGCGGACCTGCGCCGGGCCCGTCTGCTGGAGGCGGACCTGAACGGCGCCAAACTCGATCAGACTCGCATGGAGGAGGCGGAACTCTAGGCTCAGCCCCGCAGGATGCGGATGGTGCGCGGGCGTTCGGTCACGGCGTCGAGTGCTGATATGTGCTCCACCGCGTCGCGCACGGCCCCCGCGCTGGCCGCCTGGGTGGTCAGCACGATCGGCACCAGCCCCGTGAGCCCCACCGGGTGCTGCAGGAAGCTGTCGATGGACACGGACGCCTTGGCCAAGGCTTCGGAGACGTTGGCGATCACCCCCGGCCGGTCGCGCACCACCAGCCGCAGGTAGACCTTGGACATGGTCGCCTCCGCATCGCCCGGCATGAGGCGCACCAGGCCTTCGGCCGGGCGCTGGAACACCGGCCGGCGAACGGTGCCCACCGCCACATCGGCGATATCGGCGGCGACCGCGGCGGCGGTGGGGCCGGCGCCGGCGCCGGCGCCCTGGATGTAGAGCCGCCCGGTTCGCCGCCCCTCGATGAACAGAGCGTTCAACGCGCCGCCGGCGCGCGCCAGGGGGTGGTCCAGAGACACGAGCGCCGGGGCGACCTGGACCCTGGCGCCCTGCGCCTCCCGCACCGCCGAGGCGATCAACTTGATGCGGTAGCCTAGCTCCGCCGCCAGCTGGATGTCGAGCCGCGACACCGCCTCGATCCCCTCAACCTCCGCGGCGGCGAAGTTCGGGGCGCCGCCGAAGGCGATGGCGGCCAGGATCACGATCTTGTGCGCCGCATCAAACCCGCCCACGTCCATGACGGGATCGGCCTCGGCGTAGCCCAGGCGCTGGGCGTCGGCGAGCACGTCGGCGAACTCGCGGCCCGACGCTTCCATCTCGCTCAGGATGTAGTTGCAGGTGCCGTTGAGGATGCCGGAGACACTGTCTACGCCATCCCCGACCAAGCCCTCGCGCAGCAGCTTGACCGCCGGCACGCCGCCCATCACCGCCGCCTCGAACAGCAGCGGCGCGCCGTTCGCCTCCGCCAGGCGGGCAAGCTCCAGCCCGTGCTCGGCGACCAGCGCCTTGTTGGCCGTGACCACGGGCTTGCCGGCGCACAACGCCGCCTCCACCGCCGCCTTGGCAGGACCATCCGAGCCGCCCATCAGCTCCACGAAGATGTCGGTCTCAGGCGCGGTGGCCAGGGCCACCGGGTCGTCGAACCACCTGAGCATCGAGATGTCCGCCTGGCGCGGCCGGGAGCGAGACCGGGCTGAGACGCCGGACACCTCGATCCGCCGCCCGTCCGGCGCATAGTCCGGCGCGGCGCGCAGTAGCTCCAGCAAGCCGGCGCCGACCGTCCCGAGGCCGGCCAGGCCGATGCGGCTGGCCCGCGGAGCCTCGCTGCTCACGTGCAGCGGGCCAGGAGCGGATCGGGCAGCGGGGCCGGCAATGGCGGAGGAGCCCCGGTGGTCTCGACAGCGCGCGCGGGTTCGGAAGGAGCGGCGGTCGCCTGGGCGGACGACACGGGCGGGACGGCCGCCTGGCGCGCGGCGGCGCGGCGAGGCTGCCGAGGTCTGGAGGGTGCGCCCGGCGTGGCCGCCACGGGCGGTCGACTCTGGTCGGCGGAGAGGGGCGCGCCTGAGGAGATGGCGGCGGGTGGCGCCACTTCGGCCCGGAGGCCGGCGGCGAAGGCGTCGGTGCGGGCGGCGGACTCCGGCGACGGCACGTCGGCCGGGTTGACCTGGGCTGCGTCGCGCTCCGCGGTGGCGAACTGAGCGGTCCCGCTGCTCAGCGGCGGGTGAATGAGTGGGAACCGCTCCAGCCCTCCCCGGCAGCGCACCAGAGAGACCACGCCCACCTTCACCGTCCCGGCGTCCGGCACGTTCTTGGGAAGAGGCGGGACATCGTCCAGACGAGGTATGACGTAGTCGAGCTTGGACGCCGGCTCGACGATGCCGGCCACGGGCGATTCCGGGTTCACAGGCGGCAGGCTGACCGACCGTCGCAGGTCGGCGCAACCGCATGTGATCAAGACAAGCGCGCACGCCGCCCCGTTGCGGAGAGCCGACCCGGCATATGACCCTGTGGAGAAGCCGTTCATCCCGCTCCGGCTCTTATGCGATGATCGGGCGTTGAGAAAGAGAACACGGCGGCACAGCCGTGGCGCATGGAAGGATCGCCCATGGACGACGCCGCTCCCCCACCCTCGGCCGCCCAGACTGCCGACGGGGCGCCGAACCCCGACGTTCGCCAGGAGCCGCGCGATCCGTCCCTCACCCCTCCGCCCGCCTCGGGACCGGAGCCTGCGCCCTCCGCGTTCGGGCTCGCCGGCCTGGACCTGCTCACGCCCGAGCAGCGGCGGACGCTGGAGCAGCTGTCGCTGAACCTCTCCCAGGCCGCCGCCACCGTCCAGTCCGCCATCACCGGCGCCGCGGCCCGCCAAGGCGGATCGGGCGAGCCGCCGAACCCGGACCCCTTCCACGTCGCCCCGGCCATGGCGCAGGTGGTTCAGAGCCTGGCCTCCAGCCCCGACAAGCTGATGAAGGCGCAGGCCAACCTGTTCGAGCGCTATGTCGACCTCTGGCGCGTCACCGCCGCCCGCGCCGCCGGCGAAACGGCGCCCGAGGTGGTCGCGGCACCCAAGGGTGACAAGCGCTTCAACGATGCAGATTGGAGCGAGAATCCCGTCTTCGACGTGATGAAGCAGTCCTACCTGGTCACCTCCGGCTGGCTGAACGAGCTGGTGGCGGGGGCGGAGGGCATCGACCCCTTGGCCAAGCGCCGCGTCGCCTTCTTCACCAAGCTGCTCACCGACGCCTTCTCGCCCTCCAACTACCTGGCCACCAATCCCTCCGCGCTGAAGGCCCTGCTGGAGACTCAGGGCGAGAGCCTGCTGAAGGGCGCTCAGCGGTTCGCCGAGGACATCGAGCGCGGCGGCGGCAAACTGGCGATCAGCCAGACCGACTACCAGAAGTTCAAGGTGGGCGAGAACGTCGCCACCGCGCCCGGCAAGGTCGTGTTCCAGAACGACCTGTTCCAGCTGCTGCAGTTCTCGCCCACGACCGAGCAGGTGCAGGAAATCCCGCTGCTGATCTTCCCGCCCTGGATCAACAAATATTATATCCTGGACCTGAAGCCCGAGAACTCGATGATCCGCTGGCTGACCGGCCAGGGCTTCACCGTCTTCCTGACCTCGTGGGTCAATCCGGGACCGGCGCTGGCCGGCAAGACGCTGGAGAACTACGTGTTCGAAGGCGCCTACACCGCCATAGCGCAGGTGCTCGGCCAAAGCGGCGCCACCCAGGTCAATACCGTGGGCTACTGCATCGGCGGGACCATGCTGGCCTGCGCCATGGCCCACATGGCCAAGCGGGGCCTGGATGTGATCGCCTCAGCCACCTTCTTCGCCGCCCAGCAGGACTTCGCCGAGGCGGGCGACCTGATGCTGTTCGTCGACGACGCCTGGCTGGCGGACCTGGAGAAGATGATGGACGCGGCCGACGGCGTGTTGCCCAGCGCCGCCATGGCCGACACCTTCAACATGCTGCGCGCCAACGACCTGATCTGGTCGTTCTTCGTCAACAACTATCTGATGGGGAAGGAGCCGGCGGCCTTCGATCTGCTGTTCTGGAACTCCGACCAGACGCGTATGCCCAAGGCGCTGCACCTGGGCTACCTGCGCCAGTTCTACCAGAACAACCTGCTTTCGAAGGGGGAGCTGAAGCTCGGCGGCGTGACGCTGGACCTGAAGGCGGTGCACACGCCGGTCTATGTCCAGTCCTCACGAGAGGACCACATCGCGCCGATGCGCTCGGTCTACCGCGGCGCGAAGCTGTTCGGCGGACCGGTGCGCTTCACCCTGGCCGGCTCGGGTCATATCGCCGGCGTCATCAATCCCCCTTCAGCCCACAAGTACCAGCACTGGGTGAACACCGCTTTGCCGCAGACGGTGGAGGACTGGCTGGCGGAGGCGGAGGAGCACAAGGGCAGCTGGTGGCCGGACTGGGCGGCCTGGCTGGCTGAGCGCTCGGGCGGAAAGGTCCCGGCGCGCGATCCGGCGGCCGGACCGCTGCCAGTCATTGAGGACGCGCCGGGGAGCTATGTAAAGGTGAAGAGCTAGGCGTCCGAGGCGCCGAACGGCAACGCCTCACCGCATTGTAGCTGTCGAACTTCGACAAGTTCTTCTCTTCCCCCGGACCTGTTCCGGGCAAGGAGGAGAGAGGCGACCGGGCTGTAGCAGTTCACTGGCGGTTGCCTTTGATATCACGCGGCTGGTGTTTTCGCTGAACGCCTCAAGCCGTCCTCCTCAGCCGCGCGCGCCTCTGCCGCCAAGCGGTGCGGGTGCGTCTCAGCCGGCGCCACTGGCGAGGGATGAAGAAGCGTTCGCTCCTCAGCAGTTCGTGCCAGACCACCGGCAGCACCTCGCCTCGCAGCAGCCGGCGCACCGGATAGCCGTAACGCGGGAACCGCCGCTGGATGTGAATGAAGCGGCGCCGCCAGCGGATCGAGTTTCGCAGCACCAGGATCAGGCCCAGCACCAGCAGGACGCCGAGCAGGTGGGTGGGCAGCACCGCGCCCACGAGACCGAGCGGGATCAGGATCAGGCCGAGCATGACCAGGACGGCGCGCCAGATCCCGCGCATGCGCTTGATCATGCGTCGCGCCTCAGCGCCTCACCCGGGCCGGGTTTCACCATCGCAACAGGGTATAGCCGCAAGTCGCTAATGCGCCCTGACCCTGACCGGCAGGACCAAGCAGCCACGTTTCAGAGCGTCTGCAGGAAGCTTTCGTAGGCCGCCTTGTCCATCAGCTTCTCGGTCTCGGCGGGATCGGCCAGCTTGATCTTGGCGAACCAGCCGGCGCTCTCAGGCGCCTCTCCCACCGTTTCCGGCGCATCGCCCAAAGCGCCATTGGCCTCGGTCACCTCGCCGGAAACCGGCGCGTAGACGTCCGAGGCCGCCTTCACGCTCTCCACGACCGCCAGGTTGTCGCCGGCTTTCAGAGTCTTGCCGACCTCGGGCAGCTCCACGAACACGACGTCGCCCAGCTGTTCGGCGGCGTAGGCGGTGATGCCGACGGTCGCGGTGTCGTTCTCGACCTGCACCCACTCGTGGTCCTTGGTGAAGCGCATCCCAGTATTTCCTGTCGCTTGCGGCCTACGTTCATCGCAGGCGGCGTCACATCCGTTCCGGCGTCTCTATGCCAAGCAGGTCCAGCGCGCACGTCAGCTGTTTCAGCGTGGTGCGCGCGAACGCGAGGCGAGAGGCGCGCAGAGCCTCGTCCGGCGCGGCGAGCACCGGACAGGCGGCGTAGAACCGGGAGAAGGTCTGGGCCAGCCGGTAGGCGTGCTCGGCCAGAAAGCTCGGCGCACGCTTGTCATAGGCGTCCTGCACGGCGGCGGCGAAGGCGTCGAGCGCGAGCGCCAGCTCGCGCTCGGCAGGGTCGCGCACCAGAATCTGGCCGGCGGCCGCGCCCTCCGCCTCGGCGCGGCGCAGCAGGCTCTTGATGCGGACGGCCTGGTACAGCAGGTACGGCCCGGTCCTGCCCTCAAAGCTGGTGAAGCGGTCCAGGTCGAAGACGTAAGCGGTGGTGCGGTGGTTGGACAGGTCGGCGAACTTCAGCGCCGCGATGGCGACCTTGTGCGCGGTCGCCTCGAACTCGGCCGTCGGTAGCTCGGCGCCCAGCCCTGCCTCGTGAAGCCGCTCCCGCGCCTTGCCGGTCGCCATGGAGATCAGGTCGTACAGCTTGAGCACGCCCCCCTCGCGGGTCTTGAAGGGCTTGCCGTCGGCGCCGTTCATGGTGCCGAAGCCGATGTGCTCAAGCGCGCCCTCGGCCGCGTAGCCCGCGAGCCCTGCGGCCCGGAACACCTGCTCGAAATGGTCGGCCTGGCGCTGGTCCACGACGTAGAGGATCAGGGCCGGGTCGAAGCTTCGCCGGCGGTCCACGATGGTGGCCAAGTCGGTGGTGCCGTACATGGCGGAGCCTTCGGAGGACACCACCAGCAAGGGCGGCAGCTCGCGCTTGTCGCCCTCGCGCACCACCCGAATGATCCGCGCGCCCTGGTCCTCCACCAGCAGGCCCTTCCCGGCCAGCTCGTCGACCATGCCGGCGATCAGCGGGTCGGCGTCGCTCTCGCCCTTCCACAGGTCGAACTCGACGCCCAGGGCGTGGAACTCCCGCTGCAGCGCGCCGCGGCTGACCGCCACGAAGTGCGCCCAGAGCGCCCGATAGCCGGGGCGGCCGGCCTGCAGCTCGGCCGTGGCGCGGCGCGCCCGCTCGCGGAACTCCGGCTCGCTCTTGGCCCGGGCGGCCGCGGTAGGATAGAGCCGTTCCAGGTCCTTCAGGCTCACCGGGCTCGCCGCCGGGAACGGCCCGGCGCCCTCGGCCAGGAAAGGCGAGGCAGAGTCCCGCTCGGCCAGCGCTGTGATCAGCAGGCCCATCTGGAAGCCCCAGTCGCCGAAGTGCGCGTCGCCCAGCACCTCGTCGCCGCGGAAGCGGAAGATGCGCTTGATCGACTCGCCGATGATCGAGGCGCGGAGGTGCCCGACATGCATAGGCTTGGCCACGTTGGGGCCGCCATAGTCGACCATCACGCGGCGCGGTTCGGCCACCGGAGCGGCGCCTGCGAGGCGCGACGCTTCCACTTCCATCGCGCGCTCGGCCAGCAGGCGATCGGCGACGCGCAGGTTCACGAACCCAGGCCCGGCCACCTCGACCGACGCTAGGTCGGCGTCGCCGGCCAGGCGCTCCGCGACGCGCCCGGCGATCTCGCGCGGGTTGGCGCGAGCCGCCTTGGCGATGACGAGCGCGCTGTTGCTCTGGAAGTCGGCGAGATCCGGCCGGTCGGACACGGAGACGGCCGCCCGCTCGAGGGCCAAGCCTTCGGCGGCGAAGGCGGCCGCGACCGCCTGCGTCAGCCGCCCTTTCAGGTCGGTCATCTAGGGCCGGGATTCCCCGCCGCCGACGCGGTCTTGGTCACCTCGACATCGCCCCCCGCGTTCACCCGGAAGCGCTTGCCCAGCCGGTTGAACTCCGCCATCTCCGGCGTCACGTCGAAGCCGACCAGGATCTCGAAATTGGCGCCGCTCACCCCGGCCTTGGCGCGCGGGATGGTGATGTCCGCCAAGTGGTCGACATAGTTCACCCGGTCCATGCCGCGGGGGAAGTCGGCGGAGACGGTGAAGTACTGCTTGTCGAGGATGGCGACGTTCCGCACCGTAACCGCCACCCAGTAGCGGTAGTCCTTGTGCATCATCTTCGCCATCGGGCCCTTGCCGAAGGCGAAGCCCACCGACAGGTGCTCGACGATCGGCTCGGCGCCCTTGTACTGGCAGGTCGCCTGCAGGCCCTGGATTTCGCCGGTGTAGCCCACGGCCTCCGGCGCCTCCTGGCCGCCCTTCAGCTCCACATAGCGGCTGGCGTCGTAGAGCACCTTGGTGAAGGGGCAGGGACCGGCGTTCTTCTGGTCGGGCAGGGGCTGCTGCTCGATCTTCCACTCCTTGTCCTTGGCTTTCTTCTTGGCGTCCTCGTCGGCCTCGGCCTGGCGGCGCTGGTCGTCCTGGCTCTGCGAGGACTGGGCGTAGGACTTGGCCAGCGGCAGACCGGCGAGGAGCAGGGCGCTGAGGCCGACGGTGAGAGCGCGACGCATGGGGCACCGGACGGAAGGAGCGCCGCGGGGCGCGTTAGGCGGCGTTCTACCCGCTTGTGGCGCCCCTCGCAACGAACCCGGCGCGTGAGCTTGGACGCCCACTCGCCAGAAAAGCCGTGGCGACGCTAGCGCAGGGGGCCACCGGAGCCTAATTTGGCGATATGAACGCGTTTGCGCCCCAGCGGCCGAGCCTGACCGTCATCCTGGCCAACCCGCGGGGCTTCTGCGCCGGCGTGGACCGGGCTATCCAGATCGTGGAGCGCGCCATCGCCAAGTACGGCGCCCCCGTCTATGTGCGGCACGAGATCGTGCACAACAACCATGTGGTCGATCGGCTGAAGAAGCTCGGCGCGGTGTTCGTGGAGGACCTGAACGACTGCCCTGACGACCGCCCGGTGGTCTTCTCCGCCCATGGCGTCCCCAAGTCCGCCCCTGCCGAGGCCGAGCGGCGCCGGATGTTCTATCTGGACGCCACCTGCCCGCTGGTCTCCAAGGTGCACCTGGACGCCGAGCGCCACCACGCCGCGGGCCGCGAGATCATCCTGGTGGGCCACGCCGGCCACCCGGAGGTGGACGGCACGCTCGGCCAGCTTCCCGAAGGCGCGATCCGTCTGGTGGAGACCCTGGAGGACGCCATGGGGGTCGAGCCACGCGATCCCGACAACCTGGCCTTCGTCACCCAGACGACCCTGTCGATGGACGATACGGCGGAGATCATGCTGGCGCTGAAGACCCGCTTTCCCCGCATCGTCGGGCCGCACGGGCGCGACATCTGCTACGCCACCACCAACCGGCAGGAGGCGATCAAGGCCATGTCGGCGGCCTGCGACCTGGTGCTGGTGGTGGGCTCCGCGACCTCGTCCAACTCTCAGCGCCTGGTGGAGGTGGCGGTGAAGGCCGGCGCCCGTGACGCCAGGCTCATCGACGACGCGGGCTGCATCAACCCGTCCTGGTTCGAGGGCGTCCGCGTGCTCGGCCTCACCGCCGGCGCCTCAGCCCCCGAGGTGCTGGTGGAAGGCGTGCAGGACTGGCTCGCCGCCCGCTTCGACCTTTCCATCGACGTCGCCGAGACGGCGCGCGAGACGGTCACCTTCAAGCTGCCGCGCGTGCTGACGCAGGAGGCGGAGCCGGCGTGAATCATGGCCCGGGAGAACTGGGCGTCAGCCGCTACCGCCTGCATTACTTCCCGGAGTCGGGGAATAGCTACAAGCTGGCCCTGATGCTCGCCTTGTGCGGCGAGTCGTTCGAGCCGATCTGGACCGACTTCGGCGCGCGCATCACCTGGACGCCGCAGTGGCGAGCCGCCGTCAACCCGATGGGCGAGATCCCCGTCCTGGAGATCGAGGGCGAACGCCTCACCCAGACGGGTCCGATCCTTCTGCGCCTGGCCGGCACCTATGGGCGGTTCGCCGGCCAGACCGACGCCGAGCGGTTCGAAGTGCTCCGCTGGCTGTTCTGGGACAATCAGAAGCTCTCGGCGCACATGGCGACCTACCGCTTCATGCGCACCTTCAGCGCCAAGTCCGATCCGGCGGTGAAGGCCTATCTTCGCGCCCGGGTGGACGACTTCCTGGGCATTGTGGAAGGCCAGTTGGGTGCGCGCCCCTTCATAGCCGGCGACAGGGCCACCATCGCCGATGTGTCCATGTGCGCCTACCTGTCCTATCCCGGGGATGAAACGGGCTATGACCTTCCCGCCAGCCACCACGCGGTCCACGCGTGGCTGCAACGCGTGGCCGCCTTGCCAGGTTGGCGTGCTCCTTACGACCTCCTCCCCGGCGCTCGCCTGGTGCGTTTCGCGTAGGTCGCGCAGCTGGCGATGACGCCCGGGGACGGTAGGGCCCGTTGACAGCTCGGATTCGCACCCTCACTGCCGCCCACATGGCCGTCTACACACCCATCGACGAGGACGACCTCACAGCGCTCCTCGCCGACTTCAACCTCGGCCCGGCCATCTCCTGCAAGGGCATCGCGGAGGGGGTGGAGAACTCCAACTTCCTGCTGGAGACCGAACGGGGACGGTTCATCCTGACGCTCTATGAGCGGCGGGTGCGGGAGGGCGATCTCCCCTATTTCCTCGACCTGATGCGCTGGCTGGCGGAGCGGGGTTTCCCCTGCCCCACGCCCATGGCCGACCGGCGGGGGCGGATGCTGAAGACCGTGCGGCAGCGGCCCGCGGCCCTGGTCAGCTTCCTCACCGGCGTGGCGGTGCAGCATCCCACGCCGGCCCACTGCCGCGAGGCGGGGGCCGGGCTGGCCAGACTGCACCTCGCGGGGCGCGACTTTCCGGGGGAGCGCGAGAACACCCTAGGCCAACCCACCTGGGCGCCCCTGTTCAAACCCCTGGGCGCCGCGGCGGACGGGCTAAGGCCGGGCTTGGCGGCGGACATCCACGCCGACCTCGCCGCGCTGGGCGCCGGGTGGCCGGCCGGGCTGCCGCGAGGCTCCATCCATGCCGACCTCTTCCCCGACAACGTCTTCTTCATCGGACAGCGGTTCTCGGCGGCCATCGACTTCTACTTCGCCTGCACCGACGCGCTGGCCTATGACCTGGCGATCTGCCTGAACGCCTGGACCTTCACGTCGGACGGGCAGTTCAAGCCCGACTGCGTCCCGGCGCTCATCACGGGCTACGACACGCTCCGGCCGCTCTCTGTCCGGGAGCGAGCGGCGCTTCCCGTGCTCGCCCGCGGCGCTGCGATGCGCTTCTTCCTGACCCGGCTGGCGGACTGGGGCGCTACGCCGCCGGGCGCGATGGTGCGTCCCAAGGACCCGATGGAGTATGAGGCGCGGCTCGCCTTCTTCCGCCGCCTCACCGACGATCCCTTCGCCTCCAAAGACTCGGCATGAACGACGACGTCATCATCTTCACCGACGGGGCCTGCAGCGGCAATCCGGGGCCGGGCGGCTGGGGCGCCATCCTCACCGCCAAGGGGCGCGAGCGGGAGATCTGCGGCGGCGAGCCCCGCACCACCAACAACCGCATGGAGATGACCGCCGCCCTCCGCGCGTTGGAGGCCCTCACCCGCCCCTGCAAGGTGGAACTGCACACCGACAGCCAGTACCTGCGGCAGGGGATCACCGAGTGGCTGGCCGGCTGGAAGGCGCGGGGCTGGAAGACCGCCGACAAGAAGCCGGTGAAGAACGAGGACCTGTGGCGCGAGCTCGACCTCGCCCGGAGCCGCCACGAGGTGAGCTGGCGCTGGGTCAAGGGCCACGCCGGCCACCCCATGAACGAGCGCGCGGACGCGCTCGCCCGCCGCGGGCTGCAGGAAGCGCGCGCGCGGGAGCGGGAAATCCTGTAGGCTCTGTCACCGATGGCGGTGCTCGACTGGATGTCAGCCGATTCCGGGTTCGCGGTGGAGGCCGAGCGCGTCCGCCTGCGAGCGCCGCGCATGGGCGACTTCCAGGCCTGGTCGACGCTGCGCCACGACAGCCAGGGCTTCCTGCAGCCCTGGGAGCCGACCTGGCCATCGGACGACCTGACCCGCGCCGCCTTTCGCCGCCGGCTGGCGCTTTACCAGCGCGACCAGGACCTGGGCCAGGGTCACGCCTTCTTCGTGTTTCGCATCACCGACAACGTGCTGGTAGGCGGCGTCACGCTGCGCAACATCCTGCGCGGCGTCGCACAGACCGGCACGCTCGGCTACTGGATCGGCGAGCCGCACTCAAGGCGGGGGTACACGCTGGAGGCGGTGCAGGCGGTGGCCCGCTTCGCCTTCGGCCGCCTTGGCCTGCATCGGCTGGAAGCCGCCTGCTGCCCCGACAACGAAGCGTCGCGACGATTGCTGCTGAAGGCCGGGTTCGAGCTTGAGGGACGTGCGAAGGGCTATCTGAAGATCGATGGGCAGTGGCGGGACCACCTGCTGTTCGGGAAAATAAGGGGGGAGGGATGATCTCTCCCGCCCCTCGACGGGGAGGGCGGGGTGGAGTGTGACCGCTGCGGTAGACGGAAGGATATGGGAGGAGCCACCCCCGTTCTTCCACAAACGCCGTGGACTCACCTCACCCTGCCCCTCCCCTTCGAGGGGAGGGCGAAGAGGCTACGCGCTTCCCGCCTGCGCCGAGAGGTGGTCCGCGCGGACGCCGATCTTGGCCAGGGCCCGGGTCCACTTGGTCTCGTGGTTCTCGTCGAAGACGATGTTCTCGTCGGCCTCGCAGGCGAGCCAGACGTTTTCGCGGATCTCCTGTTCCAGTTGACCCGCACCCCAGGTGGCGCAGCCGAGCGCCAGGATGGAGTGTCGCGGTCGCCTGTCGGCGTCGGCCATGGCCTCAAGCACCTCCCGGGTGGGGGTCAGCGACAGATCCTCGTTCACGGCCACGGTGCTGTCGCTTGTGGCGTAATCGGCGGTGTGGATGACGAAGCCACGCTCGCGATCCACCGGACCCCCGGCCAGAACCGCCTGCTGCATGCGGATGGCCTTCTGCTCGACCCCCAGCCGCTCCAGCAGCTCGCCGAGCGACAGCCCGTTCAGGGGATGGTTGACGGTCACGCCCATGGCGTTGTCGGCGGAGTGGGCGCACATCAGGATCACTGCGCGCTCGAAGCGCGGGTCGCCGATGCCCGGCATGGCGATCAGCATGCGCCCGGCCAGGAAGTCGCCGTCGGGATCAGGTCCGCTCATCCGCTTATCATGGGCGAGCGGGCGCGCGATGCAAGGCGGCGCACCGCTTGCGGGGGCGCGCGCTGCGCCGTATTGCCCGCCCACCACTCGAAGAGGTCCGCAATGACGATCAAGGTTGGCGACAAGCTGCCCGAGGCCACCTTCATGACCATGGGCGGCTCCGGCCCCGAGCCCAAGACCACCGCCGACGTGTTCGGGGGTAAGACGGTGGCGCTGTTCGCAGTGCCGGGCGCCTTCACCCCGACCTGCTCGGCAAAGCACCTGCCAAGCTTCCTGGAGAAGGGCGCCGATCTGAAGGCCAAGGGCGTGGATGCCATCGCCTGCACCTCCGTCAACGACGTCTTCGTCATGGGCGCCTGGGCCAAATCGCAGGACGTGGGCGACCAGGTCATGATGCTCGCCGACGGCAACGGCGCCTTCGCCAAGAGCCTGGGGCTGGAGCTGGACGGCTCCAAGTTCGGCATGGGCCCGCGCTCGCAGCGCTACTCCATGGTGGTGAAGGACGGGGTGGTGGACAAGCTGAACGTGGAGGAAGGCGGCGCCTTCGAGGTGTCCTCGGCCGACTACATGCTGGCCCAGGTCTGAGGGCGCCATCAAACCGCCGCGGTTGGTGGACCTGTGCTTTAGGCGTTGAGCGCGCGGCGAACTCCTTGCCGTGCATCGCCGAGGCCTTGATGACGCCCGCCTTCCGCGCCGCCGCCCTGCCGCTCCTGCTCGCCATTGGGCCAGCAGCCCTGCAGCCTGCGGCGGCGCAGGCCATCTCCACCGACTACGCCGCAGCGCCCGCGGGCGCCTACGCCCTCGATCCGGCGCATACCAGCGTGATCCTGAAGGTGTCGCATCTCGGTCTGTCGTCCTACACTTTCCGTATGAGCGGAGTGCGGGGTGGGTTCAGCTTCGACCCCGCCCGGCCCGAGGCCTCCAAGCTGCAGGTGGAGATCGACTCCGCATCGGTGGACACCGGCGATCCGGCCTTTAACCACCAGATCGCCGAGGACGTGCTGGGGGCCTCCAAGTACCCCACGATCAGCTTCGTTTCGAACGCGGTCAAGCCGGAGCGCGAGGGGCGCGGGGAGGTGGTGGGCGATCTCACCCTGCACGGCCAGACTCACCCGGTGACGCTGGACGTGGTGTTCAACGGCTTCGCGCCTTCGCCGCAGGAGAAGGCGGTGCGGATGGGCTTCTCCGCCGATGCCACCGTGCGCCGCTCCGAGTACGGCGCGGGCAAGTACGCGCCCATGGTCGGTGACGAGGTCAGCCTCGCCATCGAGACGGAATTCAAGACTTCGGCGCGCTGAAGGATAAATCTATCACGTTGGCAATCCAGCCGCCGCATGTTCGGATGACACTGACGGCGTGGAGCGAAGAGGGGCGGCCAAGTTGAGGAAGGGGCTGCTGGCCGGTCTGCTCGCCTTGGCGGCGGTGCTCGTGGCCGTCGCGGCGCTGCTGCTCCGGGCGCCTCGCAAGTCCAACAGCCTGGCGTCGCCGGTCGCGGCCACCGGCGCGGCCAGACCCGCCGCCGTCGCCTCTCCCGTGCAGACGCCCACCGCCACCGTGACGGCGGGGCCGGCGAAGCACAGCGCCCGCACCGCCACCCCCACCAAGGCGGCGCCGGTCTGGACCGTGGACAAGGCGGCGTCACGCCTGACCTTCCGGGCGGTGATGAACGGCCAGCCTTTCGACGGGGTGTTCCGCAGCTGGGACGCCCAGATCGCCTTCGACCCGCACAACCTGGCCACCTCGCGCGCCACCCTCACCGTGGACACGACCTCGGCCCTCACCGGCCAGCCGATCAAGGACGCAGCGCTGCCCAACTCCGAGTGGCTCGCGACCACGGCCTTTCCCCAGGCGACGATGGTCACCAGACTCATCACCCAGACGGGGCCGGGCCGCTACCAGGCCAGCGCCGACGTGCACATCCGCGGCGTCGCCTGGCGCACTACCGTGCCCTTCACCGTGGTGATCAGCCATGACGACGGACGCATGCAGTCCACCCTCACCCTGGATCGGCGCACCTTCGGCATCGGCGAGGGGCCGTTCCGTTCGCCCGCGCCGGTGGACCCCCTGGTGCAGGTCTCGCTGAGGCTGGTGGCCAAGAAGAGCCGGTGAACGAGATCGCTGCGGCCACGGCGGCGCTCGCCCGCGGCGAACTGGTGATCATGCCGACAGAGACCGTCTACGGCCTGGCCGCGGACGCCCGCAACCCCGCCGCCGTGGCCCGCGTGTTCGAGGCCAAGGGACGCCCCCGCTTCAACCCGCTCATCGCCCACGTGCCGGACCTCGCGGCGGCCATGAAGATCGCCGAGCTGCCGTCCCTGGGCGTGACGCTGGCCCAGGCCTTCTGGCCTGGGCCTCTGACGCTGATCGGGAAGGCCCGTCCCGGTGGAGCCTGCGATCTGGCCCGAGGGGGGCTGGACAGCGTGGCCGTGCGCGTCCCGGACCATCCTGTCGCCCTGGCGCTGCTGCAGGCGTTCGGCGGGCCGGTGGCGGCGCCTTCCGCCAACCGCTCGGGTCGGCCCAGCCCCACCCGGATGCGCGATGCACTGGAGGAGACCGGCGGCTCGGCAGCCCTGGCGCTTGAAGGCGGCGACTGCCGGGTGGGCCTGGAATCCACCGTCGTCTCGCTGCTCGGCGAGCGGCCGGCCATCCTTCGTGCGGGTGGGCTGACCCGGGGGGAGCTGATCAGCGTCGTCGGCGAGCTTGAGGAGGCGCCGGCCGATGCCTTGCGCTCGCCGGGCCGGCTGGCGCTGCACTACGCCCCGGACGCGCCGGTGCGTCTGAACGCCCGGAGCCCGGAACCGGGAGAAGCCTTCCTGGCCTTCGGCCCTAACGCGCCCCAAGGTGAGCGCGTCTGGAACCTGAGCGTCACGGCGGACCTCCGCGAAGCCGCCGCCCGGCTGTTCGCCTGCCTCCGCGAAGCCGACCGCACCCGGCCTACCGCCATCGCCGTCGCGCCGGTCCCGCACCATGGCCTGGGAGAGGCGATCAACGATCGGCTGCGGCGAGCGGCGGGCTATCGGGGCTGACGGCGTCCTCGCCGAACAGCCGCTCCCAGAGCGCACGCAGGATGCCCGCCGTCGCGCCCCAGATCAGCCGGTCCTGGTGCGGCATGGCGTAGTAGCGGCGCGCGCCCTGGGGACTGTTCCAGACGCGCTCCTCATGGTTGGCGGGATTCATCAGGAAGGTGAACGGCGTCTCGAACACCTCCGCGACTTCCGCCGCGGACGGCGTCAGGGTGAAGCCGGCCGCGACGAAGGCCACTACGGGCGTGATCTCGAACCCGGTGCCGGTCCGGTAGGTGTCGCAGAGGCCGATGGTCCGTACGAAGCGGGGCTGCAAGCCGATCTCCTCCTCCGCCTCCCGCAGCGCTGCGGTCCAGGCCGCTTCGCCCGGCTCCGTCCGGCCGCCGGGCAGGGCCACCTGGCCGGAGTGGCGGCTGAGCGTATCCGCCCGGCGGGTCAGGATGAGGTTCAACCCGTCCTCACGCTCCACCAGGGCGATCAGCACCGCGGCGGGAACGGTGGCGGCCAGGGCTTCGGGGATCGCGTCGCCCGCGGCGTCAAGATCGAACCGCGTCCGCGCGCCTGAGACGGGCGCGCTGGAGAGAGGGTGAAGCCGAGCGGCGATCCAAGGCTCGAGCACTTCGGCTGGGGAGCCGGGGGTGGCCGCCGCATACGCCGCCGTCAAGGGTGCGTTCAAGCCGCCCCCGGCGCCCCGAGCGCGAACCAGGCGCCGTCGCTCTCGACGCCCAGCACGTCGCCCAACGGGGTCGTGCGGGTCTCGGCCATGTCCACCAGCTCGTAGAATACGGGTCGGGTCAGGCGGGCCATCAGCCCTCGGCGGACGTGCAGGTAGGGTGCGGGCTCGCCCGCAGCTCCCGCCTCGACCGTGATGAAATAGTCGGGGCCTGCGTCGACCTCGTCGCCGACGTTGGTCAGGAAGCGCAGCGTGGTCCCAAGCCGGTCCACTCGGGTCGCGAGGAAGGGCGCGTCGTCGACCCGGATGCGCAGCTTCTCCGCCGGCGTGACCAGGTGGTAGCCGTCGGGATCCTTGCGCAGCACGGTGGAGAACAGGCGCACCAGCGGCGCGCGCCCGATGGGCGAACCGTTGTGGAACCAGGTTCCGTCCCGAGCGATGCGGATGTCGATGTCGCCGCAGTGGGCCGGATGCCAGAGATGCACCGGCGGCAGGCCGCGGGACCCCGCTGGCGTGACGCCGGCCGCAGCGAGCACGCCGGCGAGGCCGCCCGCCTCTGTGGCGGCAGGGGTGTCACGGATCATAGGTCCGATATGGACCTTCCTCGCCCGGTCTCAAGCGGTCTCCAGCTGTGCGGGAAGGACGGGGCGACGGATCGCGCGGCGGGCGTGGACGGGCTCGAAGGCCCGCTCCTGGCGCCGCAGCTCCTGGGCAAGCGGCTTGTAGAGGGTGCGGTCACCGCCCCCCTCAGGCGTGCCGAACAGGCCGACGTCGCAGTGCCGGTCGTTGTCCCATCCCGGATAGGCCAGGATCGGATAAAGGCAGACGCCCTGGATGTCGGCGCCCGCCGCCAT
Source organism: Caulobacter sp. S45 (assembly GCF_903642205.1). GTDB lineage: Bacteria > Pseudomonadota > Alphaproteobacteria > Caulobacterales > Caulobacteraceae > CAHJWH01. The sequence continues at coordinate 2,252 of NZ_CAHJWH010000013.1, read as the reverse complement.
GGCCGCGCGCACCTCTTCGCAGACGTAGTGAAGCCAGGGGGCGCGGGCGTTGCGCTCGGCGCCCGTCTCCGCGATCAGGATGGGCCGATCATAGCGGCGCGCCGTCGCCGCCAGCAGCTCGCTCATGTCCGTATAGGCGTGGTGGCCCATGGGGATGGTAGGGCCCTCAAAATACCACTGGTTATGCGGGTAGTAGTTCAGCCCCACCACGTCGAGCAATCCGGGCCGGCCGCCCAGGTCCGCGTCGCGGAGACCCGCGATCATGTCGAAGGCCTCGAACTGGCCGGCATGCAGGCGATCGGCGTCTTCCACGGGGAGGTGAGCGACCGGCTCGATCTTGATCAGCGGCTCGCACCAGACGAAGCGGGCGCGCCGGTCCACGCGAAGGCAAGCCTCGGCAGCGGCAATCCCGGCCCGCACGAGCTGGCGCTTCAGCTCCGGCCCCCGACCGATGTGGGCGGGGAAGAAGTAGCCGACATCGCCCGCGGACCAGGTGAAGAAGCTGATCTCGTTCACCGGGCACCAGAGCGGCGCCTCGCCGGTCTCCTCCCGAAACACGCGGGCCGCGGCCTCGGCAAAGGCGGTGAAGCTCTCCACCCACGGCGGCGACCAGAGGTCCAGGAACTCGGGCCAGCCATAGTGGCAGATGTCCCAGATCACCTGGATGCCTGCGGCCTTGGCGGCGCGCAGCATGGGCCGCCAGCTTGACCAGTCGTAGACGCCCGGCGCGCGCTCGATCAGGTGCCAGCGCAGCCCGTCGCGGATCGTCGCCATGCCCATCTGGGCGCAGGCGCGGTAATCCGCCTCCACCCTTGCGTCGTGGTGGGTGGCCTCGATCAGGTCCAGGCGGTGTCCGTCCCGGCGCCGCATGGTGGAGCATTCGAAGCCGGCCATGAAGAAGCTGGCGAAGGGGGAAGCGGACATGCGCCCACCAAGACTCGAGGGCCGATGCGCCCCGAGTCTGTCACAATCCGCAACTCGCTCGTAAGTTTCAGCCTGTGGTCAGCGGGCGGCGCGGAGTGCGGGCGCGCAGGTGAGCCGCCGGCCCTCCAGCCGGCAGTCCACCACCGGCCGGTCCTGGGCGTCGTAGAAGACGCCCCGCCAGTGATCGGAGCCGTCACCCACCCGGTCCAGCACCATGTAGCCGAAGCGGTCGAACTCGGCGTGGTCGGCGGTCAGGCCGTCCAGCAGCACCTCGTCGCGGGTGATCCGCGGGGTGTCGGCCGGCAGGCCGATGTCGCCGCCGGTGCCCACCACCAGCTGGGCCGGCCGCTTCGCCGCGAAGTCGAAGCTGGAGAAATGGTGGATGTGGCCGGACAGGACGAGGGCGACCGCCGACAGGTCCCGCCCCTTCACCGCCGCCTGCTCCGTCGCGTTCAGCGGGACGCTCACCGGGCCGAGCGGGCCGATCCGCACCACCGGCGCCAGCCCCCAGATCGGCCGGTGCACCACGATCCAGCCCGGCTGCCTCGCCAGGGCGGAGCCCAAGGCGGAGAGCTGTCCGGCGAAGGCGGCCACCCGGGCGGGCGGCGCGCTCTCGTCCACGGTGTCGGCGCTGTCCAGGACGTAGAGGTTCAGCCCGCCTATTGGGACGGTCCAGGCGCTGGCCTCGGCCGGGCAGGCCTTGGCTGCGGGCGCGGCGTCAAGCAGGCGGAACCAGCCGACGCCGCCCCGGGCGCAGCTCTCGTGATTGCCCCGCACGAACACCCAGGGCGCCGCCTGCAGCAGCGGGGCTGCGGGATCGAAGAAGTCCGCCGCCCAGGCGTCCCAGCGGTCGCCGGACGGGCTGCCGGCGCAGCGCAGGTCGCCGACGGGACAGGCGGACTCGCGATAATAGTAGTCGCCGATGTGGATCACGAGGTCGGGGTGGCGGGCGGCGGCGCGCCGGGCGACCTCGGCGAAGGGCCAGGCGGCCGGGTCGTTGCAGGCCTGCACCAGCGGCCCCTTGATGCGGCATCCGGTGTCGGCGAACACCACCATCCGCCGCACCACGGGCCGGGGCGCGACCAGGTTGCGCCCCACCACCTCCACGGTGCGCGCGCCCGGCTGCAGGGGCGCGCTGCAGACCAGGGGAAAGCGGTCATCGGCGGTGGCGCGGGGCCGGAGCGACAGGGTGCGCCCGTCCACCCGGGCGATGGGACACAGGGCGCCCGGCCGCACCACCCGCACCTCGGCTCCGTGTTCGGTCATCTGCACCCAGGCCACCGGTCCGGCCGAGGGCGGGGGCGGCGGCGGCAAGGCCTCGCGCCGGG